>CAZFGS010000021.1:0-19657 GCA_964518545.1 uncultured Sulfurimonas sp. | reverse complement strand
CTCTTTGTGTGAACGGTTCTACCAAAGTTATATAGTATTGCCCAGACTTTCTCTCTTTGAGTATAAATCCCCATTTTTGTTGTAACTCTTTTAACTCATTATCATTGTAAACAAAGTTTTGAAGTTCACTCAAAGCTTGTTGTGCATCTGGTTCATTTAAAAAAGAGCCTACACGAATTGTTCTTAAATAAGATGCATTTAAAAATTCACTAAATAGTAAAAGGAATAACAATAACAAAATAGATTTCAATAACAATCCTTATCTTCTTTTAGTATATATTACACTATATAATAAAAAAACATTCTTATCGTGATAAATCTATACAACTTTGTATTGTAGTTTCTTTAGAGAGTGTATATTTTACACCATTTGGTAATCTATTTGCAGTAGTTTTACCTATCACAATTATTTTTTGTGTTGTGTAAAAAGTATGATTTTTTAAAAAACATTCTATACTTGAGGGGGATGTAAAAATAAGAGTGGCATTTTGCGGAACCTGGATATTTTGAATCGCTTCTGAACATTGGCTCTCGTATACGACTATCTCATCTATACTATAGCCATTTTTTTGAGATAGCTCTACAAAATCACTTGCAACCACTTTTGCACGAAGATAGAGCCATTTCTTTGTTTTTGGATATGCTTCTATTTTTTGTATTAAAGTATCTCCATATCCTTTACCCACATCTAAAACAGTTCCGCCCAATGTTTCAAAACTTTTGGCACTTGCCTTAGATATACACAAGGCTTTTTTATCTTTATACTCCTTAAAATCATACTGCTTTAAAGCCTCACAAGCTTGTTTAGAAGTTATAATTAAAAAATCATATTGAGAAAAATCTATAGAGGGTTTAAAAAATGTAATATCTAAAGAGTTGACACTTATTGCATCTCGATGGGATGAGATAGAGAAAAGATAAATTTCGTGGCGTTTCATAGGAGAAGCTTTCGCTTACTCCCACTCAATTGTTGCAGGTGGCTTAGAAGAGATATCGTAAACAACTCTGTTAATTCCATCTACCTCATTGATGATTCTACGAGAAATTCTCTCTAATAAATCATGTGGTAAGTGTGCAAATGTTGCAGTCATACCATCTACTGCTTCTACAACTCTTACACAAACAGTATTGTCATAAGTACGGTTATCACCCATAACACCTACTGATTTCACATTTAAAAGTACTGCAAATGCTTGCCATGTTTTTGCATAGTATCCACTCGCTTTTAGCTCATCAAGTAAAATAACATCAGCCTCACGTAAAAGGTCTAAATCTGGAACATTTACATCTCCCATAATACGAATTGCAAGACCTGGTCCAGGGAATGGGTGACGGTTAATCATCTCAGCAGGAAGTCCAAGTTCTAAACCAATTTTGCGAACTTCATCTTTAAAGAGTTCACGAAGTGGCTCAATAAGCTCAAAATCCATCCAATCAGGAAGACCACCAACATTATGGTGAGACTTAATAACTTCAGATGGACCGTTTACTGAGATAGATTCAATAACATCAGGGTAAAGTGTTCCTTGTGCTAAAAATTTAATCCCCTCATGTTTTTTTGCCTCTTGCTCAAACACTTCAATAAATGTATGACCAATAATCTTACGTTTCTCTTCAGGATCACTTACACCAGCTAAGCGCCCTAAAAATAGCTCTTGTGCATCCGCAACAACAAGTGGTGCTTTAAGGTTAATTTTAAATACCTCTTCAACTTGTTGGCGCTCCCCCTTACGTAAAAGTCCATTATCTACAAAAACTGGGATAAGTTGATCACCAATCGCTTCATAAAGCATAGCAGCAACAACAGAGCTATCAACCCCTCCACTTAAACCACAAAGTACCTTACCATCACCTACTTTTTCACGAATAGACTTGATTTGCTCTTTTAAGAAATGCTCCATTTTCCATTTTTCTGTTACTCCACAAATATTTTTTGCAAAGTTACGAAGCATTAAGTAACCCTCTTCGGAGTGTTGTACCTCTGGGTGAAACTGCATTGCATAAACACGTTTCTCTTCATTTGCAATTGCTGCATATGGAGAGTTTGCAGATGTTGCTATAGGTGCAAAACCTTCAGGAAGGACATCTACCTTATCTGAATGAGACATCCACACAATACGATCATCATCACAATCAGCTAAAAGAGGAGATTGCGTTTCAATTTTTAATTCTGCTTTACCATATTCGTGGTGTGATGAACGGATAACACTCCCACCAAAATCTACTGCAATTCTTTGCATACCATAACAGATACCAAGGATTGGAATACCCATAGAGTAAACATCTTGATCAACCTCATAAGCATCTTTATTATATACAGATGATGGTCCACCTGAAAGGATAACCCCTTTAGGGTTTTTTGCTTTAATCTCTTCTACAGAAGTATGATAAGGGAGAATTTCACAGTAAATTTTGTCTTCACGAAGACGACGAGCTATGAGTTGTGTGTATTGAGAACCGAAATCTAAAACGATGATGCTAACATTTGTCATCTGAATGCCTTTAAAAAAAGTAATATAATTAATTGTGAAAGGATACCTAAATCAAGATTAATTTTTGATTTATAAAGAAGGAAAGCTATCTCCCTCTTAGGAGATAGCAAAAGAGAATTTTAATAAAGTCCTAAAATCTCAAATTGGAAATACCAAACAGCAACTGAAACCATATATCCAACGAAGATAGTCCAAGCATGTTTCATATGTGAACTAAATGTATAGATACCATGAAGTCTACCCATAACACCAACACCAGCAGCTGAACCAAAAGAGATTAAACTTCCACCAACACCTGCTGTCATAGTTACAAGCATCCATTGGGCTAGATCCATCTCAGGAGAAGATTTTAAAATAGCACTCATTACTGGAACATTATCAACAACTGCAGAGAGGAAACCTACTCCAACATTGGCTATTGTCGGCCCAACTAAAGAGTACATATCATGGATATACTCTAGGAAACCTAAGAAGTGTAAAGCACCAACAGCAGATAAAATACCAAAGAAGAAAAGAAGTGTATCATTTTCAACTTTTTGCATATTTACATAAATATTAAAACTATTTTGTCCACTTTTTGTAAGATGAATAGAGTAGAGTTTAAGTACAGCCATACCAAACATCATACCCCACATTGCCGGAAAGTGGAAAAATTGATGTCCAAGAACAGCCATTACGATTGTAGCTACACCTAGATATGCCACACCCATACCACCATCAAGAACTTGTGGTTTACTTTCACTTGCAGCATCAAATGGTGGTTGACCACTTGGTACGGACATAGAGAGTAAAAATGCAGTTACTAGCCAACCTAAGACAGAAGCTGGGAAAAGGAATAAAAAGTCAATAAACTCACCCTTATTTGCAGTCCATGCCATAAGTGTTGTGATATCACCAAATGGAGACCATGCACCACCAGCATTTGCAGCAACAACAATATTAATAGCACCTGGAACTAAAAAGGCAAGATTTTTCTTATCTATAGTAAAAAGTACTGTTGAAAGAATAAGTGCTGTTGTAAGATTATCTGCAACTGGTGAGATAAAAAATGCCAACAAACCGGTTAGCCAAAAAAGTTTTTTATATGTATAGCCTTTTGAAACAAGCTTATACTTCATAAGATCAAATACACCACGTTCTATCAATGTTTCTATATATGTCATAGCGACAAGTAAAAAGAAGAAAATCTCTGCAATCTCTAATATAAGATGTTCTAATTCATCATGTAAAGGATCTGGATTCATTCCATTGATTGCATAATAGATACCAATGAGCATAAACATAAATGTACCTGCAAAAAGTGCCGGTTTTGCTTTGTTTACTTCATATTTATCTTCTGTAGCAATAAAATAATATGCTATTACAAAGACAGCTAAACTTAACCATCCCACCCATGTTGTTGCCAAATTCACATCCATTACTGCATGTTGTGTTGCTGCTACTGCAGTCTCAACTGCTGAAGTGTGTTCCATTATTTCTCCTCGTACATTGTATGAACCCCTATAGATTCATCCCTATTTAGTGCAGATACTACTATCTCGCGTGCCGTTAGTAAACGAAATTTCAATAGTTTACCAATATTTTCATTTAAAAGTGCATTAATTGACGAAAAAGCATCATTTAAACCATCTTTTGTTCTAATTATAGAAACATTTTCCCACATAATATGTCGTAATTGATTCTTTTTTGCCTTATCCCCTTTTAAACTCATCACCTCTTCTATAAGATCAAACTCTACAAACTGTTTCTTTTGAGGATTTTTTAAAATATCTTCAACTGCTTTTTTTGCAAAAACCAAACCTTCAAGTAAAGAATTAGAGGCTAAACGATTAGCTCCATGAACACCAGTCGAAGCCACTTCACCAACAGCATAAAGATTTTTAACAGAGGGGACTCTTGCATTCAATTCACTCTTTATGCCACCTATTGCATAATGAAATGCTGGAGATATAGGCACTCTTTGTAAGGGTACATTAAACCCTAAAGAGCGTAAGTTTTTACAAATATTTGGAAAACGCTCCTCAAAGTATTTTTCATCAAAATTTTCAAAACAGAGGTACACCTGCATCCCCGTTTTTTTCTTATATTTATAGATAGATTTACTGACTATATCACGAGAAGCGAGCTCCCCTCTCTCATCATATTCAAATAAGAATCTTTTACCATTTTCATCTTCAATAGTAGCACCCTCACCCCGAAGAGCCTCAGTTAAAAGCATCTTTTGTGCATTGTCAGAGTTAACAAATACAGTTGGGTGAAACTGTAACATCTCCATTCTCTCAAGTTCTATCCCTTTTAAAACACACAAGCCTTGTATATCAGCACTAATACATGGAGCATTTGTGTGGTACTGATATAAAGAACCGACACCTCCACTGGCAATAATCACATCTTTTGCATAAAGATTTCGAGTTTGACGATGATCTAGAACAGTAACACCATAACATTCATCATCTTTTATAAGTAAATCTACAACCCTCGCATCACTCAGCATTGCATGTTTGTTTTGAGAGAGTAAGAAGTGATGCATATATCTACCTGTTGCATCGCCACCAGCATGCAAGATACGTTCACATGAATGTGCGGCTTCTTTTGTGTAAAGAAGCTCCCCATTTTCATCAGTATCAAAATAGAAACCTTTTTCTATAAGGTCATCTATCGCCTTGCGAGACTCTTTGCTTAAAAGCTCTACAGCTTCTTTATCGCACAGTCCAGATCCAGCATCAAGAGTATCTTGTATATGTACAGCGATATCTTTTTCATCACGAGCAAGTGCTACACCACCTTGTGCATAAAAAGTGTTACACTTAAAAGTCTGGCGTTTATTGATGATAAGCACTTTTTTATCACTTGGAAGGTTCATCGCAGCATAAAGACCTGCGACTCCTGCACCAATAATGATAACATCATAATGAAACATCTAGTTACAACTCTCGTTATTATCAAGATTATCAAAATGCTTTTTATCCATGATAAACTTCACATTTGCATCCTCTTGAGGAACATCTGCTTGATAGTATGGAGGACCTTTGTAGCCACATCCATTTAGGCTTAACAAAAAGCTTGCTATAATAAGCAAATGAAAAATGCCAGTCAAATTATAAGTTCTATTCAATACAAACCTCAATATAAAAGAATTTTACAGCATAAGTGTGTTCAAAAATTGCGTTCCATCATGCTTCCTGCTATACAAAAAAATATAAAATACGGATACATTAGAGAAAAAACACTTCATTTTGTAATTTCATCAACACTTAATAAATATGACAAAGATAATATTATAAATACTATTAAAATGGTTTTAAATGGAAGGATGATAGAGAAAAATGCCAATCTTTTTGAATGTATCGATGAAAATATAGAAGATGTAGTTGTAAAAGTTGACCATAGACCACAAGGTAACTTTCAACCATACACAACAGATGTCCATAATCTTCGTTATCATGAACGTTCAACTGGTACTATAGAGATCTCAATGCAAGATAGTTCTTTAGAAAAGTTAGCACAAGAGATACAAGCTATTATAAAAGAAAACAATGACACTTGAAGAAACAATAAAACAACTCCCCAATGCCCCTGGAATTTATCAATATTTTGATAAAAACAACCGTCTACTTTATATTGGCAAAGCAAAGAGCTTAAAAAATAGAGTCAAAAGTTACTTTAGCTTCACTCCAACACTTAGAGCTAATCCAAAATCATCTCTTAGAATTATTAAGATGATAGAACAGGCTGTTTCACTTAACTACATCGTAGTCAATTCGGAACATGATGCTCTTATACTTGAGAACTCCCTAATCAAACAGCTTCATCCCAAATACAACATACTTCTAAGAGATGATAAAACATACCCCTACATTTACATAGACACATCTGAAAAATATCCACGCTTTGATATAACTCGTAGAATTTTGCCAGCCAAAACCATCAAATACTATGGTCCCTACTCTGTTGGTGCAAGAGATATACTAGACTCAGTGTATGAGATCTCCAAATTAGTACAAAAAAAAGGGTGTCTCAAATCTAAAAAACTTTGTCTTTACTATCAGATAGATAAATGTTTAGGACCTTGTGAGCTTCCCATTAGTCAACAAAGATATCAAGAGGAGGTTGATTTAGCGAGTTCTTTAATACAGAACAAAAAACTACTTATAAAACATTTAGAAGAAAAAATGGAATTTTATGCACAAGAGATGCGTTTTGAAGAAGCGGCAGAGCTTCGAGATCGTATTGAAAAGATTACTCGATCAGAGATCACAAGTAATATTGATTTTGCCACTGATGAGAATTATGATATTTTTGTTATTGAGAACTCCCAAACACGAGCAGTGATTGTTCGACTCTTTATGCGCCATGGTAAGATCATCTCATCTTCACACGATTTTATACAACTCAACAATGGTTTTGATCAAAATGAACTTTACAGCAGAGCATTGCTAAGCTTTTATGCTTCAGAAAAACCTCCTATCATAGCACCCATACTTGTTGGTGAAAAATTTGAAGATATGAAAATTATCCAAGAACACCTATCTAAAGTTTTTCAAAAAAAAGCAAATCTATTGGCCCCAATCAAGGGAAAGAAAAAAGAGTTGCTACAACTAGCAAAGCTCAATGCCTCAGAACTTTTAAAAGGAGATCTTAAGAGAAATGACACAAAAACTCTCCAAGAGATTCAGACATTATGTCAACTTGAACGTATGCCCTATCGTGTAGAGATCTTTGATAACTCCCATATGGCTGGTGTTGCTACAGTTGGAGCTATGGTAGTGTATGAAAATGCAAATTTTGATAAAAAAAGTTATAGAACCTACCATTTAGTCGCAAAAGATGAATATGCACAAATGAGAGAAACACTTACAAGGAGAGTGGAGAGTTTTACTAAAAATCCTCCTCCTGATTTATGGATACTCGATGGTGGAGCTACTCTCTTAAAATTAGCACTTGAGATACTTGAGTCAAATGCTGTAAATTTAGATGTAATTGCTATCTCAAAAGAGAAGGTAGATGCTAAAGCACATCGTGCAAAAGGTAAAGCAAACGATATTATCTACACCAAAACGGAACTGTTTCGTTTGAAAAATAGTGACAAAAGATTGCAATGGGTCCAAAACTTACGTGATGAAGCACATAGAAGTGCCATCACTTTTCATAAAAAAACCAAACTAAAACTTGATAAAGAGAGTAAGCTCTTAAGTTTACATGGTATTTCTCAAGCAAAAATCGTAAAACTGCTTCAACATTTTGGTACTTTTGATGAAATTAAAAAAGCTTCAATTGATGCAATAAGTGAACTTTTAAACCAAAATGATGCAAAAACTATAAAAAATTTTTACAAATAAGTTTTATTTTCATAGCTTTATGATATATTTGTGATAATTCTAGTCTTAGTGCTAATTATAAGGTTTTTTTATGAGTAACGTAACACCTATAGATGAAGAGTATATTTATGAGGGAAGTGTCATCATTAGTCAAACAGACTTAGATGGTACAATTATATATGCTAACAAAATGTTTTGTGAGATATCAGGATATAAAGCTGAGGAACTTGTGGGGAAACCTCATAATCTAGTGCGACATCCGGATATGCCAAAGGCTGTTTTTGCAAAAATGTGGCAAACCATCCAATCTGGACAGATGTGGAATGGTCTTATAAAAAACCTAAGAAAAGATGGCCTCTACTATTGGGTCGATACAGAGATACTTCCAGTTCGTGATGACAATGAAAAAGTTACTGGATATATTGCCGTTAGAAAACCAGCTTCAAGAAAAAATATCTTAGAAGTTGAAGAAAACTATAGCAAAATATTAGAATCAGAAAGATAAGGGATTAGATATGCTAATTTATAACTTCCAAAAAGAATTTATAGGGATCGATGAAAGTGACCTCAAGACACTTGGGTTTTCAAATCTATCCCAATTAAGAGCAGAATCAGCAGATTTTGCTGATCTGTTTGTTCGAACACCAGGATATATACATAACTTTAAACATGTACATTGGATCGATTTCATAACTTGTGCAGATCCATCTGAAGAGTCAAAAGTCATCATAGATGTAAACTCTCATACCTATACCGCTAAAATTACTATCTCCACCTTATATCTTAGTGATAATCCAACATCCAAAGCTTATCTTGTTCATCTTAATAACCTTCGAACCCTTACAAGTGATGAAGTAAGTCATATATCAGATGAACTAGCACAAAGACCTGTGCCAGTTGCAGTACCTATTGCTCCTGTTCCCGAAGTAGAACAAGAACCATTTGTTCAAGAAGTGCAAGCAGTGCAAGAGGTCCCGCTCCAAGAAGAGACTCCTTACGAAGATGCTGAAGAGAGTTATGCTCAAGATATTGAAGAGACATCTATTCCAGATATGATTGAGATTGACGACTTTGATTTAGCACATGACATCGAAGAACCTGCACAGCTAGAAGATTCTGTAAGTATCCCTCAAGAAGAACCATTAGATGAAGACTTTGATTATAATTATACATATGATCCACAAGTTGCTTCTGATGAACTTGGACTTCCTATTGATCTTATTGAAGAGTTTATCCAAGATTTTATATCTCAAGCACAGGAGTTTAAAGCTCCTCTTTACTCTTCACTCGATGAAGCAGATATAGATAATGTAAAAATACTTTCTCATAAACTCAAAGGTGTTGCAGCTAACTTAAGAATTGAAGATGCTTTTAATACCTTAAGTATCATCAATACATCTGAAGATCATGCAGAGATACGCAATCAACTCAATATCTTTTACAAAATAATTGCAAAACTTTCAGGAAAAGAGGTACAAACAGTACAGACCCCTCTTATAGAAACTCCAATAGAAGAAGAAAATACAAAAATTCAAGAGAGTGATGATCTTTATGATGATTTAGTGATTGATTTCAAAGAAGAGATCAAAGATACTGATGTCCCTGATTCTATCAATGTTCCAGAACTAGCTGATGATGATTTTGTAGCAGAAGATGAAGATCTTTTAAATTTATCTCTTGATGAAGAACCATTTAAAGATGAAGATATCTCACCTGAAGATACTCAAGAGTTCAGTCTTCAAGATCTAGAAGAGGAGTTGGAGACCCAAGAAGAGATAAAAGCTCCAGAAGAGATAGAAACTCCAGAAGAAAGTGAACCAGCTATAGAATACTCTAAAACTCAAGTAGCAAATGAGATTGGTCTTGATAAAGAAACTTTTGAAGAACTTTTTGATGATTATATTCATGAAAGTAAAACAATTTTAGAAACACTTGATTCAGCTCTCGATATAGAAGACAGTACAAAAATAAAACAAGAAGCTATTAAGCTTAAAGGGATGAGCGACAATATGCGTATTCACTCATTTTTGGACAAACTAGATATTCTGATAAACAGTTCAGACAAAACAGAGATGAGAAGTGCTTTAGGATCTATAAGTACAATCATTGAGAAAATTTCTAACTAAGGTAAAAAGATGCAATTAGGACTCAAAAATAGACTAAGACTAATCTCCCTTTTCCCAATTATTATTCTTTTTGGTATTACAAGTTTTTTTGTTTTCAACTCTTATGAAAACTATAAAGCAGCACAACTACTCCAAGATAAGCTTTCTGAAAATAGACAGCTTAATGATCTTGTGGCCAATATATCCCGTGAGCGCGGTATGACCGTAATGTACCTTGGTAATTCATCACCAAACACACTACGCTCACTTGTAAAACAAAGACAAAAAGTAGATAGTAGAAAAGCTAAGTATCTTAACTATACGAAAGAAAACTCTGTGCTTCATGATCATTCTCATGGAACCCAGAACTGTAAAACATGTGTAAATCTAAAAAATCTTGCTTTATCAATGAAAGAGATTGATAACTTAAGAAAACTTGTAGATGAGCATAAAACAAACTTTAAAGAAGTATATGAAAAAGTTTATGGAAACACCCAACATAAGGCTATTCAACAACTTGAAGCGATTACAACACAACAGATTGATCCTGAGATTAATGCACTCTCAAACGAGTATATCTCTCTAGTACGTGCACAAGAATTTACAGCAGCAGAGAGAGACTTTATCTCTTATGCTATTGCACGTTCAAGTGAACTTGAAGAGGAAGAGATCAACCTTTGGATCTCTCTCATTGCAAAAGCGGATGCAATTAGTTATGATACACTTCAAAGTAAAGAGCTAGTTGCACAACTCAATGAACTTTTTAAGAATGAAGATGCTGTAGAACTTTTTGAAGATATCAATGCAGAAAGAACAGCTATACTCTCATCAGCTTCAAGTGGAGAGTACGATACAAGTGCAGGTATCTGGTTTACTATGCTTTCTGAGAAAACAAATCTTCTCTCAGAAGCTGAAGATCTTATCTTAACTGCCATGGATAATCGAGCAGTACTTGTAAAACAAGAAGCTTTACAGTTTCTTTCTATCACGTTATCAATCTGGCTAGTATCTATCATCCTTGCTATACTTGGTTACCTTCTTTCAAATGAGATTGCTAAAAATATCAAAAACCTTGAAAGTGTACTAAAACGTGTTGCAGAAGATACAAACGATGACGATTCAACAGAGAGAAATATCAATCTTGATACTGCAAATGGTACCGCAGAAGCTTATGACTTACTTGAAAAAATCATTGAGCAAACGCGACGCGATAAAGAATCAGCACAAGAGGCAAGTGAAGCTAAATCTATGTTCCTTGCCAATATGTCTCATGAGATCCGTACACCACTCAATGGTATTGTTGGGTTTACTGAACTTCTTAAAGATACAGGACTTGAAGAAGAGCAACTTGAATTTGTTGAGATTATTGAAAAATCATCTGAAAACCTTCTTGAAATTATCAACAATATCCTTGACCTTTCTAAAATTGAGTCCAATAAACTTGAGATTGAAGATATCGCATTTAACCCTGTAGATGAGTTTGAATCTGCTGTTGAAGTTTATGCTGTTCGTGCAAGTGAAAAACATATCGACCTTGGTTGTTTCATTGACCCTGCACTTGAGCAACCACTCAAAGGTGACCCTACTAAGATTAAAGAGGTTATCATTAACCTTCTTTCTAATGCTGTTAAATTTACTAGTAGTGCTGGTGCAATTAATGTTGACATTAGAAAACTTGATTCTGAACAAGATGGTATTACTCGTATAAGATTTGAAGTACAAGATAGTGGTATCGGTGTGACTGGTGAGCAAAAAGCTAGAATCTTTGAGGCTTTCTCACAAGCCGATACATCTATTACACGTAAGTATGGTGGTACTGGTCTTGGTCTTACAATTTCTTCAAGATTTATTGAACTTATGGGTGGACAACTTGATCTTCATTCAGAGCCAGGTAAGGGGACAACATTCTTCTTTACTATTGACTTTGAAGAGATAGAAACATTGAATGAAACACTACAAGGCTCTTTCTCAAGCATTAATGCACTTGTTTTAGAATCAGTACACAAAACAAAACGCCAAGAGACATATCTTCGTGAGTACCTTGATTTCTTTGGTGTAAGTTACACTTCATTTAAAGATATGCAGGAACTAGATACTCTTCAACGCCAAATTAATTATGATCTTCTTTTTATAGATTATGATTATGCTGATGAAGCAACATTCGCTCAATATGCTCAACTGCCACAAGAGTTAGTATTGTTAACAAAATCATACTTTATGAAACAGATCGATACTATGAATCTCGATATCTTTAAAACGATCTATGAGCCACTTAACAACTCTAAAGTAAAACTTGCATTAGAAAACTACCAAAATGATAATTTCAATGCTCAAAAAGCTCAAAAAGCAAACCGTAAGAAATTCAATGCTGATGCTTCAAAATTCAATGCAAATGTGTTAATTGCTGAAGACAATATCATTAATCAAAAACTTATAAAAAGAACCCTAGAGGACCTAGGTCTTACCATAAGCATCGCATCAAATGGTTTAGAAGCATTCCAAAAACGTAAAGATGGTAACTTTGATTTAATCTTTATGGATATTCAAATGCCATTCTTAGATGGTGTAGAAGCGACTCGTGAGATCTTAGAGTATGAAGAGGTTTATTCACAGCCCCATGTCCCTATCATCGCACTTACTGCAAATGCACTCAAAGGGGATAGAGAACGTTTCTTAGAAGCAGGTCTTGATGAATATACTACAAAACCATTAGTACGTTCAGAGATTGTTTCTCTCCTTGCTCACTTCCTAGCAGATTTTATAGTTGATGAACAAGAGGTACCAAAAAGTGCAGACGAAATTGAAGAAACACAAGAGCCTCAAGAAGATGAACCTGCTATTGAGATGGAATCGGTAATAGAACCAGAAATTCAAACCATAGAAGAAGTTCAAGAGGAGATCTTAGAAGAGGAAGAAGCTACCTTAGCTGAAGAAGAGATCGCTCCAAAAGCTACATATACAGCAGATATACTTTTGGCAAAGAAAAGTCCTTTTGAAACAAAACTTTTTGAAAGACTTATCAAATCTTTAGGCTACACTTATAAGATTGCTAATTCTTCAGAAGACCTACACACTATGATAGAAAACTCTAACTATAAAGTGATTCTTTTTGATAAAGAGTGTGAATCTTTAGATCTGCAGAACTTTGCAAGTTTAGTAAAAGATCTCAATGAAAATAGTGGTTTAAAAACAAACCTTATATTAATGAGCGATACGTCCTCTATTGAAAATAGTGAGGACGCTCTTTATGTGCATGAGATTATAAAAAATATAGTAAATAAAGATTTACTCAGATTACTTTTTGAAAAATTTATTTAAGGAAAATTAAATGACAAAAACAGACTTAGTAGTATTAGCAGTTGATGACGATATGATAAACTTGAAACTACTCAAATCAATGCTCAAAAAAAGTGGTCATGTAAAAGAGGTCATAGAAGCAAAAAATGGTTCTGATGCTATTGGAGAGCTTAAAGCTCGTAATGATATAGATCTCATTTTGTTAGACATCATTATGCCTATTATGGGTGGTATAGAGATGTTAAAGGTGGTTCGTGCAGATGATAATCTTCGTCAACTTCCTATCATAGTACTTACAACAGACGAAACAAAGAAAAGTGAAGCTCTTGAGTTTGGGGCAAATGGATTCTTAATGAAGCCGATCAGAAACGAAGAGCTTCTTACAAAGATGGCTACGGTAATCGTTTAACCTTCCTCTCAAACAAGTTCTATATAAGAACTTGTTTGAGAACCTCTTCTACCCTTTTTACACCAACAATCTCTAAAGCATCTCTTACCTCTTTTGGTATATCTTCAATATCGCGTTCATAATTTTTTGCCGGTATAAGAACCTTTGTCATTCCTGCCTTATGTGCAGCGATAAGTTTCTCCTTAAGCCCACCTATTGGCAATACATCACCACTCAATGATACTTCTCCTGTCATAGCAATTTCAGAACGGATCTTATATGAACTCAATATAGAAGCGATAACACTCACCATAGCGATACCTGCACTTGGACCATCTTTAGGGGTTGCTCCATCTGGCACATGAATATGCAGATCGTAGCGTTTATATACTTCACTAGAGTCTAATTTGACACCATCCTCTTTCTCTTTGAAGCTCATCGGTATATTATCTACAGAGATTTTTAATTTTTTCGAATCTATAAGAGTTTTTACTACACTCATAGCAATCCTTGCACTCTCTTTCATAACATCACCCAAACTACCGGTCAGTTGCAATGTACCTTTTCCTTTGATCCTAATAGATTCAATTTTAAGAACATCTCCACCAACAGCAGTCCATGCAAGACCATTTACTACTCCAACTACAGGAACTTTATCTGTTTTTTCAATCTCAAATACAGATTTATCAAAAAACTCTTTTATATTTTTCAGTGTTACAGAAACCTTTGAAATTTCTGGTTTTTGAAGGATCTCTTTTGCAGCTTTTCTACTCATATCTGCAATACGGCGACGTAGATTACGCACACCAGCTTCACGTGTATAAGAGTGTATCAATTCTTTTAATGCTGGCTTAGAGATACTTAGTTCAGACTTTTTCAAACCATGCTTTTTAAGCTCTTGTGGTATCAAATAACGTGATGCTATCTCAAACTTCTCTTGAGGAGTATAAGAGCTTACAGTGATAAACTCCATTCTATCTCTTAGTGGTGCAGGAATACGTCCTACATCATTAGCTGTAGCGATAAAGATCACATTTGAAAGATCAAGATTAAAGTTTAAGTAATAATCTCTAAAGTCACTATTTTGCTCAGGGTCTAGTATCTCTAAAAGTGCTGCAGTAGGATCACCACGTTGAGAACGCGATACTTTATCGATCTCATCAAGTACTATAACAGGGTTCATTTTTTTAGCATCTATAAACCCTTGAGTAATACGTCCTGGCATCGCTCCTACATAAGTACGACGATGCCCACGAAGTTCATTTACATCTTCAAGACCACCAAGAGCGATCCGAATAAGTGGTCGCTTTAATGCTGTAGCTATAGAGTTTGCTAAAGATGTCTTACCAACACCCGGAGGTCCTGAAAAACAAAGAATCGCCCCTGCACTCTTTTTTTGAGGAATACCACGAAGCTCAAGTAACTCCCGCACCGCAAAATACTCAACTATACGTTTTTTTGGTTTTTCTAATGAAAAATGATCTTCATCTAGTTGTTTTTCAACATTTTCAATCTTAAGAGATTTTTTTGCCATATTTCCAAAAGGGATATCTAAAACCCAATCAAGATATGTTTGTGTCATAGAAGCATCTGAAGAATCAGGATGCATACGTGAAAAACGCTCAAGTTGCTTCTCTATCTCTTTATAAGCATCTGTACCCATCTTAGATTTTTTTGCTTTAAGTTTAGTGCGATACTCTTCTATCTCTTCATCACGAGAAGTATCTGTCCCTAGCTCTTTTTGAATCTGTTTTAGTTGTTCTTTTAAGAAGTACTCTTTATTTACTTTTTCTATATGAGTATGCACCTTAGAGCGTATCTCTTTTTGAAGTTTGTTCGCCTCAATCTCATCTATAAGATAATCAATAAGATCCAAGAATCTTTTTTCAGTATCTGTTTGTGTAAAAAGTTTATAAGCCTGTTCTTTTTTTAACTTAACTGTTGAGCAAATAAGATCTATAATACGGTTATGATCATGGTTTTCTTCTATAGTACGAAGTAAATCAGGTGGAAAGTAGTTACTCACACTTGAGAGTGTTCGTACTTTTTCTCTCACAATCTCTAAGATTGCATCTATCTTTAAAGAGTTTACACTTTTTGGCTCTAGTATATCAACATGGGCGATAAGAGGATCTTCAGATACACTGTGAAGTACCTTTGCACGTGATAATCCCTGAAAAAGAACCTTTACTCTACCATCAGGAAGAGCAACCTTGCGCATGATAGAGCCAACAACACCTGTGTCATACAGATCTTCATAAGTTCTACCACCCTCACTACCCTCTTTTGTGGGGCAAATGATTACTAAAGTGTCCTCTTCTATAGCCTTCGTAGCTGCTGCAATATTGTTCTCATCACTTAAAAAAAGTGGAGAGATCATAAAAGGGTATAAAAACAGTTCATCTTCAGCGATTACGGGAACATCAGCTGGAAACTCTCCATAATTACTCAGTTTCATTTTTATCCTCTACCATTGTATTTTCATCATCTGATTTTACAGAGTTGCGGGAAACAACACTTTGAGTATCAGGGATCATAAAAGCATACCACGAAGCTGTACCATCTCCCTCAAACCATTCTTTATACCATGGTGAATTTGCACGGTCAATCTCATCCCACTTTATCCATGGCTGTGGTTTTATAGCTCTATAGTATGCTGCTGATTTTGGTTTATCTATTCTATCGTATAAGCTAGCAATCGTTTCATTTAAAACAGCATCTGCCATATGTAAGTTCGTTGTCATAGTATCTACAATACTATAGTACATAGAGTGTGGATAGTTGCGTTTAAACTTCTCCGCCGCAACGATAGCTTCCTCTATAAGAGCTTGATCACGTCTTGGATTTGGTAAAGCCATATATTTTGCTTTGATTTTTAAAAACTCTGCAAACTCTTTTTCATTTTCATTGGCATAGCGTTTGACATACTCATTTAAAAAATGTTCACTTAAAAGATACTCTTCGTAATGCATATGTGCAATTGCAAGGATCATTGTTGCTTCTGGTAACAATGGCGAACCCATATGCTCACTCTGAAGTGATGAATAATAATTATCTGCCTTGTCAATATCTCCATCAGAGATTGATGATACGATTTTACCATACCAATAAAGTGCAGGTTTGTTGTATTCTTCAACATCTTTAGAACAGCCTGTAAAGAGGATCACACCTAGTGTTAAAAGAGTTGCTATTTTTGCTTTAATTTTCATAAAAATCATTCCTATATATAATTAGAACATTATTTTATCTAAAAGATATATAACCCTCTTTAAACTCTGTACATTTTATGTTTAAAAGTGCTATAATGAATAAAATTGAAAAAAGGTTTTCTATGAAATTTGAAATGAGTGTCCCACTTTTAGGCTTTAAAGAGATCAAAGAGGTAGAATTACAAAAGATTGATGATATCTTTATGAAGATGCAATCTTTACACGATAAAAACACATCTTTTACTCTTATCAATCCTTATGCATTGCGAGAGTATGATTTTGAAGTTCCACAAAATGTACAAGAGCAACTTGAGATTACTAAAGAATCCAACTTACTTATCTTCAACATAGTGATCATACAAACACCTATAGAAAATTCTTACATAAATTTTGTAGCACCGCTCATCTTTAACACAGACACAAAAAAAGCTGCACAAATCATACTTCAAGACAATGATGGTTATGGTGTTGCTGAAAAAATTTCGGATTATTTAGAAAAATAATCTCGCCAATTCAAGAAATAAGTGCAATTTTTTAAAAGTAAGTTGAAAGGTAGGGTTAACGGATAATCTGCTAATCTATTTCAACCAAAAAACAGAGAAGAAGCATGAAATATTGACTTAATCTTATGAGGTAATTATAATATAATGTTTATGTGAGGTGGTGGCCAATCTCGGAATCGAACCAAGGACACACTGATTTTCAGTCAGTTGCTCTACCGACTGAGCTAATTGGCCACTCTGTTGTAGAGGTGAAATTATACATAATTGTTCTGAAACTCAGCTTACAAGCATTTTTTGACAAATACATTCCTTTCATGTATAATTATTTCACATAAAAGGTGGTATTACTTATGGGTGTTTTAAAACTAGAAGATGTTAATTATACATATGATGATTACAAAATTTGGGAAGGTAACTGGGAGCTTATTGAAGGTGTTCCTTTTGCTATGAGCCCTGCACCTATGCGAAAACATCAAAGTATGGCTTATGAGATAGCAAGAGTACTTGGCAATCAAGTTGAAGATTGCATATCATGTGAGGTTGTAGGTGAAGTCGACTATAAGATAAATGATGAAACTCTACTCAAACCAGATGTGGTACTAACTTGTGGTGACACTCATGAAAAGTACTTAACAAAAGCACCAGAAATCATCGTAGAAATTATTTCTAAATCTACTGCAAAACGCGATGAAGTGTATAAATTTGACATTTATGAAAAAGAGAAAGTAAAATACTATATCATCGTCTATCCTGATGACTTAAATGCTAAGATTTATAAACTTGATGGGAAAAGTTATGACAAGCAAGGTGATTTTTCGATGGAAAGTTACCATTTTGAAGATACTAAGTGTGAAGTATCCCTTGACTTTGAAAAAGTATTTCAAAGGTTTCGGTAGATGCTAGTAATTGTTTAAAGAAATTTTAATAAAAGTTTCTTTTTAGGGTCAGCCCCTTTATTACTTAAGTATAATATAACAAACAATATATTAAAATTATGCTTAATACAATATACAATATACAATATGGAGAGATATGCTAGATCAGCTTTTTGAAAAATCAAACCAAATACTAAAGCTTCAAAATTATGCTTATAAAAGATACTTTTTTCATACAATAAACTTTGATGATAAGATGGTTGGAATACTTGGAAGTCGTGGTGCTGGAAAAACCACTGTCATAATCCAATATTTAAACTCTTTAGATTTACCAAAGAGTAAAAAATTGTATTTTAGTGCAGATAGCATTATCACAAGTTCCGTCTCTTTATATGATATAGCTGAGGAATTTTCTAAAAGTGGCGGTCAAGTACTTGCTATAGATGAAATTCATAAGTATACAGATTTTGAAAAAGAGCTAAAAGAGATATATGATTTTTTAAATCTCAAAGTTATTTTCAGCGGATCAAGTGCCCTACAACTAGAGCATAAGAAAGCAGATTTAAGTCGCAGAGCAGTATTATATAGAATTAAAGGACTCTCTTTTAGAGAATTTCTCGAATTAAAACTTGATAAAAAATTGAAAAGCTACTCTTTAGAGTTAATACTAAAAAATCATATAGACATTGCAGATGAAATCACCAATGTACTCAAACCTTTTGAGTATTTTAAAGAGTATCTTCAATATGGATATTTTCCATACTATTTTGAAAATAATGAGACCTATTGTATAAAGCTTGAAGAAACTATAAACACTGTTATTGAGAGTGATTTACCAATTATTTTTAATATAGAAGCACAGAGTATTCAAAAACTAAAACAGCTTGTGAGTTTAATCTGTGCATCGAAACCTTATGAATTGAATATAACTACACTTTCTAAAAAAATAGGTATAAATAGAAATACCCTCTACCAATATATACATTACTTAACAATGGGAAATATTTTTTCTAGTTTAAGAGCAAAGACAAAGGGAGACACTATTTTCTCTAAACCTCAAAAACTTTATCTTAATAATCCTAATCTAAGTTTTATTTATTGTCAGTCAAATGAAATAGGCACCATTAGAGAACAGTTCTTTTTAAATATGCTGCATCAAGGGCATGACATTTCCTACCCTAAATCAGGCGATTTCTTTGTAGATGAAAAATACACCTTTGAGGTAGGTGGAAAAAATAAAAGTTTTACTCAGATAAAAGATGTAGAAAGTAGTTTTATTGTTGCCGATTCTATTGAAATTGGATTTGGAAACAAGATTCCACTTTGGCTATTTGGTTTTATATATTGATGGCAACTCTATGAAGCACTCAACATCATAGAACTAAAAATGTTGCTATAAATTCTTTTATTTTAACAAAATACTTCATACGGAGTTTTGTATCCAAGTGCTTTTCTAGGTCTATGGTTAAG
>CAZFGS010000020.1:0-20243 GCA_964518545.1 uncultured Sulfurimonas sp. | reverse complement strand
CTATTATGGCTTTAGATTCGGCTAAAAAACAAGAAATAGTTGCAAAATACGGACGTAATGAAAACGACACTGGTTCAAGTGAAGTTCAAATCGCATTACTTACTGAAAGAATTGCAGAGTTAACAGAGCACTTAAAAACATTCAAAAAAGATCATGCATCACGTTTAGGACTTCTTAAACTTGTTGGTCAACGTCGTCGTTTAATGAAATACTTTAAAAGAACTCAAAAAGATGCTTATAACAAATTAGTATCAGACTTAGGTATTAGAGATAACATCTAATTCCAACCATTTCTTCTAGTATCCTCTTGTTAGAGGGTACTTCTTTTCTTTCCACTTTACACAATAAATCAATACAAATATAAAAAAAATACTAAAACTTCGAAAAATATTGTAGTTTTAATTTAATTTTAGTTTGTAAAGAGTATTCTACAAGTAATTAATTTTTCGTGGAGGTTTACAGTGTCAAAAAATAATGATCATGATATAAGTACCGAAGGTTTGACATTTTTAGAAGATGGGGAAGTTCTTTACAATGATTTGTACCTTTTATCTGAAACTGATGAAAAGGGTATAGTGCAATATGCGAGTGATTCTTTTTTAAAAGTTGCAAATATGAAAAAAGAGGAACTACTAGGACAACCACATAATGTTGTTCGTCATCCAGATATGCCCCGTGCTGCATTTAAATCTCTTTGGGATGATGCTCAAAGTAAAGGTTTTTGGACAGGATTTGTAAAAAATGCTCGTAAGGGTGGGGGATACTACTGGGTATATGCAACAGTACTTCGTTCAGTAGATAAAAATGGTAATATTAAATATGTTTCTATTAGAGTAAAACCATCTCGTGAAGATATTAAAAAAGCTCAAGAGCTTTATGCAACATTAGACTAGGCAAAAGGATTTCGTAATGGCATTAGTGAAAAAAGGTAATTCAAGCTCAGCTTCAGCAGTTGTAGCATCAGGTAACGACAAAAGAAAACAAAGAACATTGGCAAAACAGCAACAGATCAGTGAAAGTATTGCGGGTGTGTCAATGACAATACTTGAAAATGCACAAGAGAGTGTCAGTGCCATAGAAGAATTAAAGTCTTCTATGGAGCAGATTGCTACAGCAGCAGAAGAAAATAGTGGAGCAAGTGAGCAAGCATTAGTCAATGTAAAAAGCATTAACTCCAATATTAACAAGATGAATTCTACGATTGAAACTGTGATATCTTCAACACTTGCAGCGGGTGATAGTATCTTAGGTTCAGTTGGAAAAGTAAATAGTTCTGTTGAGAGAATGGATAATGCAGTTACAGTCGCAGAAGCTAGTTCAACAAAGAGTGAAGAGTTAAAAGTAAGTTCACAAAATATTGGTGATGCTGTGGGCTTTATTGCAAAAATTGCAGATCAAACAAATTTACTTGCTTTAAATGCTGCTATTGAAGCTTCACGTGCAAAAGAGCATGGAAAAGGTTTCGCTGTTGTTGCTGATGAGACACGTGCCCTTGCAGGTGAGAGTGAAAAAAATGCTGAATTCATCTCTGAACTTGTGAATAAGATTCAAGGAAGTATTGACAATATTATTAAAAGTATTGGTGTTACGACTGATATTATCTCTGATAATGGGACAAAAGGAAATACACTGAGTTTTAAAATGGAAGAGCTTTCTAAGATTGCTATCTATTCAGTTGAAGCAGCCCGTAGTGTAAGTACATATACAGATAGACTTGGTAATTTAGTTGGTAAGATCAATGATGGTTCTCAAGATATTGCAAATGCTTCAAGTGAGATAGCACTCTCAGTTGAAAAAACTTTAAATGGTATAGAAGTGCAATCAGATGCACTTGCTCAAACAGAAGATGATATTAAAGATCTTTCCTCTTTAGCCGAAGAGTTAAAATACTCTACAGATACTATGAAGTCCGCTGAAGATATTGCACTCTCTGCTGATACTATTGGTGGAAACATGGACGATATCCAAAATGCCTTAGAGGATGTTACTGAAGCACTTAATCAAATTGAATCTTCATCACACACAACAAATCAAAGTGCACTCAACAACAAAGAACTTATTGAAGCTGGTGTTGATGCAGCAAAAGATATAGACAAGCTTATAGATATCGCAAGACGTAACTTTGATCTTCTTAAAATTTCATTTAATGATGTAAAATCAATAGTAGTAGAGATTCGATCTTCTTTTAGCGATTCTATCAATCAAGGTAATACTGCTGCAGATGAACTAGATATCATTGTAAAAGAGACAAAAAGTGTTGATAAAACGGTAGGAAATATCTCTAACTCTATTGTTCAGCTAAATATGCTTGCTATTAGTGGTTCGATAGAAGCAGCTCGTGCTGGTGATTTTGGAAAAGGTTTTGCAGTAGTAAGTTCAGATATTCGTAATCTTGCAAAAGATTCTAGTTCAAACACTGAAAAAATCAATGATATTGTTGAGTCAATGAACTCTGAGATAGATATTGTAAAAACAAACTGGAACAACCTTTTAACATCTCAAAGCCAAGAACAAAATACAATTGATATGCTTATAGCAGATATTGGAACTATCTCTGATATGCTTGTAGATTTACTCGATAGATATACAGGACTTAAAGCTGTGAATGATCAAAATCTTGAGGGAATGAATCAGGTAAATATCGGTGTAAGTGAGATTCAAAAAGCGGTAGAACTTAGCGCAAGAAACGCGATGGAATCTCGTAAGGCGAGTGAACTCATCATCGAAACTGTCTCACATATTAGTGAGGGTGTTGAAGAGCTTGCTGTAATGGCAGATGAACTACAACAAGGGTAAAGTAGGTAAATAAATGGAAGTCCAAGAGATACTAATCATTAAAAATGGTGCAGAAAATTATGGTGTATCAACACAAGATATAAACCAGATCTCTCGTGTACCTATTCTTATGCCGCTTCCATTAAGACCTGCTGGTGTAAGAGGACTTTGTGCAGTTGCTGGAAATATTGTTTCTTTACTTGATTTAAATTTACTGATTGGGATGTCTGAGGTTGATTATGCTGCAGATAAAACAAGACTATTAAGTTTAAATGATGCTTATGCCAGTAATGCACTTTTAGTAAGTGAAGTTTACAATACAGTAGAGATTGATCAATCAAATATAGAGTATATAGAAAAAGAAGATGATCCAGTTATAGCGATATATAAATATGAAAATATGCTAGTACAGGTGATCTCCCTAGAAAAACTTATAGCTAGAGTCAATAGTGTAAAGATTAATGCCAAAGAGATTAAAAACGGTAAAGTCAAACAAGAAGTGGAAAAAGAGGTTGAATCTCAAAGATTTCTTATCTTTTCAATGTATAGAGAGAAGTTTGCCCTAAATATCGATTATCTCCAAGAGATTATCTTAGCTGATCAAGAGATCACTGAGATTGTAGGTAGTGCAGATGAAGTGATGGGCCTTATAACATTACGTGATGAGCTACTTATGGTTATTGATCTAAGAAAGTATTATGGATTTAATGCAAATAAAAGTGAAAAAAATCGTATCTTAGTTGCTTCTCATAATGGCAAAAAAGTGGGCCTTTTAATTGATGAGATTATTGATATAAAAAACTTTCTTATCACTGATATTGAGTATATGAATGAAACCATGGACCAAGCAAAGATTACTGGGGTTATTCATGATTCTAATTCACTTATCTCTTTCTTTGATGGAACAGTTTTAGAGAATATTTTTCAAGAGAATGATGCATTTATAGATCATGAAGTTAAAGAGACTCTTTCTAGCAGTGATGATTTTGCGATGGAAGTGATTGTGTTTAAACTCAATGGTAAAGAGTATGCCTTTGATGTTACTAATGTTGATGAAATTATAGATATTGTGGATTCAACTAGGGTTGCATTTAGTAATGAAAATGTTGATGGAATTATTAATATTAGAGGGCAAGTTGTGAGTATCGTTTCTCTCTTTAAAAAGCTGGGTCTTGAAGCTCACACGAATGAGGATTCTAAAATTATTGTGTGTAATATCAATAATGTTCGGATTGGATTTACGGTAGAGAGTGTAAGTGATATCATAAATGTTAAGCATAGTGATATCCGCGAAGAGGATGGAGAATTTTTTACTAACATACTTTATCTTGATGATGGAAGTCGATTAGTTTTAGTGATGGATATTAATACATTACTAGAAGAAAAGGAAATATAGTGGCAAAAAAAATACTTATTGTAGATGATTCAGCCTTAGTAAGAAAGCAATTAAGTGAAATCATCTCTACATTGGATTTTGAGATAGACACAGCAAAAAATGGTCAAGAAGCTGTTGATAAAGCAACTCAAATACAATATGATGCAATTACCATGGACATCAATATGCCGGTAATGGATGGTATAGAAGCTGTAAAACAGATTATGGCAAAAAAACCAACCGCTATCTTGATGATAAGTTCTCTTACAACAGAAGATGCAACAATTACTATGGATGCTTTAGACCTTGGTGCTATTGATTATATAGCCAAACCAGGAACAATGAATGTTGGACGTAAAGAAAATAGAGAAGAGATTTTACAAAAAGTACAATCTATTAGTCGTATATCTCCAAGAAGATTAAAACGTCAAGCGATGCGTTCAGCTGCCCCGTCGAGAGAGAGAAGAAGAGTGGTTCAAAAAGAAGAATCTTCTGCTCCTGCAAGTAGCTTACCACTTACAAAAGTAGTACTTATCGGTTCTTCAACTGGTGGACCGGGATTGATTGAGCAGATCTGTAGCTCATTACCTGCAAATTTTAAATACCCAGTATGTATAGTACAGCATATGCCAGAACAGTTTACTGCAGCATTTGCTACTAGACTTGATCGTGCATCTGTTTTACCTGTTCGTGAAAGTGCCCATAACATGGAAGTTCTCCCAGGAAATGTATATGTTGCACGCGGTGGGGTACATATGAACTTTGCTAAGAAAGTTTCTGGAAAAATTGTAATTCGTGAAGATAAGAAAAAGGGTGATAACTTTTTTCAACCAAGTGTAAATGATATGATTTTTTCTGCATTAGAGGTTTTTGATGCGAAAAATCTTATCGGTGTGATTTTAACGGGAATAGGTGATGATGGTGCTGATGCAATGGTAGCTCTAAAAAATGCTGGTGGGTATACTATTGGTGAGAGTGAAGAGAGTGCTACTGTGTATGGTATGCCAAAAGAAGCATATGATAGAGGTGGTGTTATGGAACAGCTTGATTTTAAACAGATCTTGAAAAAAATAGCAACACTAAAGTAAAAGGTAGGGGGAATAGATGGCATTAATAAAACAACATAGCAACCAAAAAGTTGAAGATTTTCCATTGTTTTCAGCTCTTCGTGATGCTACAGAATTTTTTTATTCCGCCCAAGCAAGTGATGAAAGAGATTATGCGATAGAAGAGATTGTAAAGTTTGATGGGGGAGGAGAGTTTCTTATAGAGTCTATCAGAAATGAAGAAACAGATACTCAAACATCAACAAAAATTGCTTCTGTTATTTCAAGTATGGATCCTGATGATGCTCCTATAGAGGAGATAATGGATCTGTTAAAGCTAGGTAATGCTTACATTAGAAATCTTGGAATTTCAATACTAAGAAATTTTGGTGATTCTATTAAGTACTATATTGTGAAGTTTTTAATTGGTGATGACAGGGACTTACGCATTTTTGCTATTAATGTCTTGGGAGATGTCGATTTTTCAGAATCGCGAGATATGCTTGTGGAACTCTTAGAAAATGAAGAAGATATCAATGTCGCAATGACGGCTGTAGATTATATGGGTGAGATTGGAGAGTTGGAAGATATACCACTTTTAGAATCTTTAAAAGAACGATTTACTGGAGACTTTTATGCTGAGTTTGCCGTAGATGGTGCAATAAAATTGATAAAAGGATAAGAAAAGATGGCACACCTTTTATCAAAAGAGAACTTTGCAAAGATCGGTGAATTTATTTATAGAAAAAGTGGAATATATCTCGAAGAAGAGAAACATTTTGATAAACTAGCAAAGTACATAGATAAACGAGCAGCTGAGCTCGATATGGATAGTTTTAGGAAATACTTCTTTAAGTTACGTTTTGATGATAAAGATGGTGATGAGTTTCAAGAACTTATGAATGCCATCACCGTGAATGAAACATACTTTTTTAGAGAAAAAGATCAGTTTGAAGTTCTTGTCAACAAAATATTACCAGAGTTGCATGCAAAAATGCCAGCAGGTAAACCTCTACGTATCTTATCATCTCCTTGTTCAACAGGGGAAGAACCTTATTCGATGATCCTTCATATTGTAGAAGAGGGAACAGTTGTTGAAGAGAGAGATATAGAAGTAGTTGGTATAGATATAGACTCAACAGTGATTGCAAAAGCCAAAGCAGCAAAATATACAGATCGTTCTATCCATGCTATACCTAAGCCTATACTCAACAGATGGTTTGTAAAGAAAAAGCTTGGTTATGAGTTAGGGGAAGATCTTCAGGGTACTGTTGACTTTCAAGTTGCAAATGTATTTGACAAAACACAGATGCGTAAGCTTGGAAAATTCGATGTGATCTTTTCAAGAAATATGCTCATCTATTTTGATGATGCATCACGTAAAGAGGTTGCCATGACATTTTATGACATGCTCAATCCTGGTGGTTATGTTCTTTTAGGACATGCTGAATATATGAGCCGAATTGTTTCGGTATTTAAAGCAAAAAAAATAGATTCTACATTAATTTATCAAAAATAGGAGAAAATATGCCATTAGTAATATTCGTAGATGACAGTGAGACAGCATTAGCATCAACAAAGATGGTAACAAGTTCTATGCCAATAGAAGTAAAACAGTATACAGAAGCACAAGTAGCACTTGCAGAGATCAAGGCTGGAATGACACCAGATTTAATCATAACAGATTTAAACATGCCTGTAATGAATGGTTTTGAGTTTTTAAAAGCCCTTCGTGAAGTTCCTTCAACAAAGAGAACGCCATGTTTAATGCTTACAACAGAAACAAAGGCGGAATTAAAACAACAAGGTAAGGCATTGGGCTTAACAGGATGGATAGTAAAACCATTTAATCCTGCACAGTTAAAACAAGCTATTACTAGAGTTTTAAGACTACCTGCATAGGTAAAGGTGTATAAATGTTGATTTTAAACTCTGTAGACTCTTTGTTAGAGCATATAAAAAATGTTCAAGAAGATGTTATCAATCTTTCGCATGATTCAATTGTGAAGATAAATAGTTATATTGAAAAAAATAATTTAGAAGTTGATGATGATGTTTTGACTGCAATGCAGTATCAAGATATTGTCTCACAACAGTTAAATGCAACGATTGAAGCGATTGATAGTATGAGAAGTTCTATAGAGATATTTTCTCATGCTTACAAAAGCGATGAAAACTTGGCTACTGAGAGTATTACAAAACTACAAGAGAAGTTAAATACAACACTCAAAGAAGCACAAGACAAAAAAGATAGATTCTCTGGAAAATCTGCACTTGAAGATGCAGATGATGCAATAGAATTTTTTTAGGAGAGTATGATGGCAACAGTAATGGTAGTAGATGATTCTAAAACAGTTAGAAATTATCATGGGGCTATTTTAAAGTCTATGGGGATTGATATAGTTGAAGCTGAAAATGGAATGGAAGCATTGGAAAAAAGTCTAGATAATAGCATAGATCTTTATTTAGTTGATGTCAATATGCCTATTATGGATGGATACTCTTTTATAAAAGATTTACGTAAACAAGCGGATCATAAAGTGGTGCCAATCATAATGGTAACGACTCAGGCAAAAGAAGAAGATAAGATCAATGCTTATAAGGTTGGTGCAAATCTTTTTGAGACAAAGCCAATTAAGCCTGATCAACTTCAAGCATATATTGATATTTTAGTAAAGAGTTAGGGAGAAATTATGGATCCATTATTAGAACAGTTTTTAAGTGAAGCAAGAGAAAACTTAGCCTTTATTGACCAAAATATAGAGGAGATAGGTGGAGATGATCCAGAGCTTCTCAACTCAGTCTTTCGTGCTGCACATACACTCAAAGGTGGAAGTGGTATTGTTGGCTTTGAAGCGGTAAAAAATATCACACATCATGCAGAAGATCTTCTTGATATGTTGCGTTCTGGAAAACTAGAGTTTGCAGATGGTATGACTGATGCACTCTATGATGCTTTTGATGAGGTGATGAACCTTGTTGAAGCTGCTGAAGAGAGTGGTGAAATTATTGATGCTGATGAAGAAGTGGTCGATAAAATTGTTCAAGAACTTAGTGCTCAAATGGGTAAAGAGCTAGAGGGTGAAGCAGTATGGGAACTTCCTTTTGTTTTAGTTGAAGACACTTCCTCTATAGTTAATTTACCACTGAAAACATTACGAGGTGTTACAACACCAAAAATCCCTTTTACAAATTTTTCTATAGATGAAGAGTTTTGTCAAAATGAGAATTTTTATGCTGTCTACTTTGATGTAGATGATTCATGTATGGTGTATGGAAATGATCCTATCTATACACTTTCTCTGCTTGGAGATAAAGTTATAGGTGTGTTCTCTTGTATGGGTGATGAAAATGCGAAGGGTGTTCTAAGTGGTACAGAAGATGAAGATGGATTACTTCTTCGTACTCAGATCGTCGCGTTTATCCATGCAACTTATGAAGAGATAGAAGATTCCTTATTTAACTTTATTGATGAACTTCAACTTTTGCCTTTAGATATTCAAACACTATTAAGTATAAATGTTGGAGATGCAGGGCATCAGATAGATTCCTTAAAGGAGTTGATGAGTATAGCTGATGATTTTGATTTAACTACTATTGCTGAAGAGGTGGCAGATTCAATGAATTTAGTGGGTTCTGAAACTATTCAGTATGCACAACTAGAAAGATTTTTAGATATTGTAGGTCTTATAGATGATAAAGATACAACAAAACTTAATAACTTCTTTGCAAATATTTACAAGGGTGAAGTGTATCAAGTTGATAACTCTATAGTAAGTGAAAATACTTCTGAAGATGTAGAGGAGCAAAAGAGTTCTCAATCAGAGCCTGATGAAGCGGATGAAGTGTTAGATACACTCACTACTGAAGATCCTGTAGAGGAGATAGATGCAAGCACAAAAGAGATAGTTCAAGAGATATTAACACAGCAATATAAAGCTTTATCTTATATTGCAAATGATGATGATCTTCTACGTGTTAAGAGTATCTTATCAAAAACATCTTCTTATGTAGAGGGTATGCCAAGTGTATTTGCAACAAAAGAGGAGATGGCAGAGTTTTTACAGTCTTATCTTAATGAAGCACCACTTGAGATTGAAACTCCAACAACCGTAGAAGTAGAAGAAAAAGCGGAAGTAGTTAAAGTGAAAGAGACACCAAAAGTAACAAAAGCTAAGGTTGTGAAAGAGGAAACAAAAGAGGAAACAAAAAAAGCAGTGGTGGGTAAAACTGTAAAAGTTGACCAAGAGTCAATAGACTCCTTGATGAATGTTATTGGTGAACTTCTTGTTGCGAAAAACTCTCTTCCATATCTTGCAGATAATGTAAATGATATGACACACGATACAATCAAACGCGAGATTATGGAAAAATATATCTTTATCAATCGTTTATCTGAACAGTTACAAGATCTTATAATGGGCATGCGTATGTTACCAATCTCTTATGTCTTTGATCGTTATCCTAAACTTGTTCGTGATATTGCCAAAAAACTTGGTAAAAAAGTGAAGTTAGAGATGAAAGGTGGAGACACAAAACTCGATAAAAATATGATTGAGATGTTAGCTGATCCAATGATCCATATTATGAGAAACTCTCTTGATCATGGTATTGAGATGCCAGAGGTGCGTGAGCAAAAAGGGAAAAGTGCAAGTGGTACAGTTGAACTTAAAGCTTACTCGCAATCAGATAGAATTATTATTGAGATTATTGATGATGGTGCTGGAATTAATGTTGAAAGAGTTGCAAGCAAAGTTCTTGAAAAAGGGTTAATGACACCTGAACAAATAGATGCACTCAGTGAAGATGAGATGGCAGAACTTGTATTACTTCCAGGTCTTTCAACAGCAGAAGAGATAACAGAGTATAGTGGTCGTGGTGTTGGTATGGATGTTGTAAAAAAATCTATAGAGAGTTTTGGTGGAACTATCAACATCAAAACAAAGGCAAATCAAGGAACTGTGATCACACTTGCAATTCCTATGTCTTTAGCTGTAACATCTCTTCTTCATATTCAAATGAATGATATTCATTATGGTATCCCTATGGATAGTGTAAGTGAAACAGTGAAAATTGATCGTTCAGAGATTGAGTATCTTCATAATGAGCCATTTGTGTATATTCGTGGTGAAGTGATTCCACTACTGTTTATTAAATCAATGTTAAATGAAGAAGCTACTGAAAATGAACCACTCTCTATCGTCGTATTAAATATTAAAGATAACTTACTGGCTGTAGTGGTAAACCAATTTTTAGGGCAACTGGATGTGGTTCAAAAACCTTTATCTGGTATCATGGAAGGTCATCCACTCTTTAGTGGTACAGCACTTTTAGGAAATGGTCAGATTATTATGGCGATTGATCCTTTGGGACTTCTTGGAATCTCTCAAAAACTCAAAGAAGAGATAAAGGTAGCATAGATGATAGATCTAATTGTCTTTCGAGTCCTTAATAATAAATATGCTGTGAATATCGATAATATCCAAAGAATTATACAGGCTACACAACTTACGAATGTTCCAAATTCAGATCCATTAGTTGATGGAATGATGAGTTATGAAGAAAGTGTTTTAAAGGTTCTTAGTTTTAGAAAACTGATAGGTCTTGAATCGTATCAAGAAGAGTTAAAGTGTTTATTTTCCAAACTTAAAGATGCACATACTGCATGGATAGATGCTCTGGAAGTCTCTCTTAGTACAGGATGTAATTTTACAAAAACAACAAATCCTCATATGTGTGAACTTGGACAATGGATAGATGATTTTACTTCTTATGATGAGAATATAAGTATAGTATTTAATGAACTTGTTGAGTTTCATAAACAACTGCATAGTCGTGGTGGTGATGCAATAGAGCTTTATAAACAAGATCCTCAAAAAGCAAAAAAAATGTTTGATATAGAGATTAAAAATATTTTTTTTCATACAATGGGTGCACTTGATACCTTTGTAAAAGAGTTAGATACGGTCGCAAACTCTTTACAAAAGCTTCTTATCTATGAAAGTAAAGATAAGATTTTCGCTATTAAGGTTGATGCTATTGAAGATATTGCACATATCGAAGAGTCAGATATTAAGCATTCAAATGAGGAAGATGTTCAAAGTGAGTGTTTAGAACTTGATGGCATTTTAGATATAAATGGTGATTTAATAAATGTCATTAAAAGTGTAAAAATACCAACATAAAGGGAATGAAATGGCAATAACATATGAAAATAATGAAGCAACATTTACATCTGTAATATATGAAGATGAAGTGGTTCCATTAAGAGATTTTTTACAAGAAAAAGCCGGAGAGAGTGTTGTATTTAAACTTTCAGAATGTGATGATATGCATTTAGCAATTCTACAACTTATCATGGCATATAAAAAGAACTATGAGTGTTTATATGAATTTGGTGAGACAAAAAAACTTTTTCAAAAAGTTTTAGAGGGGTTTGATACTAGTGAAAACTATTGTAGTTAGCAACCGTAAAGGTGGTTCTGCTAAAACGACCACTGCAGTTAATATTGCTACCGGATTAGCAAAACATGGTTCTGTGCTTCTTTTAGATTTCGATACACAGGGGCATGCCTCTATAGGTGTTGGATGTGATCTTAATGAAACACTTGGTGTGCACTCCATTTTTGAAGGTAAGACATTAAGTGAAACATTTATTCCAACAGTACATAAAAACTTAACTCTTTCACCTGCATTGGCTTTTTTTGATGTCTATGAGTATTCTGATCTTCGTGGTGTTTTAAAGAGTCGTTTTAAAAGAGAAAATATTGCAGAGTTCTTTGATTATTGTATCATTGATACACCTCCAACATTTGATGCTTTATTGAAAAACTCTCTTGAAGTTGCAGATAGTGTATTGATCCCTTTTGTTCCTCATCACTTAGGTGTCGTTGCAGTGGGACAGATGATGCGAGCACTTTATAAAAGTAATAATGAGTCAGAAAAAAAGATTTCTGATGTTTTTATATTACCTGTAATGTATAACCCCCATATTAATGAGCATAAAGAGTCTGTAACTAAAGTGAAAACATCTTTTGGTGAAAATAAATTGCTATCACCTATAGGTATAGATATTAAACTTGCGCAACAGTTTGAATCGGGTTCCCCCATAATTTTAGAATCAAAACGTTCTAAAGGTTTAAAGGATTATAATATCTGTGTAAAAGAGTTACTAACGAGATTTGAAAGTGAGAGATAATTATGAATATATTGGTTGTTGATGACAATGCTACAAACAGAATTATGTTACAGGCATTACTAGATAACTATGCTTCACAAGAGGGTTTGATTTTTGATATAGATGAAGCTAGTGATGGACTAGAGGCTGTCAAAATGTGTGATGAAAAAGAGTATTCCATGGTTTTGATGGATATCAATATGCCAAAGATGGATGGTATAGAAGCAAGCCGTATCATTCGTGCCTCACATGAAAAAATAATGATTATTGCAATCTCTACAAGTGATAATGTAGAACAAAGAAGAGATATGCTTAACAATGGTGCTGAAGATTATATCTCAAAACCTGTAGATGCAGATATATTTAAATCTCGCATGAAAAATTATATGACCCTACTTGAATCACGTACACATAAGGCATCAAGTAGTAGATTTATTAATCTTTTTAGCCATGAGATATACAATCGAAATACTTGCTTTATTCTTGATTCTGAAGATTCTTTAGCAGAATTTTGGGAATTTTTTCTTTTAAAAGCAAGAGCAAAATCAAATTATTTAAGTGATATTGTACGGATTGTAGTCGCGATTGTTGAAAAGCAGATGAAATTATCTCCTACAAATAAACTTTACATTGAAGAGTCTGAAGATAAACAATACTTTACCCTTGTTAACATAGATGTTTTGCCAAAGAAAGTTATTGAACTCATTATTAAGAAAAATGCATTAGACGGTGGTTATAAGCTGAGTAATACGAAGATATCTTTTGAGCTTTTAAAGGCAAAACAGTATGAGGATGAGATTGATGAGATTAAACCGATCGCAATGCAGGAAACTCCAGAGAATCTTCCATCTTTAGAAGATAGCTCATTTCAAAAATCAAACGATTTAGAGGTGTTTGATTATCTTGATAATGAAGATCTCTTTGATCTAGAAGAGTATGCTTCAAAACTCAATTCAATTATGCTTGTTGTTGGCTACGGTGATGTAACTGAAGATGATATTTTAGAGATTTATACAAATTTAGAAAGAGTAAGTGCTATACTCGCTTCATATAGTGAAGTGTACCCAATCTCCATAGCCTTAGCAGAACTCGCTTCTGATATGGCAAGTCATATAGATGAATTTGTGAAGCACTCAGAGGCTTTAGGCCCTATGTGTACAGCCTTTAGTAATGATCTTTCAAGTTGGATTGAAAAATCTTTTCATACAGGAGCACCAAGTCCTGAGTTTATGAATGATACGATTGTGGTAAATTGTCAAACAATTAGTCAAATGCTAAAAATGGATGAAGCACCACCAGCAGGTGATGATGATTTTGATGATATTTTTGATTTTTAAAGGAGTTTTTTATGTATAAAGTTCAAGTACAAAATCCATGTTCATGTTTTGTGAAAAATGGGTTTGTTGAAAGTCAAGAGTTTAAAACAAAAGAGGAAGCAAAAGAGGAAGCAGAATATCTAATGAAAATTATGGCATCTAACTTTTGTCAAAAACATCAATTTTCCATGACTGAACAGTTTGGAGACTTTACAATCTACATCAAACCAAGAGCTTAGAGAAAAATCTCTACAGCTCTTGCTAAATCCTCTTTTGTATCTATCCCAAAGCCAGTTGAAGCAACTTTAATCATTGTAATCTTCTTTTGGTGATGGATGGCACGAAGTTGTTCTAGACCTTCTATATCTTCTATAGGAGCATCATCAAGATTACAAAACTCGTGTAAACTTTTTTTAGAAAATCCATAAATCCCTATATGTCCAAAATAGTTAGCTCTTCCACTTCTATTGTATGGTATAAGTGAACGCGAAAAGTAGATGGCATTATTGTCACTGTCAAGCACTACTTTCACGAGGTTAGGGTCTTCTGCAGATTCTGCATTGATAGAGTTATAGCAACTTCCCATGATAAAAGGCTCTTTCTTCTTTTGTAATTTTTGAAGTCTTTGCATGAGTACTTCTACTACATCTGGTTCAATAAAAGGTTCATCAGCCTGTACATTGATAATGATCTCATTATCATCGAGGTTTAAAATGGTAGCACACTCGTGGATCCTATCTGTACCACTTTTATGTGTCGTTGAGGTAAGCATTGATTCAACACCATGTTCTTTACAGATTTGTATGATTTTTTCATCATCTGCAGCGACTACAACTCTATCAAGATGTGCAACTCTTTTTGCAGTGCGAACTACCATAGGAAGTCCACCAATATCGGCGATAACCTTTTGTGGGAAACGTGTAGATGCCAAACGTGCTGGAATAATAATCATACTTTAAAGCCTTTGAGTTATAATTACGAAATTATATCAAAGTAAGACTAAAGGTTATATCAAACTATGCTTCTTTACCAACCTGAATCTGGTTACTGTTACAACTCAGATTCATTATATCTTTATGATTTTATCAGTTCTTTTCAACCTCGTGGAAGTATGCTAGATGTTGGGGCAGGATGTGGTATAGTTGGTCTTTTAGTTGCAAGGGATTATCCCAAAATAAGTTTGAGTGCTGTAGAAAAACAAGAGATATTTGTAGAGTATGCTAAAACAAATGCAAGAGTGAATAAGATAGATTATGAACTTTTTGAATCTGATTTTTTAGAACTTGATGAATCTAAAAAATACAATTATATCGTTTCAAATCCCCCTTTTTACCCTGAGGGTGTACAAAAAAGTAAGAATGAGATCTTACAACATGCACGATATAACACTAGTTTACCTATAGACCCCTTTTTTAAAAAGGTATCGCGTTTACTTAAGCCCCATTCCCATTTCGTATTTTGTTACGATCCAAGTGCTTTTGGGGATATATCTGCTGCTTTGGATAAGGTGAAAATGAAACTCGTAGATGTACAGTTTGTGCATCCAAAGATTGATAAAAAAGCCTCTCTTGTTATGATACATGCAAGAAATGGCTCTAAATCCAATATGAAAGTTTGGCCACCTCTTGTAGCATTTGAGGGAGATAATATTTCAAAAAAAGCACAGGAGATCTATGCAAAATCTTCAACACAGAGTATAAAATGTCAGATTTAATGAAAAAAGAGGGGTATCCTTATGCCTTTAATCCAAAAGCTTGTGAAGAGTGTCAAGGACGATGTTGTACAGGTGAGAGTGGTTACATCTATGTCAATAAAACAGAAATAGAATCAATTGCAAAACTTTTAAATCTAAATATTAATGATTTTGCAGTAAAATATCTCTATAAAAAAGGGTATAAATACTCTCTCAAAGAAAACCTTTTTGAAGATTCTTATGAGTGTGTCTTTTACGATAGAGAGAGTAATGGTTGTAAGATATATGAGGCAAGACCAACACAGTGTAAAACATTCCCATTTTGGGATTATTATAAGCAAAGAGTTGATGAATTAAAAGAAGAATGTCCTGGAATAATTGATGTATAAAAAATTAGTAATAATCTGTTTGTTTCCTTTATTGTTTGTAGCATGTGGATCATTGACTCCAGATGTTGAGCAAACGGTTCCACTTAGATCAAATCAAAAAGCTTTTGCAAAAGAAGATATGTATATCATCTTTGCACTTCGTGCAGAACAGATCGGTGATCGTAAATCAGCCTCAGAACTTTTCAATATCTTATATGAGAAATCAGCTAAAAAAGAGTACTTATACCGCTCCTTAGAAAATGATCTAGTAAGAAAAGCAAACAAAGAGGTGATCCAAAGGGTAGATGCACTCACTCAAGGCTCATTAGAAGATCATAAACTAATCCGTTATAAAGTAGTTGCTTTAGTGGCAGAACAAAAAATTTTAGAAGCTCAAAACCTAGGATTACAACTTATACAATCTTCTCCTGAGATTGATGATTATATCTTAGTAAGTGATATTTATGTGCAAAGAAAAGAGTTTGAAACTGCATTAAAGTATCTTGAGAGTGCCTATATTAAGAACTATTCAGAAGAGGTTCTAGATAGAATGGCAATCGTTTTGTATGTAAATCTGCATAAAACAAAAGAGGCGATAGCACAACTTGAAACACATACACGAGTACATGGATGTTCTGAACGTATATGCAATAGACTTATAGGTTTTTATAGTAATGAAAACAATATTGATGGGCTTCTCTCAACATACTTAAGACTCTACTCTCTTACAAACAAAAAAGCGATTGCAAAAAAGATCGTACAGATTTATGGCTATAAAAAAGAGTACTTGAAACTTATAGACTTTTTGGAACATTCTTATAAAGATGAAGATACCCTTCTTCAACTTTACTCTGTTACAAGAAACTATAAAAAAGCTTACCCTTTAGCAAACAAGCTGTATGAACAAACGCGAGATCTTCATTATCTTGGGCAAAGTGCTATATATGAATATGAATCACAAGAAAAATCATTCGATAAGCAAGTTTTAACAAGTGTTATTGAAAAATTACAAAGAGTGACGCAAGAAGATAAAAGTCCAATCTACTTAAATTATCTTGGTTATATTTTGATTGATCATGATGTTGATGTAAAAAAAGGGATGGAGTATATTCATGAGGTACTTAAAGTACAACCAAACTCCTCATTTTATCTCGATTCTCTCGCATGGGGATACTATAAAATGGGAAATTGTAAAAAGGCTAAAGATGTGATGAATAAAGTGATGACTTTAGAGGGTTCAGATGAAGCAGAAGTCCTCCTTCATCTACAGAAGATAAACCAATGTATAAAAAACTAGTAAAGGTAAGAAATAGACGATGATTTTAGATGATATTATAAAAAAAACAAAAGAAGACTTAATCAAGAGAGAGAAAGAGTTCTCTCTTGATTGGTTAGGGCGTTCACTTGCATTTAATGCTAGAGTCCCTCGTGATGTTGTTCCATTTTTGAAAGCTACAGAAGAAGATCCTTATAGAATTATCTCAGAGGTGAAAAAAGCTTCTCCCTCAAAAGGTGTCATCCGTGAAGATTTTGATCCTTTAGCGATTGCTCAGGCTTATGAACGTGGAGGTGCAAGTGCTATCTCTATACTTACCGAACCACATTTTTTTCAAGGAAGTTTAGATTACCTTGGAGGTATCCGTCGTTATGTAGGGATTCCACTTTTGAGAAAAGATTTTATCATCTCAAAGTATCAAATTCTTGAAGCGATGGTACATGGTGCTGACTTTATCTTACTTATTGCAGCTGCACTGAGTAAAAAAGAACTCAAAGATCTACTTAACTATACAAGACACTTAGGTATGGAAGCACTTGTTGAGGTACACGATAAGCCAGACCTTGTTAAAGCTATTTATGCAGGTGCAGATATCATAGGGATCAATCATAGAAATCTACAAACATTTGAGATGAATATGAATCTTTCTTATGAGCTTATCCCTCTTATTCCTAATGGAAAGATCATTGTTGCTGAGAGTGGTATCTATGAGCATGGTCAGCTAGAAGACTTAAGTAAAGCAGGAGTAGATGCTTTCTTAGTTGGTGAGTCTTTAATGAGAACAGATAATGAAGAAGAAGCATTAAGAATCTTAAAAAATGGAGCACTGTAATGAAGAAATTTTTTCTAGTTGTTTCTGTGGCATTAGCACTTTTTATGAGTGCTTGTACACAAGAGACACAAAACAAGATAGGGCGTAGTATCCAAAACTGGACAGGAACAAATGGTGTTTTAGATATCTATATGGGTGGAAAACTTGTACAGCGTTTTATTAAGATAGATAAACTCACAACTGCTACTGCAACAGATGGAACAACACCAAGAAACTATAGATACGGATATGGATACCTTGATCTTAATCAAAATTATAAGGTAGATGCAGGTGAGAAAAAACTTTATTTTGAGATAAGTAATTTTGCAACACCATATATATTTTATGAGAATCCAGGAAAGTAATCTGTGAATATTATAGAACTTTTTAAATTTCTTATAGAATCCAAAAGTGAAACGCCAGATGATGGTGGTTTACTTGATTTTATAGAGGAATATCTACCAGATTTTACAGCAGTTCGTATAGATGTAGAGGATGTAAAAAATCTTTTTATTTATAAAAAGTTTTCAGAGGGAGATCATCTTTGTTTTGCAGGACATGTAGATGTTGTGCCCGCTGGAAACTCTTGGAAGAGCGATCCTTATAAGGCAGTAGAAAAAGATGGTTATATCTATGGTCGTGGTACTCAAGATATGAAATCAGGTGTAGCCGCATTTACACAGGCTGTTTTAGAAGCAGATGATTTTAAAGGAACACTCTCTTTACTTTTGACCTCTGATGAAGAGGGTGAAGCTACCAATGGTACTATCAAAGTTTTAGAGTATCTGAAAAAGCATGGTATGCTTCCTGATGCTGTAGTTGTAGCAGAACCAACATGTGAAGAGAATTTTGGAGATGCTATCAAAGTAGGGCGACGAGGTAGTATTAATGGCTATGTAACACTCAAGGGGAAGCAAGGTCATGCAGCTTATCCAGAGAAAGCTATAAATCCTATCCATAATATTGCTAAAATTTTATGTGATATGGCAGGAGTAGATTTAGATAGCGGAGATGAACATTTTGCTCCAAGTAAGTTTGTTGTAACGGACATCCGCTCTGGCATGGAGGTAACAAATGTTACTCCTAATGAGCTCAAAATGATGTTCAATGTTCGTAACAATACAAATATTACTCAAGAGGAAATTAAAGCTTTTGTCGCTAAACACTTTGATGGGCTTGAGTATGAACTACGTTTAACACAGGGTTCTTACCCATTTAAAACGCCAACAGATACAAAGATAGTACACAAGATAGATGAAGCGATAGAGCAAATCACAAATATAAAGCCAAAACACTCTACTGCAGGTGGAACTAGTGATGCCCGTTTTATGGCACCTTTTGGGATTGATGTGATTGAGTTTGGTGTGAAAAATGATACGATTCATTCAGTGAATGAAAGAACAACAAAAAAAGAGGTTGAAGATTTATATAGAGTCTTTAAAACACTCATTGAGATTTGGGAGTAGATATGAAAACAATTTTATTAAGTATACTTTTTGCATTATCGCTATTTGGTGCAGATATTGACTGGCCAAGTGATTATAAGGCTGCACTTCAAGAAGCAAAACAAGAGAATAAGCTTGTTTATATCTTTATAACATCTGATTCTTGTAGATGGTGTAGAAAGTTTGAAGCTACAACACTCCAAGATGAAGGGATTAAAAAACGACTTCAAAAAGAGTTTGTAAGTATCCATATGTCAAGAGATCAAGTAAAGATACCTGAGCAGTTTAAGACAGCTCCCGTTCCTCGTCACTATTTTGTTGATGCAGATGGGAAGATCTTATACTCCTCTTTAGGGCATCGTTGTGTAGAGATTTTTGATTCTTTTATGGATAATGCACATCAAGCAGATGAAAAAAATAAAACAAAGGAAAAGTAAAATGAAATTCGTACAAACAAGTAAAGCACCCTCAGCTATAGGTCCATACTCTCAAGCAGTGGTAGCCAATGGTATGGTATATACATCAGGACAAATCGCACTGACTCCAGAGGGTGTTATGTTAGAAGATGATGTTGTAATACAAACAAAACAGGTACTTAAAAATCTTCAAGCAGTTCTAGAAGAGGCTGGAAGTTCTATGGATTTAGTTGTAAAAACGACTATTTTTATTGCATCAATGGATGATTTTGTAACAATTAATGAAATTTATGAAAATGCATTTGGGACACATAAACCAGCTCGTGCAACTGTTGCTGTAAAAACTCTACCTAAAAATGCCTTAGTGGAAATTGACGCTGTAGCTCTTATTAAATAACACTCAAGCCTCTTAAACTTCTTTGTTTAAGGGCATTTCCATACTTTCTTTCTTTTGAATACATTATAATTTTTATTTATTTAGTCCATATTTTATATAAGATAACTGATGCTTTTAATACTATTATAATCATCACAAATAATATAAT
>CAZFGS010000019.1:0-20386 GCA_964518545.1 uncultured Sulfurimonas sp. | reverse complement strand
TTCAAATAAGATTAAAAAGTTAAAAAAATATTAACTGAAATATACACTCCCATGTATAACACTATAAAATATATAAAAGGTATGAAAATGGAATGCAAATCTCTCTAGCACTCTTTTTCAGAAAACCCCAAGAAATAAGGATAAAATAGGCTGTTTTTTTATCATAATTTTTAGGTGAGTCCCACACAAGTCCAAATGATTTGATGAGAGAAGTATAATGAGCTCTTTTTTCTTACTTCAAATATTCCCCTTAAATAACAATTAACACTATAAAAGATATAATCTCGTAATAAACAGCCATGCATAGGCCGTCGTAAATTATAAAATATATAAAGGTATGATAATGGAGTGCGAATTTCCAACAATTAATTCTAATATGGATGAAGTAAAAGAGATCTTTGAAAGTGTGAAAACTATTGCTGTTTTAGGACTCTCTCCTGATGATACAAAGGCAAGTCATAGAGTTGCTAAGTATCTTCAAGAGGTTGGATACACTATTATTCCTGTGTATCCAAAAGAGGAAACTATCCTTGGTGAGAAGGTATACCGTTCTTTAAAAGAGATCCCTTGTGCTGTAGATATGGTAGATATTTTTAGAAAACCTGATGCACTAAAAGCAATAGCTGAAGTCTGCATAGAGCGTGGTGACATAAAGGTGTTTTGGGCTCAACAGGGCATAGTCAACAACGAAGCAGCTGAGATGGTTAAAGATGCAGGCATGCAAGTTGTACAAAATCAATGTGCGATGGTTGATCATAAAAACTTACAAAATTTAAAATAGGTAGACTTTTTGTTAGATATAAATAAAGTATATGAAGCCCAACAAAGAATTCAAGGTGTTGTGACAAAAACACCTTTTTCATTTGCTCCCCATTTAAGTGAGATAGCCCAAGCTGATGTCTACCTCAAAAAAGAAAACTTACAGATTACAGGTGCTTTTAAAATCCGTGGTGCATATAATAAAGTCGCATCTTTAAGTGATGCACAGCGTTCTTGTGGTGTGATAGCTGCAAGTGCTGGAAATCATGCACAAGGTGTAGCACTCTCGGCAAGCAAGTTTAATACTCGTGCTGTGATTGTGATGCCAGAATCTACCCCTTTGACAAAGATTAATGGTGTAAAACATTATGGTGCAGAGGTTATTTTAGCTGGTGCAAATTATGATGAGGCTTATGCTTACGCAAAAGAGTATGGTGAGAACAACTCTATGACCTTTGTGCATCCTTTTGAGGATGAAGAGGTTATTGCAGGGCAGGGTACAGTTGCACTTGAGATACTAGAGAGTTGTCAAGAACTTGATGCGGTTGTGATCCCTGTTGGTGGTGGTGGACTTATCGCTGGTATGGCTTCTACTTTAAAATCTTTAAATCCAAATATCGAAGTGATAGGGGTGTCAGCCCTTGGTGCACCAGCTTTTAAAAACTCTTATGAGCTTAAAAAGGCTGTAGATACAACAAGTGTACGAACTATTGCTGATGGTATTGCAGTAAGAGATACTTCTGAAGTCACTTTAGCTTTGGCATTGGAATCTGTAGATAAGATCATTAGTGTTGATGATGAAGAGATTGCAAGTGCTATTTTATTTCTTTTAGAGAAGCAAAAGCTTGTTGTAGAAGGTGCAGGAAGTGTTGGTGTTGCGGCACTGCTTCATGGAAAACTGGAACATCTTAAGGGTAAAAAACTTGCTATAGTCCTCAGTGGTGGGAATATGGATGTAACACTTCTCTCTGTAATTATAGAAAAAGGGCTTTTAAAGTCTGGTCGTAAGATGAAAGTAACAGTGACACTTGTAGATAAACCAGGCTCATTGATGCGTTTTACTGAGATACTACAAGAATTAAATGCTAATATAGTGCATATTGCCTATGACAGAACATCAATCTCTTTAGATTATGGTGATGCAAATGTAACTGTTCATATGGAAACGAAGGGTGAAGCACACCAAGAAGAGATTCGTAAAACACTCAAATCTGAAGGTTATTTAAGGGATTAAGTGGATGGAAGTTGTCAAAGTTAAAAATATAAAAGAACCGGTTATTTTAGTAAAGATTATGAAAAATAACACTCTTTTAATTGTTGATGCAGATACAACTGTTCGTTATTTTGACAAATATGATCTAACTCTTCTCTCTGGCTTTAAGGCAAAAATTACTCATAAAAGATACAAAACAAGTGTCGTGGCGTTTAGCAACAATAAAGAGTACTTTGCATCTATGAGTTCTGACTGTAAAGAAGCACGACTCTATAGTGTTAAAACAAAAAAAACTATAGCAAAGGTAAATCGACACCATGGAGAGGTCTCTTGTGTAGGAATAGATCCATCGAGCAGGTATATGTTTTCTTGTGGAGATGATGGAAAAACCTTTGCTATTGATGTTAAAAGTGGCAAGCTCGTTTTTACAATGCCATCGCATGTTGATACCATTAACGATATAGCATTTAGTGCTAATTCTAACTGGGTAGCAACAGCCTCTTATGATAGAAAAATCTCTCTTTTTAATCTTGCAACTATGACACCAAAAGATAAACTAAAAGCTCATGCAGCACCTGTAATGAAACTGAGGTTTATTAAACAAAATAGACTGCTTAGTTTTGATAAAAATGCCAAAGCGATTGTTTGGGATATATACACAAGTAAAGTACTTGAAAGATTACAAGGTATCCATGATGATATCACTCAGATAACAACAGCTGAGGATGATAAATTTTTATTTATCGGGACAAATCTTGGGTATGTTTTACTCTATGATTTAGATACTTATGAGCTGTTATCGAAGCGATATATTAAAATCACCTCTTCGATAACTGCTTTAGAATATGATGAGGAGAATAGACTTCTCATTATAGGAACAGAAAATGGAGAGATTCTTTTTTATAATATTTACAAAGATGAGGAAAAATTAGAGCAATTACTCAAACAAAAAGATTTTGATGGTATTCAAAAACTTGGTGAGGAGAATCCTGTCCTCTCTTATACAAAAATTTATGATTTGGTAGCTAATCTTTGGGAAAATACTCTAAAAAAAGCAAAAATTGCACTCCAAAAAGGGGATAAAAAAACAGCAGAACTTTTACTCAAAAGTTTTAAAGATATCCCCTCTAAAAATACTATAATCCAAAAAGTGATGATGGAGTATATTGATTTTGAGAAGTTTCACAAATTTGCAAAAGAGGGCAAACTCGCACTTGCTTATGGCTTAGCAAATACACACCCGATGTATAAAGATTCTGCCATCTATAGAGCTTTGGAAAATAACTGGAAAAAGGCTTTTAATGTTGCTCAAAAATATGCTCTCGAACCTAAGGGGATAGAAAAAGCTAAAGAGATTTTAGCTCCATATCGAGGGATTAGTGAAAAAACAAAACTGATTCAGGAGTTGATGACAAAGGGAGAGATCTATAAACGTTTTAAAGTTGCTCTAGCCCAAAAAGATTTTAAAATTCTTTTTGAACTTATCAAGCAACATCCTTTTTTGAAAGAGTTTCCAGAATATGACACTATTATGAGTTATGCAGACTCTCTTTATATAAAAGCGAGACAACTGATGGATAAGGGTGAGATTCATGCAGCGACAAAAACACTGCGAGTTCTTTCTAACTTTGTTGACTTTAAAGAAGAAGTTGATGAGTTGATGCAAGACATAGAGAACAAACAAAGATTTATCAATGCTGTGAGAGATGAAGATAGTGAACAAGTTTATAATCTAATGGCACAAACTGAAGATTTAGAAAATACACCTGAGGGGCAAAAGTATTGTAATGATTGGAATGAAGCACTTTCTATGGCAAATGAGTATGCAGTAACTGGGGATGTCGCAAATATCAAAAAAGTGTTAGAACCTTATATGAAAATCTCTTCTAAACTTATGTCTATTGCGACTGTTTTTGCATTGTGTTATATGGCACAGTTAGAAAATGCAATACGGGAGAAAAAAGATAAAAAAGTTTTAGAAAGAGGGATTAAAAACTACATTGTCAACTTTGGTTTAACAGAGCAGATAGAAAACTTTTTTCAAACTTTTAAAAAATACTACCCTGATTCTAAACTCAGTCTTGAACCACTACATAAAGGTTCCTTTAGTATGTGGCGACCAGCGATGATAGTAGACTCAATCTTAGATTAGTTTTACTCCCTTCAATTACCTTCCTCTTTAACCTCAAATATAGCTCTTTTAAAGTATAATCAGCAAATTTTTAAAATTATACTTTTTTAGAGGAGACTTTTCATGCAAATTAGTGGCGCACAGATGGTCATTGAAGCACTTATTGCTGAGGGTGTAGATACAGTTTTTGGCTACCCTGGTGGAGCAATAATGAATGTCTATGATGAGATATACAAACAAGATGGATTTCAACATATTTTAAATCGTCACGAGCAAGCTTCTGTCCATGCTGCTGAGGGTTATGCAAAAGCAAGTGGAAAAGTTGGTGTAGCTATGATTACATCAGGACCTGGTTTTACCAATGCTGTAACAGGTTTAGCAGATGCTTATATGGATTCGATTCCACTCGTAGTAATCTCTGGTCAGGTTCCAATGAGCCTGATTGGTACAGATGGCTTTCAAGAGATAGATGCTATTGGTATTAGTCGTCCTTGTACAAAGCATAACTATCTAGTTACAGATGCCGCAGATCTTCCACGCATCTTGAAAGAGGCTTTTTATATTGCTAGAACTGGTCGTCCAGGTCCTGTACATGTAGATATCCCTAAGGATGTTACAGCACAGATTGCAGAGTTTGATTATGATGTAGAGTTAAATCTTGAAACATACAAACCACACACAAAAGGTAACCCTCGTCAAATTAAAAAAGCGATGGATGCAATAGCAAAAGCAAAACGTCCACTTTTTTACCTTGGTGGTGGTATCATCAACTCAAATGCAGCTGATGAAGTAAGAGAGTTTGTTCATAAGTGTGGTATCCCTGCAGTTGAAACTTTTATGGCTCGTGGCGTTTTAAGTCATGATGATGAACTTTTAGTTGGTATGCTTGGTATGCATGGTTCTTATGCTTCAAATATGGCAATGAGTGAGACAGATTTGGTTATAGGTCTAGGGGCTAGATTTGATGATCGTGTTACTGGTAAGCTCTCAGAGTTTGCTAAAAATGCAGATGTGATTCATGTAGATATCGATCCTGCTTCTATCTCTAAACTTGTTAATGCTGATTATCCTATTGTTGGTGATTTAAAGTCAGTTATAACAGATATGCTAGAGCAGATTACAAAGGTAGATAGCGATAACTATGAGTCTTGGAGAGAAACTATTAGTAATTTTGCAGAGCTTCATCCTCTTACTTTTCATGAAGATACAGATCGTATCAAACCTCAATGGGTAGTAAAACGTGTTGGTGAACTTCTTGGTGATGATGCAAATATCTCTACAGATGTTGGGCAACATCAGATGTGGGCTGCACAGTTTTATCCATTTAGTCGTCCTCGTCAGTTTATTAGTTCTGGTGGACTTGGAACTATGGGATTTGGTTTTCCAGCGGCTATCGGTGTGAAAGCGGCTACTCCAGAAAAAACAAGTATCAACTTTACTGGTGATGGCTCAATTCTTATGAATGTTCAGGAGTTGATGACTGCGGTTGAGAAAAAAATTCCAGTTATCAACATCATCTTAAACAATAACTTCCTTGGGATGGTTCGTCAATGGCAAACACTTTTTTATGATAAACGCCACTCTGAGACTGATCTTTCAGTACAGCCAGATTTTGTAAAACTTGCAGAAGCTTTTGGTGGAATAGGGTATAGAGTAAAAACAAAAGAGGAGTTTGATGCTGCTCTTAAAGATGCTGTAGAGAAAAATGTTGTTGCATTTATAGAAGTAATTGTTGAACGTTTTGAAAATGTTATGCCAATGGTTCCAGCAGGTGGAAGCTTATTTAACATGATGTTACTAGAGAAAAAGGAGACAAAATAATGCACGAAAATAGTGAAAGAAGAGTAGTTTCAGTTATTGTTGCAAATGAAGCAAGTGTGCTCTCGCGTATTACCAACCTTTTTTCTGGTCGTGGTTATAACATTACATCTTTAACAGTGGCTCCTATCCCAGAGAGTAAGTATTCGCGTTTAACAATTGTTACAGCGGGAAGTGTGCGTGTTATTGAGCAGATCACCAAACAACTTCACAAGCTCATCCCTGTTCTTCGTGTGTATGAACATGAAGATATGGTAGAAAAAGAGATGGCGATGATTAAGATCCCTATGAGTGAAAATTTAAGTGATATCAATGCACTTTGTGAAGCTTATAATGGAAAAATAGTGAATGCTGGAGAAAATACTATCATCGCTATGGTTGCTGATGAACCAAAACGTATTGATAATTTTCTCAATGCAATCAAACGCTACAATCCAAAAGAGATTGTAAGAAGTGGTGCTGTAGCACTAGAGAGATAAGCTATGAAATTAAGTGAGATTGCATCTATTTTAAAGTGTGAACTGCATGCTCAAGACAGAGAGATAACATCTATGAATACTTTAAAAGATGCATCCTCTTCTGAGCTTACCTTTGTCTCAAATGCCAAATATGTCAAAGATATAAAAGATACCAATGCTGCCGCAATCATTGTGTCTTCTGCACTTTTAGAGCAGGTTCCTGAGTCTTGTGTGGCTTTAGTTGTTGAAAATCCTTACTGGTCTATGGCTAAACTTTCAAAATATTTTGCAGCTCCAATTGAAGATGATTCTTTAGCTGATGTCCAAATAGGTGAGGGAACAAGCATCTCACCTAAGGCAGAGATAGCAAAAGGTGCAGTGATTGGGAAAAACTGTACTATCATGGCTCATGTATATATAGGTGCCGAGGTTGTTATTGGTGATAATACTATTATTTATCCGAATGTGACAGTATACAGAGACTGCAATATAGGTAATGAGTGTATGATTCATGCCAATAGTGTTATAGGCTCAGATGGTTTTGGTTTCGCTACGAATAATCTAGGTCAACATAAAAAAATCTACCAAAATGGAAATGTTGTTATAGGAGATGATGTTGAGATTGGAAGCAATGTAAGCATTGACCGTGCTGTTTTTGGCTCTACTATGATTAAAACAGGTGTTCGCATCGATAACCTTGTTCAGATTGGGCATAACTGTGATGTGGGTGAGTATTGTGTGTTTGTAGCACAATCAGGATCAGCAGGTTCTACAAAGTTTGGTAGAAATGTTGTGATGGGTGGTCAAGCTGCAACAGCTGGACATTTGGAGATAGCTCCATTTACTACTATGGCTGCTCGTAGTGGTGTAACAAAGAGTATAAAAGAGAGTGGAGGAACATTTGCAGGTTTTCCACTTATGCCACACCGTACATGGCTTAAACTTCAGGGAAAAATTGCTAAACTACTTAACTAGAACAATATAAGGATTTATTATGAGTACAACGATTAATTTAAGTGGAACAAAAAATGGTGTAATATCTGTTACTAAAATAGATGAGCCATATGGAGAGGGAAGTGCTAGTGTTGCTAGTGTTGGAATCTCTTTAGCTGGAGATGCAAATAACCCAGAGTGGAAAGTGCATATCCCTTTTGATAATTTAGATGAAGTGATACAAGCACTACAATCTCTTAAATAGACTGAGAAGGCTTTTTTAGCCTCTCAACTCTTTGACAAACTCTTCAATACGTGCGATACCAGTACGTATACTCTCAATATCGGTCGCAAAACTAAATCTAAAGTACCCTTCACTACCAAATCCAACACCTGGAACTACTGCCACCTCTTTACTTGCGAGTAAATCTTTTGCAAATTTGAGTGAATCATTACTAATCTCTTTAATATTTACAAAAAGATAAAATGCACCATCAGGTTTTAAAACACTAAGTCCATCAATTGCATTGAAAAGTTTTACAGCTTCATCGCGACGAATAACAAACTCTTTTCTCATCATCTCTATATCTTCATCAGCAGAACCATCAAGACCGGCAATAGCTGCCATCTGTGTTACTGAATTGATGTTTGATGTGCTTTGAGATTGAAGTTTTTTGGTTGCTTTGATAAGATCAGCATCGTATGCTGCCATATATCCAAAACGCCATCCAGTCATAGCAACAGATTTACTAAGTCCATTGATAGTTACAGTACGTTTGAACATATCTTCACTTACACTTGCAGCAGAAGTAAATTCGCCCTCATATACAAGTTTTTCATACATCTCATCACTTGCTACAATCACCTTGGTGCCTTCAAGAACTTTACCAAGAGCACTAAGCTCCTCTTTAGAGTAAACACTTCCTGTAGGGTTTGATGGTGTTGTAAGAATAAGCATCTTTGTGTTTTCACTCAGAGCATCTTTAAGTTGTTCAGGTGTGATTTTAAAACCACTTGCATCATCAGTAGCAATCTCAACAACACTCCCTCCACAGTATTTTACAAGTTCAGGGTAAGTAACCCAGTATGGTGCAGGGATGATAACTTCATCACCCTTATCAATTGTTGCAGAAAAAAGGTTAAATAAAGAGTGCTTTGCACCATTATTTGCAATGATTTGATTTGGAGCATACTCAAGGTTGTTATCGCGTTTGAGTTTTGTAGCTATAGCACTTTTAAGTGCTGGAATTCCATCTACTGCAGTATATTTAGTAAACCCTTTATTGATAGCATCAATAGCAGCATCTTTGATAACCTGTGGTGTATCAAAGTCAGGTTCTCCAGCTGAAAAACTAAGGATATCTTTCCCCTCAGCTTTTAATTCCTGAGCCAAAGTTGTAATAGCAATAGTGATTGATTCAGATAGTGTATTTATGCGATCTGTTAGCATAGGCATTTTCCTTCAAAAAACTCAATGAGCGAAATATTTGTGTAATTATACAAAAAGAATGATATATATAAGTTGATGTAGGTATGAAAAACTAAAAAAAACTTAGTTTTTCATGGAAGTAATGAAAGATTCATAGATTTTTTCAAGTTCTAAATCTTGTTCAAGAAGTTCTTTGTTGTCTTCAACTAAAATATGTTCTAAAACTGCAACACGTTTGAGCATATACTCAAACATCTCTTTGTTGATATCTGGAAGCATATTATGCATAAATGGATCTTTACAACGTCCTTTTTCTATAACATGAGCAGGGATACCAATGGCAGTTGAGCAATCAGGTACCTCTTTAACAACTACAGAGTTTGCACCAATCTTAGCATACTCTCCAACTACAATATTTCCTAGTACTTTTGCTCCAGCACCTATAACAGCACCTTGTTTTATAGTAGGGTGGCGTTTACCTTGAGTAAGTGATACTCCACCAAGTGTTACCCCTTGGTAGATGAGTACATCATCTTCGATAATAGCAGTCTCACCTATGACAACACCAGTCCCATGGTCGATAAAAACACGTTTACCAATCTGTGCAGCAGGGTGGATATCTATATGGGTAAAGATTTGGTTGAGTCCCATTATCATTCTAGCGAGGCGTTTAAAGTTTGCACAGTAAAGTCTATGAGCTACTCTATACCATGCCATAGCCCAAACACCAGGATAGTTAAATAAAAAATCTAGTTTTGAGTTGAGAGCAGGGTCGTTTTTATAGGCATTTACAAAATCTTCTTTTATATCAGTGTATAATCCCAAAATTTATATCCTAAAGTATTAATTTGTTGTTCGTAGGTAGCCATTTTGCTCTACAAAAGCTTCTAATTTTAGAAGTGTATCACTTTTTTCTTTTTCTGTGATAAAACTGCTTTGTTTGAGGTCGTTTTTAAGTTTATTTAAGATTATATCTTTGTTATAGCCAATGTCATGAAGAACATTTAAAAGGCTTTTTGATTCTACTCCATTGATGATATGATGGCTATCATCATCAATCTCAATAGTATACTCATTTGGATGTGTAAAGAGATTATGTTGCATTCCGAGTGTTTCTTGATAGGCTCCAACATTAAAAAAACCAAGAAAGTAATCCTCTTCATCAAGATTAATATCGTGTAGATAAAGAGGTTTCTCAGGATTAAATCCAATCTCCCCATCACTATCGCAAGTGATATCCCAGAGTGAGGCTGCACGAAGTGGATCAGCATTAAGATGATGTAGAGGCATTACAGGAAAATGTTGTTTAAGTCCCCAATAATCAGGTAAAGATTGAAATATAGAGGCATTGATAAGGTAACGTTCTTGTAAATTGACCTGAAGTTGTTCAAGCTCATCTGTACTGACCCCAGAACTAAGATAGAGTGCTTTTTTAATGATGTTATGCACAAGTATCTCAGCATTTGAGCGATCTTGAAGATCAATGTAGCCCAAATCAAAAAGAGTTAGAAGTGATTCTATATGATCGAGTGCATCATGCAAGTACTCAATAGAATTTTTGTTGTTAAGGAGTCTATTTAACTCTCGTAATTCTTCTATGAGAGGTGGGTTGTTTTCTTTAAAGTTTAAAAGTTTTTCATGGTAGTCTTGTGTAAAAAGTTCTAAAACAGGGGTGATAAGGACAGCATGGGAAGCAACGATAAAACGCCCACTCTCTGTAAAGATATTTGGATGTATTACATTTTTTGCATCCATAATTTCACCAAGTAAAAAAACAACTGAACTAGAAAACTCTTCGATGGAGTAGTTATGACTTTTGGCATGGGTGTGTTGGTCATACTCTACAGCTAAACCACCACCAATGTTGATGTTACTCAAAGCATCTGCATCCATCATTTTAAGTTCTGCATAGATATTTCCAGCTTCACGCAGAGCTCTTTTTATAGGGGCTATATCACTCATCTGTGAGCCTATGTGAAAATGTATCATAGTGAAATTTTGAAGTAGTTTTGCACTCTTTAAAAGTGCTATGGCTTCTATGATTTCAGTAGAGGTAAGACCAAATTTTGCATCCATTCCTCCACTTTTTGCCCAGATACCACTTCCAGCAGAGTGTAAGCGAACACGTATACCAATATTTGGAACTTTTAATGAACACTCTTTACTTATCTCTATAATAGTTTCAAGTTCACCCAAACCCTCAATGGTCAGAGTGATATTGTGCCCACTCTGTGCAGCGATAAAGCCAAGCATTATCATCTCTTTGTCTTTGAATCCATTGACGGTAATATTGGCACCTTTTGGTGTTTGACTCATTGCCAGGATAAGCTCAGCCTTGCTTCCAGCCTCTAAACCATAATGAAATTCTAAACCCTCTTGTACAACGGCATTTACAACATGAGGAAATTGATTGACCTTAAGTGGAAAAACTGCATGAAAAGAGCCTTTATAGCTGTTCTCTTGTATAGCTTTGTCAAAGTAAGAGTAAAGACTTCTTATCTGTTTTTTTATAAGATGGGGAAAACGCAGAAGTAGAGGTCCTCGTATACCGGTATTTCGTATCTCTCGTGTGATATTGAAGAGTGAAGGCATAGATTTAAAGTTGAGTTTTATCTCTCCGTTCTCAATGATAAAGTTTTTATTTGCCCAGATATTTAAACCAAAATTTTTCAATAATTACACCTTATACATGGAGCTTATGGTGAAAGTATTTATCTATGTCAAAATATATTTCACCATTACGGTTTTTAAAAGTCAGTTTGTCTTTATGAAGCTCTTTAATGCTTTTAACACCCATGACAGCCATCACAATTCGCATGTTTTTAATGAGATTTTTATGGTAGTTTCCTATCTCTTTTCCTTGTTTAATAACGAGAAATGAAGCACGCTTTTTAGAATCTTGTGTTGCCATTCCAACAGGACATACATGAGAACCAAAACCTGAACACATTTTAGCACGAATACATCCACCACTCATCATAAATCCACGGGCAATCCCTATAGCATCAGCACCCATACACATAGTAATGATGGCATCATCAGGTGTCAATATCTTTCCACTTGCAATGATACGAATTTTATGACGTATCTCATGTTTTTTAAGTATGGTATCTAAAAGATAAAGTGCATTGTTTGTTGTAAGTCCAACTGATTCCATTAACTCAAGTGGAGCAGTGGCACTTCCACCTTCACCACTATCAACTGTGATAAAATCAGGTATAGCTTTTCCTTCTGCATAGCGTTTAGAGATGGCAAGAGCCAACTCTTCCACTGCAGCTGCATCTGAGATAACTATCTTAAATCCTACAGGTTTTTTTGAGAGTTTTTGTAGTCTCTCTACGAACTCTAAAAGATGCTCTGTTGTATCAGCGAATGGGAATCTATTTGGCGAAAAAAGGTCTTTTCCTTCAGGAACACCACGATAGTAAGCGATATCAGCATTTACCTTGCTTCCTGAGAGTTTTCCACCTGTTTGTTTTGCACCTTGAGCTATTTTTATCTCAGTCATACGACAAAATTTCATCACTTTTTGGTAGCGAAGTTCATCAAACTTACCTTCACTGTCTCGCACACCATAAAGTCCTGAACTCATCTGAAAGATCATATTTGGAAGGTCGTTTGGTACCTCTTTTGGAAAGACCTCTAGTGGAGCTTTCCAGTTGACACGAAAGAGAACATGGGAGTGGGTATCATAAATATAGGTATTTTGAGTTTTTTTATTGAGTAAAATATTTCTGTACCATTTGAGTGCAACTTTTCTATTGAAAAAAATATCTCCTATTTTAAAGAAAAATTCAGCGAGAGGAGTACTTTTTACGATCTCAAGGTACTCAGCATTTTTCAAGTCTGGTTTATGTGTAAAGAGATGATTAGAGGTAAGAGAACCCTCTCCCGTATTGACAGTAAGTCCAGAGTTTGCTCCAGCTATTGAAAAGGCACGAACAGCTTCAGGGGAGAGTGCTCCATCACTCATAGCAGAGCGTATAATTGGTGTTTGAGAAACAAAAGGGATCTCTCTGTCCTCACCAAATACAAGTGAAATATCTTCACTCACTTCATCTTCATTGAGTACATGACTAGAGTGTTTGATGATAAAACGCGAGCCTGCAAAAGGTTGTGTAACAGAAAATGATTGATAGTTTGGGACATTTTTAGCTGCCTTATAAACCCAATCAACCTTGTCTTTAGATTCGTAAAAAGTTTCTTCAGCGAAGTATTGACGCATAGGTTCACGTAAAGCTTCAAGAAGGTAACGACCACGTCCTATAATAGGGTAGTTGATGAGTAGAGAGTGCTTTCTTTGGACATATCTATCGTAGATAAATAAAAATGCAAGTCCTAAGAGTGCAGCAAGTGCAAAAAATTCAAAAAAGTCTAAGAAAAACTCCCACACAACATCAACAGTTTCCATTTAGAACTCCTCTAAATTAATAGTACTCTCTGTTTTTTTCTCTAAATCTTTTACCCAGATGGTATTGTTTTCAAGTTCATTGGAGCCAATTACACAACAAAATCTTGCATTCATCTTATCTGCACCTTTGAGATGGTTTTTAAGGTTTTTGGCTTTAAAGTCACAACCGGCTCTTTTAGACTTACGTTTTTGTTGTGTCAGTTTGATGATAAGCTCTAGTGCTTCTTCATCCATCGCTCCAAAGTAATACCCCTCGCGTTTAGATTCAGGCATCACGATAAGCTCCATCAATCGTTCAATCCCCATAGCAAAACCAACAGCAGGTGTAGCTCTACCATCTAAAAACTCTACAAGTCTGTCATAGCGTCCACCACCAGCTATGGCACTTTGGCTTCCTATATTGTCACTGACAAACTCAAAAGCAGTTTTTGAGTAGTAGTCAAGCCCACGAACAAGATTTGTGTCAATATCGTAAGCGATATTGTTGTCATCTAAAATCTTTTTAAGTTTATCAAAGTCACTTTGACACCCATCACATAAGGCATTTATGAGTTTTGGAGCTTTTTCATAAAGAGATTGGCATTTTTCGTTTTTACAATCAAGTACACGGATAGGGTTTGTTGATTTTCTTCGTTGGCAATCTTCACAGATCTTATCTTCAACACTCTCTATGAAACTTACTAAAGAATCACGATACTGAGGCATACAGTTTTGATCACCTAAAGAGTTAAGTTGGAGTCTGTAACCTATGCCGCAGCGTTCTAAGATATCTGCAACCATCATTATCATTGTTGCATCTTCATAAACACTTGCAACACCAAAACTTTCAACACCAAACTGATGAAATTCACGAAGGCGACCTTTTTGTGGACGCTCGTAGCGAAACATAGGTCCATGGTAAAAAAATCTATGGATACCACCAGCCTTGTCCAGCTTTTTTTGTATAAAGGCTCGTACAACCCCAGCAGTTCCTTCAGGGCGAAGACAAACATCGTTTTCACCCTTATCGATAAACTGATACATCTCTTTACCCACAATATCACTTGACTCACCAACTGAGCGTTTAAAAAGAGCTGTTTCTTCTAGAAGGGGTGTTTCGATAAAGTGAAAACCATACTTCTTTGCTATATCTGTTGCTAGTTCTATAAAGTATGTAAATCGTTCATAATCTTCACTTAAAATATCATTCATTCCACGGAGTGATTTAATCATCTATTGCCTTTGTAATTAGTAATGTAAGGATACCATTTTTTAGTTTATTTGAAGTTGATAGATATATAATTGTCCTACTAAAAGGAGTGCTATTGAGTTTGTTTTCAAACATGATGTTAGGTGTTGGTTCATTGTTGATGCTCACACAAGATATAGATGCTCAAGTTGTAAGCGCTAACTTTACGCAAGAGTTAAAGATTGAGTTTATCTCTAATCTTCCCCTTATTGATGTAGAGATAGAGGGAAAAAAGTATAGATTTTTATTTGATACGGGTGCATTTAGTGTTATACCTCGCTCTTTAGCTAAAGAGTTAAGCTTAGAGATACAAGATGAGATAGATATAGTCGATGCGGCAGGAAGAGAAGATAAGCTTAAAGTATATACACTCCCACACTTAAAGATGGGTGGAGTAAAGTTTGAAAATTTCAGTGTAGTTGCTGATGATTTTGCCAAAGAGTTTCCAGTCTCATGCATAGGATTTGATGGTATCATAGGGTACAATTTTTTAAAAGATTTAAGTATAAAGCTTGATTATGCAAAGAAGATTCTCACACTCTCAGATAAAAAAATAAATCATAGTTCCTATAAAACCATTGCTATACAATTTGATGAGAAACATGCACCTCTTATCCCCTTCGCTTTTGAATTTGGAGACCTGTTTGTAGGGATAGATACTGGAAAAAATGATGGGATACTCCTGGGTGATACACGAGTATCAGGTATATTAAAAGAGTATGGTTATAGTTCAAGAAAGATGTTGGGAACATATTCAAGCAGTTTTAATGGACTTGATACACAAAGGGAGCTTGAGAGTTTTTTAGTGAAAGATTTTTCTTTAGATAGGAGTATAAAGGTAGACTCTTTTCCCGTTTCAGTGGATGGAAGTGGACAGTTTCTTGTAGGGAACAGTTTTTTGAAACATTTTGATATGATCATTGATTTTAAGCATAGGAGAGCTTATTTTAAAGCTCAAGAGCTAAAAATTGATGAAGGTTTTGAAAACTTTTTTGGCTTTTCTGTTTTTTGGAATGAGGAGCAAAAGCTTTATATCTCTGCTATAGAAGAAGACTCCATAGCAGCCAAAAATGGGCTTAGTATTGGAGATAAGATTCTTTCATTGAATGATGAAGAGACACTCTCTTTTAGTGCAGAGGAGTATTGTAGATTAATAAGGAGTGATTTTTTTCAAAATGAGAGTAAATTAGAGATCATTCTTCAAAGAGATGGATCAAAAATACTTAGAAAATCTCTTTGGAAGTAGGGATAAAGTAGAGAACACTCTCAAAAATCCCCTCCATATAGTGACGAAGATAGAGCTTATATGAGGGCTCAATCTCTAAGACAATTTCAGCTATCTTGTACCAATCCTCAGCTTTGTGGTATATGCATACTGCTAAGATGGGTTTATCTCTTTGTATAAGTTGTTTAGCTCCTCTCAGAGCATCTTGTTCAGCTCCTTCTATATCAAGTTTGATATAATCAACCTTCTCTTGTATAAGATTGTCAAGAGCATCAACCTCTATGCTTTGTGAGCCATCTCCAAACATACTAGAGAAAGATTTTTCTTCATGAAAATTGAGTGTTTGTTTTTTGTCAGAGAGCCCACAGTTGATGAACTCTATGTTTTGAAACTCTGCTAAGTCGCGTTTAGCAATGCGCAGATTCTCTTTGATAGGTTCAATTGAGTAGATTTTTTTATAATCTGGATAATTCTTTATCACTTCACTCACTGTGTCACCCACATAGCCACCACCATCTACAAAAACTATGTTTTTTATTTGTGGAAGTATCTCTTTGTCAAAGTATTGCCCTTTATGGTCATTACTAAAGCCTTCCATGAACTTATAATCATGGGAAAGTTTAAAGTTCATCACCTTTGTGAAAACCTCTTTTGATTGGGTATCTTCGAGTAAATCGTATGTGTTTTGATAGCGTTTTTTATGTTGCTTAAAATCTTGCATAAAATCTTCAAAAAAAGGGTGGGGTGCTAAAGGGAGTGAAGAGTATTTGAGAAGGGCAAGGTAGCTGATATTGTCAAAACCCATCTCATCAAGTCTATTTTTTACCTCTAAAGGACTCCCAGAAGAGGTCCAAAGTATAAGGGCATCACTCTCTACTGCGTCTATCTGAAAAATCTCTTTTTTTCGTGAGCGCTGTACACGTGTAAAATCATCTATAATTCCATCAACATTAATTGATTTGAGGACACTTTTTGTTAATTTGTTTATCCCTAAAATATACTTTTTTCTTGAAGTATTGTGGATAAAAAACTTTACTAACTCTTTGTCTTTTGGATTGATATAGTTCTCATCTATGAGTTGAATCATAAAGCCTTTTAGTTGATGTTTTTTAGTATCTCTTGTGTTATATCTTCACGACTTTGTGTCGCATCAATCTCAACAAGATCTAAACCAAGCAATTTACAAGCTTCAATGATGGCATTTTGAATATTTAAAAGGTACTCACTACCACGAAGTTCTATCCCATCGAGCTCTTTTTGTGAGAGTCTATATTCGAGTTCCTCTTTTGTTAAGCGTAGTAAAAATATTTTTTGAGGGTAGGTGTTAGATGTAGCAAAATTGTTAAGTTCTACAAGTTCTTTTTTGCTTATCTCCCCTTGTATAAGAGCATAAGCAACACCGCTTACAGCACTTCTGTCTGAGATGATCATCTTTGTGTTGATATTTGGTTCTATCACCTCTACCATATGTTCGGCACGGTCTGCAAGAAAAAGAAGAAACTCTGCTTTTTTGCTTTTAGCACGAGCAGAGAGTACTATCTCTCGTATCTCTTTTCCAATCTCTGTAGCACCAGGCTCTTTTGTAACAATAGCACTAGGGTATGCTTGAGCCAAAGCATCTATCTGTGTGCTTTTTCCGGCTGTATCTATCCCCTCTATTGCAATGTACATGAAGTTTTTTCCTCTAAGGTTTTTTGAACAGCATTTGGTACAAGGTGGTCTGTTTTTCCATTGAATTTTAAAAGGTTTCTTACAATAGAAGAGCTTACAAATGCATGTTGAAGTTTTGGCATAAGGTAAACTGTCTCTATGGTGTCATCGAGTGAATTATTGAGATAGCCCAGTTGAAGTTCATATTCAAAATCACTTACAGCACGAAGTCCGCGGATAAGAACACTTGCATTATGCTCATGTGCTAAATCAACAGTTAGATTATCAAAACCAACAACATTTACATTTTCTAAATGTCCAATGGCTGCATTGATCATCTCTATACGTTCATCAAGAGTAAACATCGGTTTTTTATCTTGTGAGATAGCCACGGCTACGATCACTTTATCAAAGAGTCTCAATGCTCTTTCTATAACATCAAAGTGTCCATTGGTTATAGGATCAAAAGTCCCAGGGTAGAGTGCTGTTTTTTCCATTTTATTCCCATCTTTTGTAAAGATTATTTTCTATGCCTAGAAGGTCAAACCATTTGCCAATGACAAAGTTTTCCATCTCATCGAGTGTTTGTTGCTCTGAGTAGTAAGCCATCACAGGAGGAGCTATAATTACTCCTAGAGTTGCTAGTTTTTGCATGTTTTCAAGTGCTATGGCAGAAAATGGCATTTCGCGTGGTGCCAAAAGAAGTTTCTTTTGTTCTTTTATCATCACTGCAGCACAGCGAGTTATAAGGTTGTCTGAAATGCCACAGGCAATCTTGGCAAGAGTATTCATAGAGCAAGGTGCTATAATCATCCCATCAACACCAAAAGATCCAGAGGATATACTTGCTGCAATGTTATCGTTTTGATGTGTAGTGATATCATCCATCTCTTTGTCCAAAACTGTTTGGGCATTTTGTGACATCACATAATGTTTTTCTATATCTTGTGGAAGTAGTTTGAGGGTTTTAAGCCCCAAATTTACCCCACTTGCACCACTAGATGCAATTACAATCTTTTTCACTTATAAAACCCTTGCTCTATTTTTACCTATAACTTGTACTTTTATTCTTTTACCATCACTGTTTTCTATGGTGATGATATCTCCAAGTTTTCCATTTCGTACTGCTTTTGCAGAGAATGAAATAGAGATGCCACCACTTTGTAAGGTAACATTTACTGTAGCACCTCGTTTGATGAGATGTAAGCTCTCTACATCTCTAAGAGTTAAAATCTTCCCTTTTGAGATATGTATTTTACTCTCAATAGTTCCTCTTTGTATCTCTTGAATTGGTAAGGCATGAAATTTTTCAAGAATTATACTCTTTTTTAGAGTATTTACAAATGAGAGCTCCTCATTTCTATTAATCTCTTTTTTTGAGATATATACCATCACTTTCGCTGTAATGGTGTAGTCAAAAAATAGTTGTCTTTTGTTTGAGCCTTTGATAGATAAAGTACCATGCTTATGAAGGTAACTTCGTTTTTGCATCTTAATGGTATATGGGGAGGGTAACTCTTTTATATAACCTCGAGGATCTACCTCTACATTTGAAATTTCAATATATTTATAGTGATGCTTGTAATAGTCTTCAATAAATTTTTGTATCTTTTTTGTATCTATAGGACTTTTTTTCTCAAATTTTATATAGGCATGGTGTGAAGTATAATCGTCATAGCCATATTTTTGAAGTATATGAAGCAACTGAGATGTTTTCACTTTTTTAGAATAGCGTCCATCTGTAATTGTAAAGAGTAGCTGAGTATCTTTTTGATTGTGTGTGATATCTGAGAGTTTTATATCTGATGTCGAGACAAAATACTTACTCTCTAAGTTTTGTGCAGCATAGAGAGTACAATAGATGAGCATCGCTAAGAGTATTTTAATCATGAGAGGTACTCTTGTTTATTGATAGTATCTATTTGTTCAGGTTGAAGATGTTTTTTGGCATAAGGCATATAGATCTCCTCTTCGATAAAAAGTTCAAATATCTCTTTATCTATATGCTCATCTTTTACCATAAAACTCATAATTTTTAAAGATTGAGAGAGTGTTTTTGCTTTTTTGTAAGGTCTGTCAGATGCTGTTAAGGCTTCAAATATATCGGCGATAGCCATGATTCTGGCTGGGATAGAGAGTTGCGATCTATCTAAACCTCTGGGATACCCTGTACCTATAAGTGTTTCATGGTGCGTTCCGGCATATTCGGGAATTTTAGACATATTGCTTGGGAAGGGGATCTTTTCTAGCATTTTTATGCTCATAATCACATGCTCATTAATCTTGTAGCGTTCTTCAGGAGTGAGTGTGCCTTTCTCAATACATAGGTTATATATCTCTCCGTAATTGTATAAGTAGTGTGGTACTTCTTGGGTGAAACCATCTTTTTTATACTGTTCATAATCAAAATGTTCACGTTTGATTAAGTGTTCATTTTTATCACTTAAAAGTTTTTCTGTCACTGGCAAATGTTCTTCATCTTTTGTGTATCGTTGCATCTCATCTTCACCAAGTCCAAGTTTTGCATCGAAGTGTCTTTGCCATGTGATTTGTGATATCTCAAGGACTCTATCGATTTTTTCTTGGCTCATAAACTCTCCACCAATATTTACCTTGGCAATAAACTCAAAATCTTGAAGCAGTTGAGCTTGTTTTGCATTGAGTCTCTCTATCGCATCCTTTTTCTGAGAACCTTTGAGTAGGGATTCTAAGTACTCTATCTGTGTATCACGCCATAGTACTTCAAAACGAGTTCGTATCTCATGGATACGGTTATTGATAGTTTCAAGTTTTGTTGCTTTGTCTACGACATACTCCGGGGTGGTGACTTTTCCACAGTCATGGAGCCATGCTCCGATGCTAAACTCTTTTAATGCATCTTCACTTTGTAGAGAAAAATCTTTAAAAGAGCCCTTTTGAGACCTGTTTGTTGCATCTATGAGTAGCTGTGCAATCTCAGGAACTCTCTCACAATGACCACCGGTATAGTGGGATTTAGCATCAACCGCTTCAGCTATAAGTTTCACTATGGAATCAAGAAGTTCTGCTTGTGATTTTTGATAAGCATCTATATTTTTGGACATAGAAACAAGAGAGTCTGAAAGCTCAATAAATTCAACTATATTTGTATC
>CAZFGS010000018.1:0-20567 GCA_964518545.1 uncultured Sulfurimonas sp. | reverse complement strand
GAAAAAGATTTTAAATATCCCTTTATTTCCTACTACACCATTTATAAAATCATCATAGCTCATTTTTTTTTCTTCTAAGAAACCACGAAGATATTTTTCACTTGCATCAACACCACCATCTTTTTCAATCTTTAAGAGTTTTTGATAAATAGGTTCCATAATATCAATCGCTTTTTGTGGAGCTGCTTTTCTAAAGGCCGTATGTGAAATAATATCATTGCTAATAGGATCAATTTTTGGTTCAAACTCTGTTACAACCCAGTAGTAGCGCCCATCTTTGGCCATGTTCTTGACAACAGCCATAATATTTTGTGCTTTTTTGATACGGTCCCACATCATCTTAAAGACAACCTTTGGCATGTCGGGATGTCTTACAATATTATGAGCCTGACCTATAAGCTCTGCTTCACTGTAGCCCGAGATCTCGACGAAGTAATCATTACCATACTCTATGATCCCTTTAGAGTCCGTTTTGGAAACGATATATCTTTTGTTATTAAGTTTAATTTCCTGATTTACTGGTTGTGGCCTCATGGTCTATTTCCTAATGTTATAAATTTCTTTGAAAAACATTAAGGACATTATATACTTTGTTTGTTAAATATATGTAATAATGTTAGTAACATTTTAGAATAGGAATGAAAATGAACAAAAAAGAGATGCTTAATGCAATAGATCATGCGAAAAAAGTACATTTGGAAGAGATGCATAAAATTAGTTCAGTCCTAAAAGGCAATGAGGTGGAAAATCCTACTCCTCTTGGTAAAATGGAGTGTGAATGTGGTGTATGGTTTTACTCTCATGAAAAAGAGATGAAAGATATTTTAGGAGCTCAGCTTTTTGAACGCTTAGATAAACATCATGAAAATTGGCATAAAGAGTATCATCATATTTATAATATTTTTTTCAAAGAGGAGAAAAAAACAGGCTTTTTAGCAAAAATTTTAAAGCATGATAAGGTAGATTCTCTTACCTTGGATAAGGCAAAACTTTATTTTACAGAGTTGCAAAAAAGTACTGATGAACTTTTAAAAGCATCAAAGTCTGCAACACGAAGAATATCAGCACTTAAAGATTCTAAATTTAATTAATTTCTAACATTTTTTCAATATCTTTAGCAGGGATAGGTCTCGAGTAGAGGTATCCCTGTATCTGCTCACAGCCATTTTGTATGAGAAATTCTTTTTGAGCTTGTGTTTCAACACCCTCAGCAATAAGTTTTAAATTTAAACTTTTTCCCAAAGCGATGATTGCTTTTGTTATGGCCATATCATCTTCATCATCTGGAATATCTCTTATAAATGATTGATCAATTTTGAGTTTATCTAAAGGGAGTTTTTTGAGATAAGAAAGAGAAGAATAGCCTGTTCCAAAGTCATCTATGGCAATCTCAATCCCTAGTTCTGTGATGGTATGAAGTTTTTGTATGGAAAGTTCAGGATTATTCATCACTTGCCCTTCGGTTACTTCAAGTTCAAGCCACAAAGGATTGAAATCTAAGGAGTCCATTGTAGTGATGAGCTTATGAAGGAAATCTTTTTCATTAAGCTGTTTCATACTCAGGTTTAGTGCTAAAATACCAGGATTAAACCCCTTTTTATACCAAAGAGCAAACTGTTGCATCGCTTTTTCCATTACAATAGTGTCTATCTGGACTATAAGACCATTTTCCTCTGCAATAGGAATAAACTTTCCTGGAGGGACAAGACCTAAATCAGGATGTTGCCAACGTACAAGTGCTTCCATCCCTATGATTTTATCTGTTGCAGTAGAGTACTGAGGTTGAAAGTAAACAATGAATTGTTTCTCTTTGATAGCAATTCGCAAGCTATTTTCCATCACAACTCTCTCAAAAGCAAAGGCAGTCATCTCAGAAGAGTAAAACTGATAATTGTCTCGACCCTCCTCTTTTGCCTTATACATTGCAGTATCAGCAAATTTGAGTAAATTATCTTTTGCTCCACTATCATCAGGATAGATACTTATCCCGATGCTTGAAGAGACATAGAGGTGGTGTGTACCTACAAGAATAGGAAGTTTTATTTGATCTATAATCTTTTGTGCAACAACAGCGGCATCTTTAGGGGTTGAGATATTTTTAAGGATGATAGTAAACTCATCACCACCAAGACGAGCTAAAGTATCTTCACTCCGAATGGTTTTAGAGAGTCTTGATGCAGATTCAATAAGCACTTCATCTCCAATATGGTGTCCAAGTGAGTCGTTGATCTTTTTAAATTGGTCAAGATCAATAAAGAAGAGAGCAAATTTTTCTTTATTTCTTTTTGAACTTGCTATACTTTGTTCGAGCCTATCTTGAAATAGAGAACGGTTGGGCAGTTTTGTTAAGCTATCATGATTTGCCTGGTAATTCAGGAGTTGAGATTGTTCATGTAAGCGAATTTCATCTTCAATCTGTTTAGATATATCTATGTCGAAGATGACAAATGCATCTTGATTGTTATAGCGGATAGGGTGTATGAAAGATTGAGCATGATATGTTGAACCATCTTTCCTTTTGTGTAGGGTACGATTGAGAGTTTTTCTTTTTTGCATTATTGAAGTACGAAGTAACTCTGCTTTTTCTTGTGTAAGTTCAGGATTAATATCATATATGTTCATTTGTGTAAACTCATCTTTTGTGTAACCAAGAGCATCGCAGGCACCTTGGTTTACATAGAGATAATGAAAATTTTTGATATCAATGATATATATTTCATTGGAAGAGTTTTCAATTACATTGGAGAGCTCTTGAGTGTGGCGTTTGAGTGCCACTTGTTCAGTAATATCTTGAGTTGTTCCAATTATTTTTATAGGCTTATTGTTTTTATCAAAAACTGCTTGTGCACTGATATATAACTCTCTTAGTTCTGATCCATTACGTATGATTTTACACTTGTCTGCAATCACTTTCGTGCTTGTAAGAACCTGTTGGATTTGTCTCTTAACTTTTGGGAGGTCTTGAGGGACGATATGAGATAAAAAGAGTTCTAAAGAGGGATTAACATCTTCACTCTCACCATAAATAAGGTAACTTTGTTTAGACCATATAGATTTATTTGTTGATAGGTCTACTTCCCAACTGCCGAGCTTTGAGATAGATTCGAGTTGCATTAATGTATCTTCTCTAGCTTTGAGTTTGTTAAGAGCAGTTTTGAGGTCATCATTATTAATATCTATGGGCACTTCGCTCGCCTTGTTTATTTAAATTATGTAGTATAATACTGAAATAATACAATAATTTTTCAAAAGAGATTGAATGGCACTATTAAAAAACTTTATTTTATTTTGTTTTGCGCTTAGTTTTGTATCATCTGAAGTGATGGGGTATGAGTATGAGTCTTTATATAGAGACAATACAGCATCGTACATAAATAAAATCACAACATCTCTTGCACAACAGTATGCAGTATCTAAAAACAGTACACTTTTAAAAGAGAAAAACATCATAATAATGGCGACAGTTGAGAGCAGCGATAGAAAAACAACACTCCCCATAACACAAAGAATAGATGAGAACCTTATTTATGAGATGGCGCAAGCAGGTTTTCATATTGTTGATGATAAAACGATGCATGCTTTAGGAGTAGCTAAGATAGATGCAGAGTATATTTTAGTTTCAACTTTTACAAATTATAAGTCTGAGATGGTTATAAACTCAAGAATCATAGAGAAACAAACAGGGTTAGTCTATGCAACTGCACAGATACAAGTACCAAGAAAAGTACTAAAAAATGTAGAAAAACTTTATAATAAAAATAGTTGGTTTATACCCAAAGAGTAAAACTATTCAAATAGATGTCCCATCTCATCGCGTTTGACATTGAGATACTCTTCGTTGTGTTCATTTGCTTCTATAATAATAGGAACACGCTCTACAATTTCAATATCATCGATAGAATTTATTTTGTCTGGGTTATTTGTAAGTAGTCTGATTTTATGAATATTGAAGTGGCGAAGTATATATGTTACTATCTCATATGTTCTTTCATCTGCACGAAAGCCTAGTTGATGGTTTGCTTCTACGGTGTTTGCACCCTTATCTTGAAGGGCATAGGCATTGATTTTATTTAAAAGTCCAATGTTTCTTCCCTCTTGTCGGAGGTAGATAACCATACCGTTAGTCTCCTCGGCAAGCTTGAGAGCAAACTCTAATTGGTCACGACAATCACATTTTAAACTCCCAATAGCATCGCCAGTAAGGCATTCAGAGTGTACTCTTACTATAGGTGTTTCATCAAGGTTTTCTTTGTAGATGACAAGATGCTCTTTTGCACCTTCCTTAAAGGCTTTGACCTTAAAAGTGCCAAAACGTGAAGGTAAGTTTGCAACATCTGAGATAGTTATATTCATTAGTTTAATCTTTAAAAGGGTAAAATATTTTTTTAAAAAATGATTATATCAAAAACGTGTAAAGAAAAGGTTTAATAATGTTCCAAAGATTTCGTAGAACTCGCTTAAATAAACATCTTCGTGCTCTTGTACGTGAAAATCAAGTTACAACTGATGATTTTATCTACCCACTTTTTATAAGGAGTGGCGAAGGGATTAAGACAGAAGTTTCCTCCATGCCTGGTGTGTATCAGATGAGTATCGATGAGGCTATAAAAGAGTGTGATAAGCTGAAAAAGCTTGGACTTTACTCTATTATCCTTTTTGGTATTCCTGATGTGAAAGATTCTATAGGAAGTGATGCACTGTGTGATCATGGGATTATTGCATCTGCTATTCGTGCTATCAAAGCGGCACATCCAGATATGTTTGTGGTGACAGATCTATGTTTTTGTGAGTATACCGATCATGGGCATTGTGGAATCATTGATGAAAAAAATGAAACAGTCAACAATGATGCTACTTTAGAGATTTCGGGGCAACAAGCAATCGTTCATGCAAAAGCTGGAGCTGATATGATAGCCCCTTCAGGGATGATGGATGGCATTATAGGAACACTGAGAACTGCTTTAGATGAGGCAGGATATGAAAACCTTCCAATCATGGCATACTCTACAAAATTTGCTTCTGGGTATTATGGTCCATTTCGTGATGTGGCAGAATCGACTCCAAGCTTTGGAGATCGTGCAAGTTATCAGATGGATCCGGCAAACCGTCGTGAAGCTATATCTGAGAGTATCAGTGATGAGGCTCAAGGAGCTGATATATTGATGGTAAAACCAGCATTGGCTTACTTAGATATTGTACGTGAGATTAAAGACAATACATCTTTGCCTATGGCTGTTTACAATGTAAGTGGCGAGTATGCAATGCTTAAAATGGCAGGGATGAACGACCTTATAGATTATGAGAGAGTTGTGATGGAAACTATGGTGGCATTTAAGCGTGCTGGTGCGGATATAATTATCTCATATCATGCTAAAGAGGTAGCAAAAATGCTACAAAACAGATAAATTAAAGAAAACTATAATAAAATAGGCATTAAACAAAAAACTAGGAACTATTGTGAGACATTTTTTAACACTTAAAGATTTTACAAAAGCGGAAATTTTAGAGATTGTAGATATTGGTTTACAAATCAAAAAAGATTTAAAAGCTGGTGTATATAATAAAGAGCTTGAAAATCAAACCTTAGCGATGATATTTGAAAAAAGCTCAACTCGAACACGTGTAAGTTTTGAGACAGGTATGTATCAGCTTGGGGGACATGCACTTTTTCTTTCCAATCGTGATATCCATCTTGGTCGTGGGGAACCTGTAAAAGACACTGCCCGTGTTATATCTTCTATGTGTGATATGGTGATGATTCGAACATTTGAGCACTCTATGATAGAAGAGTTTGCATCGTATTCAAGTGTACCTGTCATAAATGGACTTACCGATAGCTACCATCCTATCCAACTGCTTGCTGATTATATGACTATGATTGAGTATGGGATTGAAAAAGATGCTGTAGTGGCTTACATCGGTGATGGAAACAATATGACACACTCTTGGATGTATTTGGCTGCAATACTAGGTTTTGATTTAAGAATTGCTACACCAAAAGGGTATGAAGTCGATGGTGATATCCTTGAAGAGGCTATAACAATGGCAAAAAAGAGTGGGGCGACTATCTCTGTGATGAACGATCCAAAAGAAGCAGTACATGGTGCAACTATAGTCACAACTGATACTTGGACCTCTATGGGACAAGAGGATGAAAAAGAACAACGTATTAAAGATTTTGATGGTTTTATGGTCGATAGTTTAATGATGTGTTTAGCTGCAAAAGATGCAAGATTTTTACACTGTTTACCGGCATATCGTGGTTATGAAGTGTCTGATGAGATTATGGACTCTCATGCGAAAATTGTATTTGATGAGGCAGAAAACCGTCTTCATGCTCAAAAGGGCTTGATGGTCTGGCTCGATAAACAAAGAGGGTAAGTTATGAGATTTATTGTATTGGCTTTATTGAGTGTAACGGTTCTTTTTGGAGCCAAGGTTGTTAATGTTGATGAAAAGTATCAAGACTCACAAAAATGTAAGGTCTGTCATCTTCGTATAGTAGATGAGTGGTCAAATTCATGGCACTCAAAAAGTCATTTTGCAAATGATGAGTATTTTCGTCAGAGTATGAAGTATGTTAGTAAAAAAACTCGTAAAAGTCTCAATAGTGTGAAAGTGCAGTGTGCAACATGTCACAACCCTCGTATCTCTGTAACAAGTACTGATGAAGATTATGAAATTGCTGCTGTTATGGGTCTTGATAAAGGCTCTAAAGTAGATAAAGCAGTAAATGCAAAGTCGATCAGCGAAGGTGTAAACTGTGTAGTCTGTCACAATATTGATAAGATTCATGATGAATATAATGATAAAAAACGAGGTATTAATAGAGTTGAATGGACACCATCTGGGACTATGACTGGGCCATTTAAAGATGCTGTGTCTCCATATCATAAGACTGTTCATCATGATTTTATGGATAAAACACCAAACAAGATGTGCTTTGTGTGTCATGCAAACGACAGAAGTGTAAAAGGTTTAGTTTTTACAAATATGCAAAAAGAGTATAAAGGTTCTAAAACTTGTGTTGAGTGTCATATGGGACCAAAACGAAAAGATGTGGCTTCTACATATAAAATGCATGGGAACAAAGCAAAAAGTCGTCAGGTAAGAAACCATAGCTTTGCAGGTGCTCATATTGTCTCTATGTGGAAAGATGCATTGAGACTTAAATTGAGTAAAAAAGGTAAAAATATTTTAGTGACTATCTCCAATCCTCAACCTCATAATTTGCCAAGTGGTTTTGGTTCTCGTGAGATTCTTGTTGAACTGGTATATAAAGATGGCGATAGAGTGCTAGAGAATAAAACAATATCTTTAAGTAGACACTATACACGTAAACGTGCAAAGCCAACGATTGCACATTTAGCAAAAAAGCAAACAAAAGACACAAGTATCCCTGCACATGGAAAAAGGGTGTTGAAAATTGCTAAAGTAGCTGGTGCATCAAGTGTCGAAGTGACTCTTTCTTATCGTTTAGTAAATGAAGAGGTACGTAGTTTATTAAAACTTCAAGAGCCAAGATGGTCTCAAAAAAGTTTTATAGCCAAAGAGGAGATAAAATACTAGAGATTTAGTATCTTATCCCTGTAGCAGTTCTGATTTTTTCTATCATTGGGAGTGCTACCTCTCTTGCTTTTTGTGCACCTGCATTTAAGATCTCTCTCACTTCATCTTGATGAGTTAAATAGTACTCACGTTGCTCTCTGTAAGGTCTAAAGTATTCCCACATTACATCTGCAAGGTAAAGTTTAAAGTGTCCATGACCCTCTCCACCGGCTTTATAGCGTTCTTGAAGTTCTATACACTCATTTTTATTTAAAAAGAGTTTTGCCATATTGTAAACATTACACCCTTCATACTCCTTTGGCTCCTCTAATGCAACTTGCTCTGTTACGATCTTTTTAATAGTTTTGAGTTGTTTTTTCTCTTCTCCGAAGATATTGACACAGTTTCCATAAGATTTAGACATTTTTTGCCCATCAGTTCCTGGAACTGTTTGCACCTCTTCTTGGATTTGAAACTCTGGAATAGTTAAGATATCTCCATACTCATTATTAAACTTTACAGCGATGTCACGAGCAATCTCAACATGTTGAATCTGATCTTTTCCAACAGGGATGATATCTGGTGAGTAGAGCAAAATATCTGCTGCCATAAGAACGGGATAAGAAAAAAGTGAATGGTTTGCACTGATCCCTTTGGCTGTTTTATCTTTGTAGCTATGAGCACGTTCAAGAAGTCCCATAGGTGTAAAAGCTGAGAGGACCCAGTAGAGTTCAAGCACCTCTTTTACATCTGATTGGACCCAAAAAGTAGATTTTTGAGGATCAATGCCAAGACTTAAAAAATCAGTTGCTGTTTGCATAGTAAGTTTTGCAAGTTTTTCTCCACCATTACCACTACTCATAGCATGGTAGTTAGCTATAAAAGCAAAAGTTTCCCCTTTGCTTTGTGCATCTACCATCTGCTTGATAGAACCAAAATAGTTTCCAATATGCAGATCCCCAGAGGGCTGAATACCTGTTAATATTCTCATTATCAAAATTCCTAAATTTTTTTATCGTATTATACCAATCTCAGCTTTATTTTGTTACACTATATTCAAATAAGAGGTATCAAAGGTACTTCAATAAAAGGATTTATGATGAACTTACAAATTCGTTCAAAAGATATAACATTAACAGATGCAACTCGTACACATATTGAAAATGCTGTAGAAGCATTTAGAAAATACAACTTAGATATTACTAGCATTAACTGTGTTGTTGCAAAAGAGAAAAAAGGTGTATTAGTAGAATTTGATATCAAAATCGCTCATGCACAACCTGTTATAATTACACAAACAGATGATGTTCTTGATGCTGCTATTGATTTAGCTATTGATAAAGGAACAAAAGCACTTCGTCGTTTACACGATAAAATGACTTCACATAAAGCTGAATCTATCAAAGATCTTGAGACTTTAGACGCTTAATCTTCTTGAGTGTGTCTCTTTATTGAGGCACACTTTCCCCTTCAAAATCATAAGGATACACACTTGAAATACATCGTTTTACTTTTTTTACTACTTAATGTTGCTGCACAGGCTGAAGATAAACAATACTCTATGAGAGTTGGCTATGGTTGGGCTTCGAACAATGATCTTGGTCAGATTGTTCTTCTAAACTTTGGATCAACACCTGAAAACTTAACGGTTATCAATATTGATGGCGGATACTTACTTAAAAAAGATATGTTTGATATCCCTTTAGATCTTTATGTCAAAGGTGGACTATCACGTTTTAATGAGATTAGTGGTTCAACTTATGAAGCTACATTCTATCTTAAAGCGATCTATAATCTAGATTTTTCTGATAATAGAGTACGTTTTGGTTTTGGTGAGGGTGTTTCGTATGCTAGCAGTGTACTTGATGTTGAGAGAATTGAAGAGTTTCCAAACGGAAATACATCAAAATTTTTAAACTACTTAGATATTACAGTAGATGTTGATTTGGGAAGACTGGTAAATTATGAGCCAATGAAAGATGTATATCTAGGGTATCTGCTTAAACACCGTTCAGGTGTGTTTGGTCTTTACAATGGTGTAAGTGGTGGGTCTAACTATAACACTCTCTATATAGAAACAAACTTCTAGGGTTTGCATATGTATACTTGGATATTATGGTTTCATGTCATCTCTTTTATCTCTTGGTTTGCGGTACTTTTTTACCTACCGCGTTTGTATGTATATCATGCAGAAAACATTGAGAATAAGGGTTTTGTAGAGGTTGTGAAGATCCAAGAATACAAACTCTTTAAGTATATTGGTGTTCCATCTATGTGGGCTACTATCTTGAGTGGTTCTGCTATGATATACCTTTCAATCTCTGGAGACTTCAACCTTTTTAAAACAGGTGGATGGCTTCATGCCAAGCTTCTTTTTGCTGCTATTTTGATTGTTTATTTTTATTCACTTGAGATGATTCGTAAAGAGTTTGCAGAGGATAGATCCACAAGAAGTGGAAAATTTTTTAGATTTTATAATGAAGTGCCAACTATCTTAATGTTACTTATCGTGGCGATGGTGGTTCTTAAACCTTTTTAGCTATTTCTCCCCTTTTTTCTTCGCTTTAAAGAGTAACGGTGTTCCTGTAAAGTTAAATGCTTCACGCATTTTGTTTGTAAGGTAGCGTCTGTATGTAAAGTGAAGACCACTTGGTTTATTCATAATGATTGCTATTTTTGGTGGTCGCGTTTCATATTGTGTAGCATAATAGATGCGGATCACCTGACCACTTACACTTGGAAGTGTATGTCGACGAAGTGCACGCTCTATCACTTCGTTTACCTTACTTGTAGAGATTCTTTGTGAGTAGTTTTCGTTGATCTCTAAGATCATATCGTGAAGCTTATCAACTCTTAAGTGGCTCTTTGCAGATAGTGTTAAGATGGGAGCATATGCGAGAAATTTAAATCGTTCGCGAACCTCTTTTATGATTTTATCATGCTCTTCACGTTTAGAGATATCCCACTTATTTAAAACAATAATACAAGATAAACGGTTAGAATCTACAAGTCCAGCAATCTTCTCATCAAGGTCTAAAAATGGTTGAGAAGCGTCTAGTACTACAAGTGCCATATTGGCATTTTCTAGCATCTCAGTTGTTCTCATAAGTGCATATTTTTCAATACCAAGAATTTTACCACGACGACGAAGACCTGCTGTGTCTACAAAAGTGATCTGTTTATCTTTGTATTGAACTGTTTCATCAATAGGGTCAATTGTTGTTCCTGCAATACTGCTAACAACTGAGCGTTCTTCTCCAAGAAGTGCATTTAAGAGTGAAGACTTACCAACATTTGTACGACCAATAATGGCGATTTTAATGTGGTTTACATCTTCTTCATCAAACTCTTTAATACGGTCATTGTTTCCGAAAATGGAGTCGTCTGTAATAATCCCATCCATCTCATCTTCATCCCAGTATGTAAAGCCATCATCCTCTTCATCGTGAGTGTTTGCAAAGAAATCTTCATCACTTATCTCTTCTTCCTCTTCCTCAACAATTTGTACAGCTTCCTCTTCATCCTCTTTGATTCTATCTTCTTCAGGAATTCTGTCGCTTATCCATTCTAAAAGGTCTACAGTATTACGGTTATGTGAAACAGAGATACCAAAAATATTTTCTGTTCCAAACTCATAAAATTCCCAAAGGTTCTCTTTCATCTTATCGTTGTCAATCTTGTTCACAACAAGAGCTATCTCTTTGCCCATCGCTTGTAGTTCATAAAAAAACTTTTTGTCTTCATCTTCTGGGATACTTTTCCCATCAACCATATAGAGGATGATATCTGCAGCATATGCAGCTTTAAGTGACATCTCTTTTATCTTGTCAAAAAGTTCACACCCTTTGTCTAGTCCACCGGTATCGAGTAAAAGTGCCTCTTTGTCATTGACAATAACATGTCGTCGTTTTACATCACGCGTAGTCCCTGCAAGATCAGACGTAATGGCATCGCGATTTTTGACTAAACGATTAAAGAGAGAGCTTTTTCCAACATTTGGACGACCAACGATGGCAATTTTTTTCATAGAGTAACCTTGTAACTAAAAAGAGAAGTTGTTTAATTTTCTTGCAATTATAGCTAAATTTTTGAGTATACTTTCATACTTTTATGAAAGGGATGAAGTGAAACAGTATTATTCATATAAAGATTTTAAAAAAGATACCAATACTCTTATCCAAAAGGTGAAACCCTTTGAACCAGAAGCTATTATAGGGATTGCTAGAGGTGGATTGAGCTTATCGCACTGTATGGCTGAGGGTTTAGAGATACGTGAGGTACAAACTATCCGTACAGAGCTTTATGATAAAGAGCAAAAGCGTAGTGCCATAACCATTTTTGATAACTGTGAGTTTTGCCATGTATCAAGAGTACTTGTGGTAGATGATATAGCCGATAGTGGTGAAACATTGCAAGAGGTGATGGAGTACTTAAAAGCAAAATATAGTGAGATAGAGTTTGTCTCAGCAACACTTTTTTACAAAAAAACTTCTATCTATGAACCCCATTTTTGGATCAATGAGGCAAATACATGGATAGACTTCTTCTGGGAGAGTGATTTTAACTAAGGCAAAGTGTTATTTTTATGTTTTGCAAAATCATTCTCGTAGATATAAGCTGCAATCTCTTCTAGAACCTCTTTTTCATAAGCAAGTTGTGGCATAAGCTTGTACTTTGTAACCGCATCGCTCATCATAGCAGTGTCATAAGAGGGGTGTAAAACCCATTCGCTCATATAATAGATAAAATCTTTTTTATCTTGAAATGCACTTTTATATATTGCTCTTACTTTTTGTATAGAGGGGGCTGAAATACTCTTGTTAGGATAGTGACAAGTGACACAGTTTCCCTGAAAAAGAAGCTCTCCATCATCTGCATGAGCAATACTTAAAAAAAGAGCTAAAAATACAAAAGCTTTCAGCATTACTATTTTTTAGCTTCCATTATCATCTCATATGCTTGGTTAATTTCTTGTGTTTTGGCTGTTGCTTCTTGTATATAAGCTTCACTTTTTCCCTGAGAAGCGATGATGTCCGGATGGTACTGACGAATCAGTTTTTTATAAGCTTTTTTGATGGTTTTAATATCGTCATTTTCATTTACACCAAGAAGTTTGTATGCATCGGAGATATTGACCTTTGGTTGCATATTTTGCATCATCTGCTCAAATTTATCGAAGATAGCATGGTAAGCATTAGGGTCAAACTCTAAAATCTCTGCAATGCGTTGAAGAAGCTGCTCTTCACTTTTGCTACACTCTCCATCAACAAAGGCAAGTTGAATTAAAAAGCCCATAAACTGTTGTTGTTTTGCAGTGTCTCTTTTTATCGTGCGAGCCAATTCACTTGCAATCTGTTCTACATTGTCAGTTCTGTCTTTTTCTTCACTAAAGATATCTTTGAGTATCTGTTTTGTTTTCTCAGGCTCTGGAAAAACGCCACTGATATCATCAAACATAATCCCAACAAGCTGCGCTTCTAGTGCATCTACTTTTCCATCAGCCTTGGCTAGTTTGGCAACAAGAGCTACAAAGAGACCAAGCTCGCTGTGTTTGAGTGCATCATGAGAAACAGAAAAATCTTTAAAAGCCTCTTTTGAGTAGCTTTCATAACGGCTGTAACTTTTATAAACAGAGTAAAAAACATAAGCCAAAATGGCAAAAATAAGTATATTTCCCATAGATATCCCTTAGAATGATTATTTGTGAAAGTATACAAAGAAGAAGTTAATGCTCCTACTCGCTTGCTAGAGTGTTGAGTGTTTGCATAATTTCATCCATTTTTTCACTCATTTGTGTAACCTCTTCAGAGATATTATTTACCTCAATTGCATTTTTGGTTAGAGAGTCTGAAGAGTCTGAAATAGATTGTATAAGAACATTTGTTGTTGCAGAAGATTCTGCAAGACTTTTTTGTGTTCTCTCAGCCAATTTTCTTACTTCATCAGCGACTACAGCAAACCCACGTCCATGTTCACCTGCACGAGCTGCTTCAATGGCAGCATTTAATGCAAGTAAGTTTGTTTGATCTGCAATATCTCCAATGGTTGTGAGTATCTCTTTTGTTTCATTTGCATTTGTGACAAGAGTTTGTAGATTTTCAACCATCTGGTTCTCTTTATCTGAAACAGTATGGATCTTATCTACAGTAGTAGTTATCATCTCTTTGAGCTCTATAATCGTTGTATTTGTAATATTTTCAATTGTTTCATTGAGCTTTTGAGAAGAGTAGATAATGGTTTGCTGCGAATCTTCATTATCTTTTTGCATACTTTGTAAAGATTCACCAAGCATGTTTATATTGTTAAAAAGTTCAGCCATTTTTGCTTCTACTTTAACATTACTTCTTGCCTCAAAGTTACCATTTGCAAAATTTTGTAGTGTTGTAATGGCATTGTCTAGATTCTTTTCAGAAGATTCTATCATATTATTAATACTATTTCTAAGTACATGTACATAAGGTGTTTTTGTATCTGCTTTTACTCTACATGAGTAGTGACCTTTAGCAACTCGGTCTGAGAGTAAAACCATCTCTCCTGCTACAAGAGTATCATCAAGAATTGATTTTTGGTAGATAGCAACAAGAGAGTTTAAGTTTTTTTCTAAAGCATCAGTGGTATTTGTATCTAATGTTACTTTGTTCCTTTTAAATTCTATAAGCTCTTTAATCTCAGATAAAAGTCTTGTTTGTGTATGTGAAGATTTATTTTGTTGTTGTAAAAACAATACAGATAAAAAGGAGACCATAAGAATTACCATTTGAATAATCCTAGAGTCACTCAAAAGTAAAGCGAGAAGTAAAATGAAAAATATAAGAGTTATACTAATGTTTTTTTGCATAGAAGTCATGTTCAGGGGTTCCTATTTGAGAGTTTTGTATAAGTTTTGAGCATCTTCAATCTCTTTTACAGATGCTTTTCTTCTACATGAGATGTAAGATTTTTCTTGTTTTTTTGAATCATATTTAGGAAAAACAGTAGCAAATACCCAGTAAAAACCGTCATTTTTTGTAGCATTTTTTACATAGCCACTCCAAATTTCCCCTTTTTTGACAGTGTTCCATAAGTCTTTAAATGCAGCTTTTGGCATATCTTTATGGCGAACTATATTGTGAGGTTTTCCAACAAGTTCTTCTAATGTATAACCAGCTAGTTTACAAAAATCATCATTGGCAAATATGATGACCCCTTTATCATTAGTTTGCGAAACTAAAAAATCATCCTCTTGTAATATATATTCTTGCATGCTATCTCTTTTTTTATATGGTTTTGAATTGTCTTTATAATGTTACCTTTGTATAACTTTAATTAATATTAAAGTTTGTTATACAATAAATTACGGGTATAATTGCATCTATGAAACGATATTTTGAACTAAATAAGGGTGTAAAGTATATGCTTATAGCATCTTTTACTTTCGCTATTATGGGTGCTTTTGCTAAACTTGCCTCACAAAGTATGAGCTCTTTGGAGGTTGTGTTTTTTAGAAATATAGCAGGTGTGATTCTCATCGGCTATGCTGTATACAAAAACCCACTTAAACAGGTGGGAGGGAAGCCACTTTTGCTTTTTTTCCGTGGTTTTATGGGTTTTGTGGCACTTCTTGCTTTTTTTTATAACATAGCACATATCTCTTTGGGAGATGCGATGACCTACTCAAAAACAAGCCCTATCTTTACAGCACTTTTTGCTTTTTTCTTTCTTAAAGAGGAGTTGGGTGCTAAAGGATGGATAGCAGTTTTTATAGGTTTTATAGGGATTGTATTTATCACTCAACCTAGTGGTATAGGATTTTCTAAGTATGATCTTCTTGGTATCTTTTCAGGGGTGGGAGCAGCCTTGGCATACACCTCTATACGAGAGCTGAGAAACTATTATGATACCAAGGCGATAGTGCTCTCTTTTATGCTTACAGGAACTATTGGGCCTATTATGTTATTTATGATTTCACCGTACTTAGATATAGAAGAATTAGATTTTATGTTTGGAAAATTTGTTATGCCTGAGGGTATAGTATGGATATATGTCATAGCGATGGGAGTTTTTGCAACACTCTCTCAAGTGCTTATGACGAAGGCTTATGGGGAAACAAAAGCTGGAATTGTTGGGGCTGTTAGTTACACAAATATACTTTTTTCTATCATAGTTGGTTTATTTTTAGGAGATGCTTTTCCTAGCCTTTCAACGAGTGTTGGGATAGTTCTCATTGTTTTTGCAGGCTTATTGGTAGCTCGTGCTAAGTAGAGATTAAATCCCTTATGGTATAATCTCTTACTTTTTTTACACCCCATTTAGGCTTTAACTCCAAGGGTGTCGGCATTTAGTGCCAGAAGGACAAATTATGAAACTACTAGCTGGACCCTGTGTCATAGAGAGTGAAGAAAATATTTTTAAAATTGCAAAAGAGCTTGAGAAGTATCACAATGATGATACGATTGATTTTTATTTCAAATCAAGTTTCGATAAGGCAAATCGTACATCTTTAGAGTCTTTTCGTGGACTTGGTATTGATGAAGGTTTGAGAATACTGCAAAAGGTCAAAGATGATTTTGGCTATAAAATTGTAACAGATGTGCATGAATCTACTCAGGTAGAGCAGGTTGCAGAGGTTGTAGATATGTTACAGATTCCTGCATTTCTTTGTCGTCAAACAGACCTTCTTGTGGCATGTGCGAAGACAGACAAGGAAGTAAACATTAAAAAAGGGCAATTTCTCTCAGCAGATGCAATGAAATACCCACTTTTAAAAGTGTTACAAACGCGAGGATGCTCAGAGGCTACATATGAAAATGCAGCAAAGTATGGCGTTTATCTTTGTGAGCGTGGAAATTCATTTGGTTATGGAAATATGGTTGTAGATATGCGAAACCTTGTGATTATGCGAGAGTTCGCTCCGGTTATCTTTGATGCAACACATTCTGTTCAGATGCCAACAGCACAAGATGGTAGAACGGGTGGTGACAGCTCAATGGTACCTCACCTTGCAAAAGCAGCAGCAGCTATCGGTGTGGATGGTTTCTTTTTTGAAACACATTTTGACCCAACTATAGCATTAAGTGATGGGCCAAATATGCTCAAACTTGAAGATTTAGACAATTTAATAAAAACAATAAAACTTATACAGGAGATAAAATAGATGAATTTAATTGAAGGTAGACTTAAAGTAGTAAATGGCAAGAAAATTGCAATTGTAAGTACACGTTGGAATCACTTTATAGTAGATAGACTGGTAGAAGGTGCAAAAGACGCATTTGATCGTCATGGTGGAGATTCAGAAGATTTAACACATGTTTTAGTACCAGGTGCATTTGAGCTTCCAATGATAGTAGACCAACTTTTAGCAAGTGGTAAATATGATGCAGTATGTGCTTTAGGTGCAGTGATCCGTGGAGCTACACCTCACTTTGATTATGTTTCAGCAGAAGCAACAAAGGGTATAGCAACGATGAGTTTAAAATACCAAAAACCAGTAAGTTTTGGGCTTTTAACAACCGATACAATCGAGCAAGCAATTGAGCGAGCAGGAACAAAAGCTGGAAACAAAGGTTTTGAAGCGATGACAACTGTGATCGAGATGATCGATTTATATGAGGCACTGTAATGGCAACTAGACATCATGCACGTATGGCAGTTGTAAGCCTTCTTTATGCTTATGACTTAGGAAATGGAAATACAGCGGAGCACACAGCAGAGATCCTTGAAGAAAAGAAAATCCGTAACAAACAAAAAGATTTTGCTCTTGATCTGTATGAAGGTGTAATGGCAAATATAGAAGTTTGTGACAAAGCGATTATAGAACATCTTAAAGATTGGGATTTTGAACGTTTAGGTTCTATTGAGCGTGCGACATTGCGTTTAGCTGCTTATGAGATTCTTTTTGGTGAGTTAGATTCTGCTGTTGTTATCAATGAAGCAGTAGAGATTACAAAAGCTTTTGGTACTGAACAGTCACCAAAATTTATTAATGGTGTTTTAGACGCGATTAGCAAAGATAAGTAATGATCAAAGCGGTTGTTCTAGCTCTACTTTTTAGCATTACTCTTTTTGCTTCAAACCAATGTATCGTCTGTCATAAGGGGATTGAAGATATCCGCGATAGAGATTCTGGAATGATGAAGGCAATTTTAAAGGTTGCACAAAAAGCTGGACATCCTCAAAATGACTGTATCGTATGTCATGGGGGGAATCCAAAGAGTAAGAGTAAAAAGTATGCCCATAGAGGAACCGTAAAATATTTTAAAACGCATAAGGGACCAAAAGAGTACTACCCAGCACCGGGAAGCTCTTGGATAAACCAAAATACCTGTGGTATGTGTCATCCAAATCAAGTGGGTGCACAGATGAATTCTTTGATGATGACCGAACAGGGGAAGATTCAAGGAGCGATGTGGAGCTTTGGTGCAAAAGAGGGTTACACTCATGTCAATGGAAACTACAAAACAAAAAATCCTGAGAACAATGCCTCGCGTTTAGGGACAGATACTTACAGAAAATATATGCAAAAGCTCGCTTCGATGGAGCCTCAAGCCTTTCCAAAAGAGATGAAACAACTCCCAGATGCTCCAAGTGTTGAAGAGATACATAAAGATCCATCGCTTGCGGTGTATACCTATCTTCGCCAAGAGTGTCTTCGTTGTCACACTGGAAGTAAGGGACGCTATAAACGTGGTGATTTTAGAGGTATAGGGTGCTCTTCATGTCATGTACCTTACTCAAATGAGGGTTTTTATGAGGGCAATGATAAGGCAACAACAAAGAAAAAGCCAGGGCATATGCTCTCTCATCAGATTCAATCTTCACGTAAAGTAAAAGTGCAGATTCATGATGTAAACTACTCTGGTGTACCTGTTGAAACTTGCTCAACTTGCCATAACCGTGGAAAACGCATAGGTGTGAGTTATCAAGGACTGATGGAGACAGAGTATCAGTCTACTTTTGATGCACAGGGGCATGGGCAACCAAAACTGCATACAAAACGCTACTTGCATATGAAAGAGGATATTCACTACCAAAAAGGGATGTTATGTCAGGATTGTCATACCTCCAACGATCTGCACGGTGATGGCTTTTTAAGTGGTGCCAATCTCGGTGCTGTAGAGATAGAGTGTCAAGATTGTCATGGAACAACAAAAAGTTACCCTTGGGAGTTGCCTATTGGCTACTCTGATGAGTTTAATACTACAGCTGCTACTGGGGAAGCCCGTGGTGTTGCTAAAACGATTCCGGAATATCTCAAACAGGGATATGTTCCAGATATGGAAGATGGTTTTATCTTAAGTGCTCGTGGAAACCCTTTGCCAAAAGCGGTTAAAAAGGGCAATAAAATCATTATGCACCTTGCTTCTGGAAAAGATATAGAACTTAAACCTCTTAAACTCTTAAAAGAACAAGAAGCTCTCTCGAAAAAAGCACTTATTGCGATGGATGTAGTTACTGCCCATACAGAAGATATGGAGTGTTATACATGTCATGCAACCTGGGCACCACAATGTTATGGTTGTCATGTCAAAATAGATTATAGTGGTGGCAAAAATAATCCCGATTATCTCAAAGCTTCACATGACCAAGATATACATGGAACAACTGGTGGAATGAGAAACTTAAAGAAGTACTTAGTCCCTGGAAAAGTGACAGAAACACGAAGTTATTTACGATGGGAAAATCCAGCTCTTGCTCAAAATGGAGAGGGGCGTATCACTCCGGTTATACCAGGTTGTCAGACCACTATCACTGTGATAGGTAAAGATGGCAATGCATTGCTACAAAATCATATATTTAAGATTCCAAATGTAGAAGGTGCTGGTGAAGAGGGACAAAATGCCATCGATATGGCTCCGGTTCAACCCCATACCATTCAAAAAGAATCACGCTCATGTGAATCTTGTCATACTTCAGATAAGGCACTTGGGCTTGGTGTAGGTGGTGGAAAACTCAACGCTGATCCATCAAAGACTACTATTATAGACTTGATGAGTGCAGATAGAAAGATACTTCCAAGTAAAACAGATGAACAGATGCCAGCGATACCAAATCTGAAACATGATTATTCACAGTTTATAGATGAGAATGGAACACAGCTGATGACAGTTGGGCATCACTTTAAACTTTCTCGTCCACTTGGCAAGGCACAAAGATCGAAGCTAGATCGTCGGGGTGTTTGTCTCTCTTGTCACCAAAGTATCCCAGAGGGTAATTTAGCTGTAAGTGCGATGACACACATCGCGGAGATGGCAGAGATAGAGATAGACAATAAAGAGCACCAAAACATACTCCATAAGATCTTAAATATTGGAGCTTACTCACAACTTATAGGTAGTGCTATCGCTTTAGTACTTTTCTTACTTATCATTTATGTGCTCTTTTTTAAGAAAAAACCATATAATCCACGTAATGAAGGATGGAAATAATGAAAAAGCTGATAACACTCTTAGCACTTGGACTCTCTTTATTTGCCAATGAGATTATTGTCAAAGAGAGTTGTGTGAGTGTTGATGACACTGTTGTAAAACTCAAAGAGGTACTTCGTGCTAAGAAACTTGGAATTTTTGCTGTTATCAACCATAGTGGTAATGCAAAAGCGATCGATATGAAGCTCAATGAAGCCAAGATGATTGTTTTTGGAAATCCACGTCTTGGAACAGCACTAATGCAACAAGATATGACAGTAGGACTTGATCTGCCTTTAAGAGTTTTAGTTTATAAAGATAATGATGGCAAGGTTAAAATGGCATATAGAGATGGCTCATGGCTAGATAATAAGCACATCATTGATGCACCAAAAAAGATTCAAAAAGTAAACAATGCTATGGAGATGTTTACGGATAAAGCGGGACAATGCAAAAAAGATTAACAAAAGAAGAAGCATTAGATTTAATTAAAAATGCAGACTTAAAAACCTTAGGAAAGATGGCAAGTGCTCGTAAAAAAGAGCTTCACCCAGAGGGTGTGACAACTTTTGTCATCGATAGAAACATCAACTATACAAACATCTGCTGGGTAGATTGTAAGTTTTGTGCCTTTTA
>CAZFGS010000017.1:16631-21096 GCA_964518545.1 uncultured Sulfurimonas sp. | reverse complement strand
TCGAGACTACTAATGTAGATACAACACCGCTAACAACTACTATTATAGATGATGAGGGTACTCCAAGTATCACTATCAATGATGTAACAGTAGATGAAGATGCAGGTACAATGACTTTCACTGTAACTCTAAGTAATGCAACTACAACAGATGTAACATTCGATTATGCATCAGCAGATGCAACAGCAGTGGCTGGTGATGACTATACAGCGATAAGTGGTTCAAGCACAATTACAGCAGGAAGTACTTCAACTACAATCATCGTGCCAATTACAGATGATTATATCGCAGAGTCAGATGAGACATTCGAGATGAACTTGAGTAACCTAAGTGCAAATGCAGTTCTAGCGGATGCACAAGGTATAGGAACAATTACAGATGAAGCAACACCAGGAGCAGAAGATACACTTACAGTATCACTCTCAGGTGCATCTGATGTAGTAGAGGGTGAGAGTGCAACTTATACAGTATCAGTAGATAAAGCACCAGTTACAGATATGAGTGTAGATGTAGTAACAGGACATGTGACTACTGAAGCTGGAGATATAGTAGATGTAGTAACAACAGTTACAATTCCAGCAGGACAAACATCAGTAGACTTCACAGTAGATACAGTAGATGATGCCTATGCAGAGGGAAGTGAAGATTACACAGTAACTATCTCTAATATCCAAGGTGGTGGAGTAGAGAATGTAGTTCTAGGAACTGATAGTGTAACAACAACTATTACAGATGAAGCAACACCAGGAGCAGAAGATACAGCAATCGTATCTATCAGCGGAGATGCAGTGGTAGCAGAGGGTGGATCAGCATCTTATACTATCTCAGTGGATAAGGTTCCAACATCAGATATAGACGTAGATGTAGTAACAGGTCATATTACAACAGAGTCTGGAGATATAGTAGATGTAACAACAACAGTTACAATTGCAGCAGGAACAACAAGCACAAACCTTACAGTAGCAACAATCGATGATGCATATGCTGAAGGTGATGAAGATTACAGTGTAACAATCTCTAATGTAAATGGTGGAGGCTTCGAAGCAATCACTCTAGGTACTGATAATGTAACTACAACTATAGAGGATAATACAACTCCAGGAACTGAAGCAGATGAAGAAGTTATTAATGTAGTACTTAGTGGTGATACAACAGTAGCTGAGGGTGGTAGTGCAACTTATACAGTAACAGTAGATGAGCCAGTAGCAACAGATATGGATGTAGAGGTAGTAACTGGTCATACAACAACAGATGATGGAGACTTAGTTCCAACAACTATGACTGTAACAATCCTAGCAGGTGATACAAGTGCAAACTTCACTGTAGCAAATACAGATGACTCAATCACAGAAGGTAATGAAGATTACACAGTATCATTAACTGGAACTACAACAGGTGGAGGATTCGAGACTACTAATGTAGATACAACACCGCTAACAACTACTATTATAGATGATGATACAACTCCAGAAGCACTAGATAGTGCAGTAATACTAGATGAAGACACATCATATGTGTATCAACTTTCTGATTTTGGATATTCTGATGTTGATGGAGATTCAATCTCAAAAATTAAAGTTGACACCCTTCCTGTTCTTGGAGCATTACTTCTTAATGGAGCTGCTGTTATTGCTGGTGATGAAATTAGTGCTGATGATATCAATAATGGTCTTTTAACATTTGTACCAGAGCTTCATGATTCTGGATCAGATCAGTATTCAGGTGATACTAGAAATGATGGTACGACAGTTTCTGCTACGGGTACTGGTGATCAAGAGGTTGATTATGCCCAATTTGATTACAGTGTAAGTGATGGCACAAACTGGAGTACTACTTCGGCTACAATGACTATTGATGTAAATGCTGTAGCTGATGCACCTATTTTAGATGTTGCAAGTTCATTGACTATTGATATTTCAAATGTAAATGAGGTAGATTATGGCTTTAGTGTTGAAGCATTTAATGCAGATGGAAGTGCATCTACAATAAGTACTCATACTGGACCTGATGGATTTGGTGTTACAGGTTCTGCTTCTGGAGCAGATAGTGAGCTAGGTTATTTAGATGGTACTGGTTCTGAATCACTTGTGGTTACATTCGATGAAGCCATTGCTTCAATTGATGTTTCATTTGCATGGAAAGCTGATGATAGTCAGGATGGAACTACAGAAGATGCCTTAGTTGAATTTTATTTAAATGGAGTACTTGTAGGTTCAACAACTGATGTAGGGGGTTCTGATGGTGTAGATCCTGCAGTGACACTATTACCAGACAATGGTTCTGCCTTTGATAAAGTTGTATTTTCAGCTCCTAATGTATATGATGATTATTTAATTAATTCAATTACTTATAATAATATTGCAGATATCGTAACAGATGAAGGTGTTGATGTGCCATTAACTATATCATCTGCTTTAGTAGATACTGATGGTTCAGAGTCATTAGCACTAGAGATGCAAGATATTCCAGTTGGAGCTACAATCTCAGATGGTACTAATAGTTTTACTGCTACTACTGGGAACACTTTTGTAGATATTACAACTTGGAATCTTGATACAGTGACATTTAATATGCCAAATATTGATGTGACATCCACAGTGTATACTTTAAATGTAGTCGCAACTACGACAGAATATTCAAATGGAGACACTGCATCAACATCATTACCGATAACAATTACAGTGCTTGATGTAAATCATTCTCCAGTTGTTACTGATGAATATGCAAGAGTTTCTGAAGAAGGACTTCTTGATGGTATTGTTGATTCAACAGGTGAAAATGCAGGAGATGATACAACAGATTTAACTGTATATACCGGTACAATAGCAACAGATGCGGATGGAGATGTTTTAAATATCAGTTTATCTGAGCCTACACAAACAATAACATCAGGTGGTACAACTATTACTTGGAGTGGTGTTGGCACAGACACTTTAGTTGGTAGTGCCAATGGTGTTGACATTATTAATGTGAATGTAACGAGTTCAGGAGATTATACAGTAACACTTCTTGGTCCTGTGGATCATCCAAATAATTCTGTAGAAGATATCCTTAGTTTAGATGTTGGTGTAACTGTCGATGATGGTGTTAATCCAGCGGTTAGTTCTAATTTAAATATTGTTATTGAAGATGATATGCCAACGGCAAATGATATTGCACAAGATGTTGTCATTCCATTGCAAGATACGAACTTAATGATTATTCTTGATGTATCAGGAAGTATGGATAGTGGTTCTGGTGTTTATGATGATAATGGAAATGAGTTAACACGTTTAGAAGCGGCAGAACAATCTATTACAGATCTTATTAATACTTACAATACTCAAGGGAATGTAATGGTAAGAATCGTTACTTTCTCAACAGATGCAAATGCAATAGGTTCAACTTGGGTAACAGCTTCTGAAGCGATAGATTCATTAAATGGTTTAATTGCAGATGGTATGACAAATTATGATGGTGCATTAGCTGATGCAATGGTGGCATTTGATGATCCAGGAAAAATTGTTGATGCTCAAAATGTAAGTTATTTCTTTACTGATGGTGCTCCAACTTATAGTGATGATGATATTAATACTCTAACAGATACAAATGGAACGAGCTCAAATGATGCAGATGAAGGGATTCAAAGTGCTGAAGAAGCTATATGGACAACTTTCTTATCAGATAACAGCATAGATTCATTTGCTCTTGGTATTGGTGATGGTTTAGATGCAGATGCTCAAACAATCATTGACCCAATAGCATATGATGGTGTTTCTAGCACAGATACAGATGCAATGATAATTACTGATTTGTCACAGCTTACAGAGGTACTTGCAAGTACTATCCAAGCTCCATCTGAAGGTAATATTCTTACAGGAAATGTTATCAATAGTGGTTTTGGAATCGGTGCTGATGGTGGTTATGTAAATCAGATTGTAGTTGATGGCGATACTTTTACATTTGATGGTACAGATTTAACACAATCTGGATCAACAGGGCTTACATATACATTTGACAATACGACAAACACTTTAGTCGTAACAACATTACAAAACTCTACATTAACAATTGATATGGATGATGGTAATTATATTTTAGGTACAAATGCTACTACCATTGATGGTTATACTGAAGTTGTTAACTTCTCTCTTATTGATAATGATGGAGATACAGCAAGTTCAGATTTGACATTTAATATAACAAGAGAAGAGAAACCTCTTCCAGTACTTTTAGATAATACAGCGGAAGTTGATGAGGCTGCCATGTCTACAGGTACTAATAGTATAAGTGATGCTGAGATTGTGACAGGTAATATTTTAAATGATGATACAGTTCCAGATGGATTTGCATTAACTGATATAGGTATAGTAGGTGGAGTTACTGATACAAGTGTAGCTGATCAGATTACAGTGACAACGAAAGATGGTAATGTACTTGTTGTAGATACACTAACAGGTGATTATACATATACTCTTTTTAATGC
>CAZFGS010000017.1:0-16531 GCA_964518545.1 uncultured Sulfurimonas sp. | reverse complement strand
TAGTTGATAGCTTTACGTACACTGTAGCAGATATATATGGTAATAGCGATACAGCAAGCTTAGATGTTACGATTATAGATGATGTTCCAGTTGTAAACAATACAACATCTGTTTCAATTTCACTTCCTGAAGAACCTGTAACAAACCTTATGCTTACACTAGATGTATCTGGTTCTATGAGTACAGATGTGAATGGTCAAACACGATTTGAGATTGCTAAAGCAGCTCTTATCGATACTATTAATGCTTATGATGATCAAGGATCAGCAAATGTCAACTTAACACTCTTTAACACAGGTGCCGTAAATCTTGGTTGGATGAGTGCAACAGATGCATTAGCTTATATTGATCTTTTAACAATGGACGATAATGGGTATATTTATTATGATGGGAATACAATTGCTGGATTAGAAGATGGTTGGACAAACTATGAAGCAGCTATTGCTGTAACTGATGATGCATATACAAGTGCACCAATTGCAGATAAAACAGTTTCTTACTTTATCTCTGATGGAGAACCAACAAAAGAGTATGATGATGATACTGCAGATGCAACAGATACAACAGATAGTAATACTCAAGATAGTGTTGATGATAGTTACATAGATAATAACTATCTCGCAACATGGAATGATTTTATCAACACGAATGCAATTGCATTAGAAGTGATTGGAATTGGTGATGGTTTAGATCAAACATACCTTGATATGGTTCAAGTTATAGATGGAAAATCATCAGTGATTGTCACAGATGAAACTCAGTTGAGTGCGACAATGCTCTCAAGTATAGAATCTGTTGATGGAAGTTTATATGGCGATGATGGTTATTCTGGTATTATCTTTGGTGCAGATGGTGGTAATATCTTGGAGATCACTTATGATGGTACAACATACTCATATGATGAGGCAAATCCAATTCAAACTATCAATTTAACAGAAGGGGATATGGATCTTAACTTTGAAACAGGGGCTTATACATATACTCCTACAACAAGTAGTGGAGTAGATATTACAGAGAACTTTACTATCTCTGTTACAGATAGTGATGGTGATACAACACTTGATCAACCACTTACAATGGTTATAGGCATTGATTCTACATACACATATGATGGAACAATTGCTATAGATGCTGGTGCTGGATTTGACACACTTGTTATCGCTGGTGACATAGATCTTGATTTCTCAGATACAACTTTAGCACAAGTATCAAATATAGAAAAAATAGATCTAACTGATGGTGCTCATACCCTAAGTAATCTATCGCTAGATGATGTTCTTGATATGACAGATCCTGGTAATGAGTTAATTATTGCTGGTGATTCTAGTGATGCAATAGCCAATCTTAACACCTCTGGTTGGAATGCTGTGTCTCAAACAAGTGATACAACTACCGGTACAACAACTTATGAGTACTCAAATGGCACGGACAGTTTAACATTAACTGTAGATGATCAGATAGATACAACAGGTATGTAAGTAGCAGATGAAAAAGATTCAAGAGTTTCTCCTTGTAAAAATAAGTATTATTTTTTGGGGAGTACTCTTTCTCTTATTTATGTTTCTTTATGCTTTATTTAAAAGTTTCCTTCTTGACCATATCTCTGATAAAGAGATTTATTCTGAATATAATACTTTGTGGATATGGATATTTCTGTTTTCTCTTTTCTTATTTATCATAGTATTCACATATATGAAAAAGAAAATCTTAGAGATAGAGAATGATATAAATGCAATCAAAGAGTACACCAAAGAACTTTCTGAAAATAAAAATTATGAAGCAAGCATCAATATTAAGCACTCTAAAGAGTGTTTAGAGACCTCTGTCTATTTAAAAAACATAGCGAAGCGACTTCTTCAAAAAGAGAAAAAATCTTCAAAAAAATAGCATAATGTCATATTTCTTAAGTTCTTTTTTTTTCTAGGTTATATTTTCGTTCATAGGAGTAGATATGAATGATTTTGAGCAGGTTATAAAGAAATTAAAAGAGCATATTGCTGATGGAAAAGAGAGACGGGTTTTAGATAAGGATGTGGCAAACCTATTGGGTGTAAGCCAAACACAACTTGCAACTCTAAAAAGGCGCAATTCTACACCCTATAAAAATCTACTAGAGTTTTGTAAACGCGAAGAGATCTGTTGTAATGAGATCTTTTTTGATTAAACTTTTGACTGAACAGTCACTTTTTTAGCTTCAAACATCTCAATGGCTTTTTGTACAAGTGGTTCTTGAGTGATATCAGTGCCATTCACTTCATCTTGTATAGAAGCTTCATTACAGTTTGTAACACAACTGGCACCACCACCAATCTCTACATCTTCTATCATGGAAGTTGGTTGGGGAGCATCTGTCATAGTTGGCTGCTCCATAGGGGTAGTTTGAGGTGTGTCTTGTTTTAAAGGTTCCTCTATAGGTTTCGAGCAGGGAATACCTTTTATGGTTGTTTCAAATCCAAAGATTTCACGTACAAGTTGTTTGATAACACCATAGCCATGTTTGAGAAGTTTTTTACACTCCTCATTGGCACAACTTTCCCATGAAAGTGTTTTATCTTCATAAGAGATAAATGTGATGTTATTTGTAAAACATTCCCCAAGCTCATAGTTTCTATCAGCAATTTTAGCTATAAGATTTTGAAAAATTTTAAGGTTTGGATCTTCTTTGGGAAGCTTTTCCTCTTGTGCTGGAGTGTTTTGTGGCGTTTGCTCTTTGAGCTGATGCGATGCCATCTCTGGTGTAGTACTTTGTATCTTAACACTTTGAGTTTGTATAGGTGCAGGGGTGAGAATTTCAGGATGCTTTACTTCACTTTGCAGTGATTCTATCATCTGATCAATCTCACGGATTTTTAGAGCTTCAATCATCTTGAAAAATATCATAGAAAGTACAAAACTACCATCGGCATTAATACTAAAGAGATACTTAGAATCACTGAGTATTCTAAAAAACCTATCTAGTACTAGGGTTGAAAAAAGTGCATCTTGATTGTACATTTTCTCTTTAAGATAAGCGATAAGCTCATCTACAACCATCTCACTCTCGTAATCTTCAAGTATTTTTGTGTATTGCACAAGTTGTACATAGTCTTTTGCAAAAACGGCATTAAAAAGATCGGTGATAAACTTAGGGTCAACAAGCCCTAGCATATCTGTGACTGTAGGAACATCTACATGACTTTTTGAGTAGATAATCGCTTGATCGAGGAGTGTTAAGGTGTCACGTAAACTACCACTTCCACTACGAGCTAAAATCTCTAAAGCATCCACCTCGTATTTAATCCCTTCAAGATTCAAAATATGTGCTAAATGCTCCACTATTTTATGTGTAGCGATGCTCTTAAACCTAAAGTGTTGTGTACGACTAAGTATCGTAGCAGGGAGTTTAAGTGGGTCAGTAGTTGCTAAGATAAACTTCACATATTCAGGTGGTTCTTCTAGAGTTTTTAAGAGGGCATTAAAAGCCTCTTTTGTAAGCATATGTACTTCATCGATGATAAAAATCTTAAATCTTGCAACAGCTGGTTTGTACTTCGTTTGTTCAACTAAGTCACGGATATCATCTATCTTACGACTACTAGCACCATCCATTTCGATAATGTCCATATGGCGACCTTCAATCGCCATAGTACAGTTAGAACAAACGCCACAAGGGTGATGACTCATCCCCTCTTCACAGATAAGAGCCTTTGCAAAGATACGAGCAGTAGAAGTTTTTCCACTTCCTCGAAGTCCTGAAAAAAGGTAGGCATGAGAGAGTCTGTTCGAGTCAAGGGCAAGAGAGAGAGTTTGGGCAATAGTGTCTTGCCCTATAAGCTCATCAAAATTGGATGGACGGTATTTTCTTGCTAGTACTTCTGATGAATCTCTCAATGTGCTACTCCATAGTTAATAAGAGTATTTTAGCATAATGTTTTTACAGCCTCTTTAAACTCGTCACCTCTTTGGGCATATGAGCTAAACTCATCAAGACTTGAAGCAGCGGGAGAGAGAAGAGCTACTTCATTTTTTTTAAGATGAATATCTATGTTTGTGATAGCATGATTTAAATCTTTACACATTGTAAAAGGTATAGAGTATTTTTGAGACAATGCAGAGAGTTTTGCTTTGTTGGAACCTATACCATAGATATGTAGTTTTTTACTTTTTAAAAATGCAAAAAGTTCACTTAAATCCACACCCTTATCATCACCACCCAATATGAGATGAATATAAGACTCTTCATAGCGTTTCACAGCAGCAATAGTTGCATCAAGATTTGTTGCCTTGGTGTCATTTACCCAAAGTCTTTCTTTAGCATCGGAAAGCTCCTCTTGACGATGAGGATCTAGCTCAAAAGAGTTCATTTTCTCATAATCAACTCTATCAAATACAAGCTTATCAACAGCCATAGCTAAAAGAGCATCTGCTAAAAAAGCACCTTTAAATTTTACTTTCTCTTTCTCGATATCAAAGAGACGAGCTAAGTCATCTTCATCTTTATAGGTGATAATATTTGCTCGTGAAGGTGTGTCTTTGTAAGACTCTGGAAGGATGGCTGTATCGACACTTCTCATCATACTCAGAGGTTTTAGCTTATCTGCTACATACTCTTGCATACTTCCGTGCCAGCTGAGATGGTCAGGTGAGAGAGGAAGAAGTACATAGATGTTTGGGTATGCCTCTTGTGTGTAGTGCATAGTAAAAGAGCTTGTTTCAAGTATCCAGAGTGGAGCTTTTTGATCAAGTTCAGCGAGGGGTGTACCGATGTTCCCACCTGCGACACTCCCCTTATCTTTTAAAAGATGTTGCATCATTTGTGTTGTAGTTGTTTTACCATTTGTACCACTTATCCAGATTTTGAAGTTTTGGACATCTTTAAAAAAATCATACTCACTTATAAGGTGTTTTGCTTTTTGGATGAGTGGATTACTTGGTGGGATTCCAGGGCTTGTAATCTCAAGATCTGAAAAATTAGGGTTAAACTCACTTGATGGTCTCACAAAAGAGCCATTCATACCGCTGTAAGGTTCTTTACATCTATCGTCATAAAAGACAGCATTTTCTATGTGTTGTGTGAGTGGTTTTGTAGTCGTTCCATAACCAAAGATAGAGATGTTTTTAGTTGTCATAGAGCCACTTATTTGCTATGTTACGTAAGGACTGAGGGTTTTCAGAAGCGAAAAATTCTAGTTTTGTGGTTTCAAATTTTTGTGTAAAATCAAACGCATCTTCTAAAAACTCTACAATTGCATCACCTGAGTGAATCAGCATTGTTTTTTCTCCAAAGTAATCTTGGAGTGCCTTGGAAAGAAGTGGAAAATGAGTACAGCCTAGTATCACTGCATCGGGATGGATGATGTGTTCAAAGTAGTGTGTAAGGGTAGCATCCAAGATAGCACCCTTGAAAATCTCCTCTTCAACAAGGGGAACAAATAAAGAGGTTGCCTTTGTTTGAAGCTTTTTAAAACCTTGCTCTTCTAAAGAGATCTCATACGCTTGTGAGTTGATTGTCGCGTTTGTTCCAATGATGAGGATATTTGCAGAGTTGTTAGATACAGCATTCACTGTGGCTAAAACACCAGCTTCTACAACACCTATAACCGGACAGCTCGCAGATTCACGCATCTCACTGAGTGCATAAGCACTTACTGTATTGCAAGCAACAATGATCATATCAAGTTCAAAGTTTTTGAAAAACTCTACCGCTTCAATAGCATAACGGATGATGGTGTTTTTATCTTTAGAACCATACGGAACACGAGCAGTATCTCCAAAGTAGATAATCTCCTCAAAAAGTTGGTGTTCAAGCAGAGATTTTACAACACTAAGTCCACCAATTCCGCTATCAAATACACCAATCTTCATTATTTATCCGTGTTCATACTCTCAAGAAACTCTTCATTCGTATCTTTTTTGCCCATAGTGTTATAGATAAACTTAAGAGCTTCCACTTCATTGTCCTGTTTATGAAGCATTTGACGAAGAATAAATACTTTTTGTAATGTTTCTTTACCAATAAGAAGTTCATCTTTACGTGTACCAGATTTAAGGATATCAATCGCAGGGAATATTCGTCTTTCTGCAATTTTTCTATCAAGGACAACTTCCATATTACCTGTACCTTTGAACTCTTCAAAGATCACTTCATCCATACGGCTTCCTGTATCTACAAGAGCTGTTGCAATGATAGTTAAACTTCCACCATTCTCAATATTTCTTGCAGCACCAAAGAAACGCTTAGGACGGTGAAGTGCATTGGCATCAACACCACCAGAGAGTACCTTACCACTTGATGGTGTTACCGTATTGTAAGCACGAGCAAGACGAGTGATAGAGTCAAGTAAGATCACAACATCTCGCCCAATTTCAACACGGCGTTTTGCTTTTTCAATAACCATCTCAGCTACTTTAACATGGTTTTTTGCGGGCATATCAAAAGTAGAAGAGTAAACTTCACCTTTTACTGAGCGCTCCATATCTGTAACCTCTTCGGGTCTCTCATCTACGAGTAAAACCATCAGGTCGATCTCTGGATGGTTGTGTGTGACACCATGAGCAATCTCTTTAAGAAGTTCTGTTTTACCAGAACGCGGTGGTGCAACAATAAGACCACGTTGCCCTTTCCCGATAGGGGAAAAAAGATCAAGCATACGACCAGTTAAACCTTTTTCACGGTACTCTAATTTGATTTGTTCTAGAGCATAAAGTGGTACAAGGTTTTCAAAAAGTGGACGTTTTTTAGACTCTTCTGGCGGAAGACCATTTACCGCTTCTATCTTGATAAGAGCATAGTAGCGTTCTTGATCTTTTGGTGGGCGCACTTGACCAGTAACTACATCACCATTTCTGAGTGCAAAGCGTTTGATCTGAGTGTTTGATACATAAGCATCATTGATTGATTCATTGAAAGATTTATCGATAGAGCGGATAAAACCGTAGCCATCTTGCATAATCTCTAGGATTCCAGAAAATAAAATAAACCCACCTTGAGCAGTTTGGGCTTTTAAAATTTCAAAGATAACATCTTGGCGTTTGAGCTCTTGTGGATGCTCAACATTTAGCTCTTCTGCAATGCTAATAAGTTCTTCGATGCTTTTTGTACGAAGCTCTTCAACACTTGAACCCTTTACTGGAGTATGTGTACGTTTTGAGTTGTTGTTACGATTGTTGCTTTTTGGTTTATTGTTACGAGGTTGTTGTGAATTGTTTTCACTCATATAGTGACTGCCTTAATTTTTTGGGATTATCAATTGCGGGAAAGATTTGATGCCTTGCACATCTTTTGTTGGTGCAATTTTACACTTTTCTCACTAGTAAAGTCAAGTTTTAGCTTTTTAGCGATGCAATTTGCTCTACTACACTTGAGATATGGACCTTTGCATCTGTAAGTGTTTCTTGTGTTCTCTCTGCAAGTTTACGTACTTCATCTGCTACAACTGCAAAACCACGACCATGTTCACCGGCACGGGCAGCTTCTATAGCAGCATTAAGTGCTAAAAGGTTGGTTTGGTCTGCAATCTCTGAAATCGTTTCAAGTACTTTAAATATATCTTGACTTTGTGTTTGCAGTGTTTGCAGATTTTCATTAAAATCAAAGTTTTTCACATGCACTTTTTCAGCTTTTTCAAGCTCTTTTGTCAAGCTCTCTACATACTCATTGAGATGTTGGATCTCTGTAGAGGTATGTTCTCTTAGTGCATCATAAAGTTCTTGAGTCTCAAGAAGTTTTGTCTGTAGTGATTTGTTTTCATTACTAAGAGTTTTATTTTTAGAGATAAGTGAAGCATTTTCTTTTTCAATATCTTTATTTGTAAACTCTTGTGAGGATTTTGATTTTATATTTTTGAGTTCCTGTTTAAGATTCTTATGAGTGTTTTGAAGTTCAGTAAGTTCCACTTTCATAGAAGTTTGCTTTTGAGGTGTATTTTTTGGTTTAAAGAAGAGAAATCCTAAACCTAAGCCAAAAACTGTTCCCCCAAAAAGCATAAGTAAGGTACTCCATAAAGTTCCCTTTTGAGTGCTCTTTGTTTTGTAAATGATTTTATCTTTGTAGATAATTTTGTCTTGATAAACAGGTTTTATCTGCTTGTTTGGTTTTTTGAGAGAAAGATTTTTTGCAGATTGGTTCATCTTTGTGTAAAGTTCTCTAAGTCTCTCTATCTCTGTTTTAGAGATATTTTCATTGTTTTCATGCAATTGGGAAAAAAGTTTTAGTGTCTGTGCTTGAATATTTTTAAGTGTTTCACCTTGAATCTCACCATCTTGTAGTTGTGTGATGATCTTATCGTGTGTTGCCATAACAAAGTAGTATAAGGAGATCTTCTCTTCAGTACTTAATGCAGGGGCAACTTGGTCAAGTTTATTGTTAAGCTCTTTGTAGCTTGTCTCAAACTTAGAAGCAAAAAGGGAAAATGTCAGGAGTGTTATAAGTAAAACTGTTTTCATAACTTGAATTATAGCAAGATTAGTGTAAAATGTGTTTATGAATAAAAAATATAAAATTTTAGTGACAAATGATGATGGCTATGAGGCAAAAGGGCTTTTGTCCTTGGTCATGGCTTTAAAAAATTTAGAAGATGTTGAGGTGATTGTTGTTGCTCCAGCAAATGAAAAGTCGGCTTGTGGGCACTCCCTTACTCTAACAAGACCACTTCGTTTTGTCAGTGTGGAAGATGATTTTTACAAACTTGATGATGGAACACCATCTGATTGTGTTTATCTCTCTTTGAGTACTCTTTTTGAAGATGAAAAACCAGATCTTTTAGTAAGTGGTATCAATAGAGGTTCAAATATGGGTGAAGATATCACTTACAGTGGCACAGCTGCTGGAGCGATGGAAGGGGTCCTTCACGATATTCCATCCATAGCCATAAGTCAGGTGATGGATTTTACTAATCCTGATGGAGATTTTTACTTAGCACAAGAAAGTATTAAAAAGATTGTTACAAAGATACGAGAGGGTGTATTTCCACTTCCAGAGCGTGAATTTTTAAATATAAATATTCCTCCTGAATTAAAAGAAGCAAAGATGAAAGTAACCTATGCAGGGTATCGCCATTATGCAAACGACTCTCATCTACATAGAAATCCTCGTGGAGAAGAGTACCATTGGTTAGGCTTACACCCCTTAAATTTTTCAAAGAGAGTTGGAGTGGATAGAATGAGTGATTATGAAGCGATCGAAGCTGGGTACATCTCTATCACTCCTATTATGTTAGATCTTTCTGCATATAAGTCAATGCAAAAACTCGAGGAATGGCTTTAGTGGGGAAGTATGATCGTATTAAGCTACTTGTAGGGGAAGAGTTTTCCCATATACAAAACGCGAAGATACTCCTCCTTGGTGTAGGTGGAGTCGGGAGCTTTTGTCTTGATTGTTTGTACCGTTCAGGAGTTCAAGATATAACAATAGTCGATTTTGACACCTATGATAAGAGCAATCAAAACCGTCAAATGTGGTCAGAACTCCATGAGGGTGATGTAAAAGTTGAGGCACTCAAAGAACATTATCCAGAATTAAAAATTATCAACAAGCGAATCGATGAAGAGTGGGTGTGGGAGTTTGATTTTGAACCTTACGATTTAGTACTTGATGCTATAGATGACAGAAATGCCAAGCTTGCTCTTGCTCAGAAATGTTACAAAAAACTTATAAGCTCTTTTGGAAGTGCAAAGAGGATGGATCCTACAAAGATAAAAGTAGATGATATCTGGAAAAGCTACGGTGATAAATTTGGTTCAAAAATTCGTTATGAGTTAAAAAAACGGGGATTTAAAAAGAAGTATAAGGTGATTTTCTCTTCCGAAGAGGTTTTGGTAAAAGAGAAGGGAAGCTTTATGGGTGTGACTGCAAGTTTTGGGCTTACAATGTGCTCAGAAGCGATAAAAAAGATAAAAAAGGGAAAGAGTGTTTGATTTTTTAGATAGTGACTGGTTTAATATAGGACTTGAAATTGTGTTTGTGATTTTAATCTCTTATGATGTGAAAAAGTATTTTGCAACTCGTAAACGCGAGTATATAGTAAATATAGTGCTTACTATAGGTTTTGCTATATGGACACTCTACCCGTACTATACCTCTTATGTAGGTTGGGAAGAGGAGCAAAAGAAAGTGATGCTTTCACATTGTAAAGATTCCAACGATACAAAGCTTTGTAGCTGCATGGATGATACAACCTTTAAAGAGTATACTCATGATGAGTATATAGCCTTAGATAAAAACTCAAGTGAATATAAAGAGTTTCTCAGCGATGCAAAAGAGGATTGTTTAGATGATGGATGGTTCTAAACTCTCCTGTATAGGTATCATTGGTGATGGTTGTGGTGGAGGACGAGAGTTTGTTGTTGAGGATCATGTCCTTTATGCACTTGATCCTGTTACAAATGAAAAAATTATTCTTTTAGAGGGTATAGATAGTCCTCAAAGTATAGAAAAAAAATCTTGCATCATTACGATTGAGTGTAAAGAGGAGATAATCAGATTTGATTTGTCATCTTTAAAAAAAGTTTAGCTATAATCTGTAAAAATAATAAAGGGATCTTCTCAATGAAAAATATATTTTTAACTTTTGTAATAATGAGTTCTGTAGCTTTTGCTTTTGATATGGGTGCTATGGTGAGTGCGGTTGATAAGCAAAAAGCAAGTGACTCTGTCGATAAAGAAAAAGCGATGAAAGCTGTTTCAAAAGGGAAAGATATTACGATGAAAGATGTGAGTGAAAGTGTTGATACCGATAAAGCAAGTGAATCAGTAGATAAAACAAAATTGATGAAAGCCCTATTTTAATAACTAAAAAAATATAAAGAGAAATAAGAATGCAAAAAGTAGAACCAATGACACTTTTCGGCTACGAAAAGTTACAAGCAGAAGTAAAAGATTTAAAAGAAGTAAAACGACCAGGTGTAGTAAAAGCGATCGAAGAAGCATTGGAGCATGGTGATTTAAAAGAAAATGCAGAATACCATGCAGCAAAAGAGCAACAAAAAACTATAGATAATCGTTTAGCAGAACTCCAAGAGATACTCGGAAATGCTCAGATAGTAGATCCTTCTGAATTGACACATGCAAAGATTAGTTTTGGCTCAACCGTTAGAATGACAGATATGGATACAGATGAAGAGGTAACTTATACTATCGTTGGTGGATGTGAATCAAATCCAGATATGGGACTTATATCTTTTAACTCACCTCTTGCAAAACAACTTTTAGGTTTAGAAGAGGGTGATGAGGTCAAAGTTCGTCTTCCTGGTGGTCAAAAAGAGCTTGAGATAGAAGAGGTAAAATACCAAGAGATTGTATTTGAGTGTAACTAGACTATGGCTAAAAATATAAATGTAGGAATCGTTGGGGCAACAGGATATACAGGGCTTGAGCTTGTAAAAATATTGCTCAATCATCCGAATTTCACACTTACATATATAGCTAATTCAGAGGGTGGAACAACCATCAATGAACTACACCCCTCACTCAAGGGTGTGTGTGAAGATGAGGTACAAAAAGCTGATGTAGATGTGATGGCACAAAAGTGTGATTTAATCTTTTTAGCAGTACCCCATAAAACAGCAATGGCATATGTAAAACCTTTAATGGCACTGAATGTAAAGGTTGTCGATCTCTCTGCAGATTATAGACTTACTCAAGAGATATATGAAGAGTTTTATGTACCTCATACAGATATTGAAAACCTAGAAAATGTTGTGTATGGACTTCCTGAGATGTTTCGTAAAGAGCTACACAATGCTTCTTTAGTAGCAAATCCTGGATGTTTTCCAACTTCAGCAATTTTAGGACTTTTACCTTTTATGGAAAAACGCCAAGAGGGTACACCTATCATCATCGATGCAAAAACAGGTGTAAGTGGTGCTGGAAAAAAACTGAGTGAAACAACACACTTTGTCAATGTTAATGACAACCTTTTTGCATACAATCCTTTGATGCATCGTCATGCTCCAGAGATTGCTCAAAAATTAAATGTAGATTTTGATGAGGTGAATTTTGTTCCACATCTAGTTCCTCTTACTCGTGGAATGATAAGCTCGATTTATATTCAAGTAGAGGGTGACTTTGATGCTCCTCTTCATCTTAAAGAGTATTATAAAGATGAAAAAAATATACGGGTAAGTGAAATACCTGTAGATATGAAAAATGTAGCAGGAACAAACTTCTGTGACATCTATGTAAAACGTAAAGGCAATATGCTGTTTATCTCTTCAGCGATAGACAACCTTATGCGTGGAGCATCTTCTCAAGCAGTTGTAAATGCAAATTTGATGATGGGATTTGATGAAAATGCTGGGATACCAAATATAGCCTATGTCCCATAATCTAGCAGAGATTCATGAGAGTGCATTGATTCTATCAGATGCACATTTTTCTGAGAATCGTCCTGAGCTTTTTTTCCTTATTGAAGAGATTTATCTAGGAAAAAAAGAGATTCCTCAACTCATTTTAATGGGTGATATCTTCGATAATCTTTTTGGGGGGATTCCTTACACTTACAAAGCAAACCAAACACTCATAGATATGTTAAACAGCATCGCTTTGAAGATAGATGTGATCTACCTTGAAGGCAATCATGACTTTCAACTACACAAAGTTTTTCAAAATATGACCATTGTCCCAATAGAAAAGCAACCCCTTCAATGTACATATAAAGAGAAAAAAGTACTTTTAGCTCATGGAGATTTTGATGGAGTTTTAGGGTATAAAATATATACATATTTAATACGAAATCCTTTTGTTCTTTTTATCCTTAGATTTGTAGATAACCTTACCGGGCACTCTATACTGAATTTTGTCGATAGACATTTAGAGAAAAAAGATGACTGTAATGAGTTTGCAGGTTTTGAAGCATTTGTACAAAATCGTATACTAAATAATTATAATTTTGATTATTTTATAGAGGGGCATTACCATCAAAATAAAAGCTATAAATGGGATAGCTTAAACTACATAAATTTAGCAGCTTTTGCTTGCAATCAAAGATACTTTATAGTAAAATCAAGTAAAGATAATGAACTATTAGAAGAAAAGAGTTTCTCTAAAGGGATATAGAAATGAATAATAATTCGCTTAAAGTTGGCTCTAATGAGATGGAGCTTGTAGATTTTCGTATATTTAAAAAAGAAGATGATGAAGTATATGAGGGTATATATGGTATCAATGTTTCAAAGGTACGTGAAATTATTCGTGTACCATTTTTAACAGAACTTCCAGGTACACCAGAGTTTATAGAGGGTATTTTTGATCTTCGTGATATTGTGATTCCTGTTGTGAATTTAGCAAAATGGATGGGGATTACAGAACCAGAAAATGCTGAGACTAATGCCCGTGTAATCATTACAGAATTTAATAATGTTCTTATCGGGTTTGTTGTGCATGAAGCAAAGCGTATCCGTCGTATTAGCTGGAGCGATATAGAACCTGCATCTTTTGTAAGTGGTTCAGGATCACTTGATGGTAGTAAGATCACCGGTGTAACTAAGATAGAAGGAGATAATGTTCTTTTGATCTTAGATCTTGAATCGGTTGTTCAAGATTTAGGTCTTTATGAACCAGATACTGACAATATGCCTCAAGAGTTAGAGCAGTTTTCAGGATTAGCACTTGTCTTAGATGATAGCTCAACTGCTAGAAAAATAGTGAAAGAAGCACTGATCAAAATGGGCTTTCATGTCGTGGAAGCTATGGATGGTGAAGAGGGCTTAGAAAAACTCAATGAACTGTATGAATCTTATGGAGAGAATTTAGCAAATAACCTCAAAATTATTATCTCAGATGTAGAGATGCCTAAGATGGATGGTTTTCATTTTGCAGCAAATGTGAAAGAGGATGGAAGATTCAATAATATCCCTATTGTTTTTAACTCCTCAATAAGTGATCACTTTAGTGAAGGTCGTGGTTTAGAAGCGGGTGGAGAGGCTTACTTGGTAAAATTCCAAGCAAGTTCATTTTATGATGAAGTAGCACGTGTTGTACGTGCACATATGAAGTAGGAGTGTAAATATGGATGAATTTCAAGAGATACTACAGGACTTTTTAGTTGAGTCTTTTGAGTTAGTTGAAAAACTGGATGAAGATTTAGTAGAGTTAGAAACAAACCCAGAAGATTTAGAGCTGTTAAATGGAATCTTTCGTGTCGCACATACAGTGAAAGGTGCATCTTCGTTTTTAAATTTTGATGTTTTAACACACCTTACACACCATATGGAAGATGTTTTAAATAAGGCTCGTCATGGTGAGCTTATTATCACTCCAGATATTATGGATGTTATTTTAGAGTCTATTGATCTTATGAAAGCACTTCTTGAAACGATCCGTGACACGAGTGCTGATGCTGGGATAGATGTTTCTGCCTGTGTTGCAAGACTTGATAAAGTTAGTGGTGGTTCAGGCAATGTTGAATCTCCTGTAGTTGAAGCTCCTGTTGAAGAGCCTATAGTGGAAGAGATAGCAAGTGCTTCAGAGGAAGAGGAAGAACCAGACTATGACAGTATGGATCCTGATGAGATTGAAGCTGAGATAGAAAGGTTACTCAATCAACGTCAAGAGGAAGACAAGGCAAAACGTGCTGCAAAACTGGCTGCGGGGGAAAAGGTGCCTGAGATGCCTAGCTCTCCTGATGAAGAGGAACCAAAAGCAGAACCAACACCTGAGCCAGAACCTACACCGGCACCTACTCCAATACCAACACCAGCTCCAAGCGCTAAAAAAGAGGAAGCTCCAAAAGCTGCTGCTCCTGCAAAACGTGCTCCTGCGACAGTTGAGCAAACTATTCGTGTTGATGTAAAAAGACTCGATCATTTAATGAACCTTATTGGTGAACTTGTTCTTGCTAAAAACAGACTTATTAAGATTAATGATGATGTTGAAGAACGCTATGAGGGTGAAGAGTTCTTAGAGGAGTTAAACCAAGTTGTAAGTATTGTGTCTCTTGTGACAACAGACCTTCAAATAGCAGTAATGAAAACACGGATGCTTCCAATTGGAAAAGTGTTTAACAAGTTTCCACGTATGATTCGTGACCTTTCACGTGAACTTAACAAAAAGATAGAACTTGTGATATCTGGAGAGGAAACAGAACTTGATAAGTCAATCGTAGAAGAGATTGGTGATCCTTTGGTACATATTATCCGTAACTCTTGTGATCATGGTATTGAAATGCCAGAAGAGCGTCTTGCTAAAGGGAAAGATGAGTTAGGTATCATTGGTCTTAAAGCATACAATGAAGGGAACCAGATCGTCATTCAGATAGATGATGATGGGAAGGGCCTTGATACTGATATGCTCAAAAACAAATCGCTTGAAAAAGGGATTATTACTGAAAAAGAAGCTGATTCAATGAGTGATAAAGAAGCTTTTGGTCTGATCTTCAAACCAGGTTTCTCAACAGCAGCCGCTGTTACAAATGTAAGTGGTCGTGGTGTTGGTATGGATGTTGTAAAAACAAATATCGAAAAACTTAATGGTATTATTGATATTGATTCAGAGGTTGGTGTGGGAACATCAATGAAACTCAAGATCCCTTTAACTCTTGCAATTATTCAAGCATTACTTGTTGGTGTGCAAGAGGAATATTATGCCATTCCACTTGCATCGGTACTTGAAACTGTAAGAATCTCAAAAGATGAAATATATACTGTTGAAGGTAAATCAGTGATGCGTCTTCGAGATGAAGTACTCTCTTTAGTGCATATCGGAGATATCTTTGAGGTTGAGCGTATCTTAGATGCAAGTGAGCATGCTTATGTTGTTGTTCTTGGTCTTGGAACTTCTAAACTTGGACTTATTGTTGATACTTTAGTAGGGCAAGAGGAGATTGTTATTAAATCTCTTGGAGATTACCTTAAAGGGATAGAAGGTGTTGCAGGTGCTACTATCCGTGGTGATGGTGGTGTGACACTTATCGTTGATGTTGTAGCTCTTATGCAGATGGCAAGAGATTTAAAAGCAACAGCGATGGTAGAGAATAGTGCAGGGGAAAGTGCTAGTAATGAGAAGACAAAGGCTAGTGATTACACGATTATGATTGTTGATGATTCTAAAACAGATAGAACGATTATGAGAAAAGCACTAGAACCATTAGGCGTAACACTTGTTGAAGCAACTGATGGTCAAGAAGCACTCAATACCTTAAAATCAAATGAGTATAATTTTGATGCAATGTTGATAGATATTGAGATGCCTAGAATGGATGGTTACTCACTTGCTACTGAGATTAAAAAATATAACCGTTACAAAAACTTACCTCTGATTGCTGTAACATCTCGTACAGGTAAGTCTGATCGTATGCGTGGTGTTGAATCTGGTATGGTTGAATATATAACAAAACCTTACTCTGCTGACTACCTCTCAAGTGTAGTTCAAAGAAATGTTAACTTTAAATCGGAGTTCTTATAATGAGTGATAAATTAAAGCAAATTATTAATAAACAAACACAAGCACAAGAGGTACCTGAGAGTCAATTAGATAATGTGGTACAGCTTGTAGGCTTTGTAATAGGTGATGAAGAGTATGCAGTGCCTATTCTTGCTATTCAAGAGATTATCAAAC
>CAZFGS010000016.1:0-21843 GCA_964518545.1 uncultured Sulfurimonas sp. | reverse complement strand
GAGGTAAATATGACTTATATATAATGTAAGCAATTTTTAACTATATGAGCGTTGCTATTTATTAACTCTTTGACTATAAAATTCCCTATCAAAATATTATCTTTTACTATAAAGATATTAAAGGAATTAAAATGGGACTATATGATCGTGATTATGCTAGAGGAAACTCTTATGCATATGGGACTGCAAGTCGTAGTGAAACACAAATAGTCTCTTTTGTAAAAGAGACTTATAAACTTTTCGCAGCTTCAATGATGGCTGGTGCAGTTGGTGCCTATGTTGGTGTACCAATGGCTGGAGCAATCCATGCAATGATGTGGCCACTCTTTTTCTTAGAGATTGGTCTTTTAATTGGTCTTCAATTTGTTAAACGCAAACCAGGCATCAATTTACTTGTTATGTTTGCATTTGTATTTATGACAGGTATTACTATCTCACCTTTACTTTCATATACACTTGGTATGAATGGTGGAGGTGTCATCGTAGGAAATGCTTTTGCAATGACATCTGTTGTATTTGGATCAATGAGCTTTTTTGCTATTAAAACTACTAAAGATTTTACGAGTTATGGAAAACCACTTATGATTGCACTTTTTGTCATCATCGGTTTTTCTATTCTCAATATCTTCCTAGGTAATGGTATGCTTGCTATGATGATTAGTGGGGCAGTTGTTTTTCTATTTAGTATCTTAGTTATCTATGATACTCAAAATATTATGGCTGGGGCATATGAAACACCAATTGATGGTGCTATTGCTCTTTACTTAGACTTTCTCAACATCTTTACAGCCTTACTTCAAATCTTCGGTGTTTTAAACAACGATGACTAAGGAAGTTATATCACCCGAACTTTTTCGGGTGATAGATGCAAATCTCAATCGCCTCAAAGAGGGGATTCGTGTTATAGAAGATATAATGCGCTACCGTGACAACAACAAAGAACTTTCCAAAAAACTTAAATCACTTCGTCATCTTGCTATCATAGATGAATACACACAACTACTTCACTATCGTGATTCTATCAATGATGTACTCCGTCCTACGACTCAGAGCGAGATGAAACGTGATTCCATAGTAGGAATCATGGCTGCTAACTTTAAGCGTGCTGAGGAGTCCTCACGTGTCTTAGAGGAGCTGTTTAAACTTTATGACCATAAATATAGCGAAAACTTTAAGCATATACGCTATGAATTGTATGATTTAGAAAAAATCATAGTACTTAATGAGAATAGATAAACGCCACTTCAAACTCTAGATAATCTAAGGGATACTCTCTCATAAGCTTTTTCACCTCTTTATAACTTAAAAGGTTTCGTGAGCCACTTACTCCACTACGTTTTATATAACGAAACATCTTTCGTACACTTTCAAATTGCATCTTATATTCTATAAGTTCAAATTCTACATCAAAATGTTTCTTTTGAAGCTTTTGCAACTCTTTTGGAGTTTTAAGTAAAGAGTCTATGCCTGCTGTTTTGTTCAATGTTTTAAAGGTGTTTGATGTAAATATAGCGAGAGCAATAGGTGTATGTAACTTTGCGATTTGCTCAAACACAGCATCTAAGTCTTCTGCCCACTGGAGTGCAGAAGCTGAAAAGATAAAGTCGTATTTATAGGTAAGAAGATTTTCAAAGAGAGTGGGATCATTAAAATCTCCATAAACACACTCGATTTTCTTTGATTTTGGGTGTAGCTCGAGCATCCCAGGAGCAAAATCTACTCCTGTAAAACTTTTAAACTTCCAATCAATCTTTTTACATAAGGCCCCTGAACCACAACCAAGGTCAAGTATATGCTTAGGTTTGGAGTGAATACAAGAGAGTAGTTTTTCCACTACCCTATTTTGAATACTGTTGAGATTCTCATATGATGATGCATTTTTTGAGAATTCTGTACTTATTTTCATCTTTTATTGCTAACAAGAGATATAATAAAGATAACAATAACACATAAAACAATCGTTGCCCCTGATGGTAATGAAAAGTAAAAAGAGAGGGTCATTCCAGCTATAACACTAAAGAGTGCAATAAGTAAAGAGATAAAAATAGTCTTCACAAAGCCGACTCTGTATTGTAAAGCAGCGACAGTTGGGATCACCATAAGGGCTCCAATAAGCAAAGAACCAACCACTCGAATAGAGAGTGCTATAATTACAGCTACTACACTTACAAGTAAAAAATTGAGCATTTTCACTTGAATACCTCTTACTTGAGCCACCTCTTCATCATAAGCGATAAAATATAATTCTCTAGAATAAAAAAGTAATAATGATAAAGAGAGGGTTCCTACAACACTGATAACAATCAAATCCTCTTTACTTACGGAGAGTATCGAACCAAAAAGATAAGAGAAAAGTGAATTGTTAAATGCTCCACCCAAGGAAACAATAATAATAGCTATAGCTAAAGAACCAGAGAGTAAAATAGCCAAAATTGCATCAGAATAAATGGCAAAAGTACTTCTAAGGTACTCTATAATCCACGCAGAAAGAAGTGCAACCACCACAGCCATCCATAAAGGATTGTAGCCAGCTACTAAACCCACAGCCACTCCTACAAGAGCGGAGTGAGCTAGTGTTTCGCTTATCATTGAGTAGCGTTTAAGTACTACAAATGTACCACTTAAAGAAGCTAGTGTAGCTATAATAATACCTGCTAAAAAGGCTCTTTGCATAAAGTCATATTGAAACATCTCTAACATACTTCCACCTTAATGCTCATGCTTGTGGTTATGGATAAGATGTGCTTCTATCCCGTAAAGAGCTGTCATATCTTCACACGAGAGGGCTTTTTTTGGATCATTACAGATTGTTGCTTTTTGATTAATAGTAAAAAGTCTTGCAATATCATCAGCTATAACTCCTATATCGTGAGTGATAAAAACGATGGTAATATTTTCCTCTTTATTGAGTTTTGAAAGCAGGGTATAAAAACTCTTTTGTGAATGCATATCTACACCTGTGTTTGGTTCATCCAAGATAAGTATTTCTGGTTTAGAGGCTAATGCACGGGCGATCATAACACGCTGACGCTGCCCACCAGAGAGTGTACCAACCATCTTATCTTTGAGTGCTACAATATCCATTTTTTGCATTGCATCCTCAACAGCATCCGTATCTCTTTTATCCATAGGGGAGAATATACTACGTTTTGAAACTCTTCCCATGTTAACGATATCTAAAACAGTTGCAGGGAAGCTCTCATCTACTAAAGATGCACGTTGGGGAACATACCCTATCTTATGCCATTCTTTAAAGCTCTTGAATTTTTTACCATAGAGCTTTATCTCTCCACTCGTTGGGGTCTCAAGACCTAAAAGCATACGAATCAAGGTAGTTTTTCCACCACCATTTGGACCAATAATAGCGATATATTCACCATTGAAAATCTCTAAAGAGATATCTGATAAAATCTCTTGTCCTCGAACTTTAAAACTAAGGTTTTTAACATCGAAGATTGGTACTCGAAAGCTTAACGACACATAAGTGCCTTATGAATTTTTTGTAAATTCTCTCTCATAATATCTTCATAACTAAGATTCTTCTTTGCTTCATCAGCAGTAATATTTCCTAAAGGCTGAAGTACCTCCACTTTAACTTTTGCTTCATCAGCAACACTTTGCATCGCTTTTGCACTTACAAAACTCTCAGCAAAAACCACAGGAACATCATGCTCTTGAATTACATTAATTACACGAGACATATCTTTTGCACTTGGTTGTGCTTGAGGGACAAGTCCACTTAAGGACTCTACATGAAAGCCAAATCTATGAGAAAGGTATCCAAAAGCATTATGGTTTACAATGATAGTATCTAACATACATGACTTAAGAGTATTGCTAAAGGCTTGATTGAGTGAATTTAGCATCTTTATATACTTCTCTTTATTTTTAATATAGATCGATTTATTTTTTGGTTCAAGCTTAATAAGTTCTTGCGTAACAAGCTCAGTTGCTTTTTCCATATTTGCAAAATCTAACCAGTAGTGTGGGTCTATCTTGTTATGAATACATTGTTCATCATGGTGTGTATGGTGCTCATGTTCATCTGCATCTAACTCACGAATGCGAACATATTTGCTCATATCTATCACTTTATTTTTAAACTCATAACCTCTTGTCCATGGTTCAAGACCTGCCCCACTGTAAATAACTAAGGCACTTCTTTCTATCTCAGCCATTAACTTTGGTGTTGGCTCAAAAGAGTGTGCATCAACACCAAAAGGGATAATATTGATAATTTTAACACTCTCTCCTGCTATATGCTTCGTTATATCGTAAAGTGCAAAGGTACTAACTGCTACCATTTTTCTCTTATCTACAGGTGCTTTTTCTTGATTGAGCATAAACATCATAGCAATAACAGCTACGACAATCACAACAAATACAATCTTTTTAGTGTTATTCATCTTGCAGACCTCTGGAAATAATTTTTAAAATTATACCCAATTTTGTTATATAAGTTTTTTTAGATATAATTCGCCACTTTATAATGATAGGAATATATATATGACAACTAGTTTTTTACTTATTGTTCAAATAGTTTTAGTGATAATTTTAGTTATCGCTGTACTATTGCAAAAAAGCTCAAGCATCGGTCTTGGAGCATACAGTGGGTCTAATGATTCTGTTTTTGGAGCAAAGGGTCCAAACAGTTTTCTTGCAAAAGCAACTTTCACAATAGGTTTCTTGTTTATAGTCAATACAATCACTCTTGGGTATATGTACTCACTAGAAAAAAACTCTTCTGTTGTAGATGAGATAGTTGACAATACAAATGTAGCTGCTCCTGTAGCACCTGCAACACAAGAAACAAAAGCTGCAACAACAATCCCTGTAGCACCAGATGCACCAGCACAGGGCACACAAGCAACACACTAAATAAAGGAAGCCTCAATGTTAAACGAAATTTTTGAAAATTGTGAATCTAAGATGCAAGGAAGCATCGAGCATATGCAAAGAGAATTTAAAACACTTAGAACTGGTAAAGTTACAACAAGTGTTTTAGATAATGTAAAAATTGATTACTATGGAACACAAACACCTTTAGATCAAGTTGGTTCTGTTTTAGCAGCGGATGCAACGACTATTGTAGTGAATCCTTGGGAGAAAAATCTTTTAAGTGATATTGAGAGTGCTATCCAAGCAGCAAATGTTGGAGCTAATCCAAACAATGATGGTGATCAAATCAAACTTTTCTTCCCACCTATGACAGTAGAACAACGCCAAGAATCTGTAAAACAGATGAAAGGTATGGGGGAAAATGCAAAAGTTTCTGTAAGAAATGACAGACGTGATGCAAACGATAAAATCAAAAAACTTGAAAAAGAGAAAGAGATCACAGCTGATGAATCTAAATCTGCTCAAGACAACATCCAAAAAATAACAGATAAACATATTACTAAAATTGACAGCATCTTAAAAGATAAAGAAGCTGAAATCCTTAAAGTTTAACTCGATGGATGTTAAAAAAATATATATGGATGCAGATGCTCTTTTAGAGGGGCATTTTAAACTTAGTAGTGGAAACCATTCACAATTTTATCTTCAGTCTGCAAAAGTTTTAGAAGACCCTAAAACAGCGAAACTTCTTGCTGAAGCACTTGCAGAGCAGATTAAGGCTAGTGGATTAGAGATAGATACAGTATGTGCTCCTGCTCTAGGTGGACTTATAGCTGGATTTGCTCTTGCAACTGCCTTAGATGTACGTTTTATCTTTGCTGAGCGTGTTAATGGTGAGATGAATATCAGACGTGGTTTTGAAGTAAGTAAGGGTGAAAAAGTTCTTATGTGCGAAGATATCATCACAACTGGTGGTTCTGCAATGGAAGCAGCAGCAGTTGTAACAGAGCTTGGTGGAGAGATTGTTGGTGCAGCAGCATTAGCAAACCGTGGTTTTTGTCGTCGTGAAAACTCTGATGTAAAAACACAGCCAAACTGTAAACTTCCACAAAATATACCATTTTTTGCACTTGCAGATTTTACATTTGAGATGTATGCTCCTGATGAGTGTCCTCTTTGCAAAGATGGCAGTGAAGCTATCAAACCAGGAAGTCGCGGGAACTAACCCTCTAAAGGTTCTGGCTTTCCAAAATAATACCCTTGTGAGTACTCTACTCCAAGGGTATGTAAAATCTTATAGATCTCTTCATTTTCAACATACTCTGCTATCACTTGTAAATTTTGCTCTTTTGCAAAAGTCACCATAGCTCTTACTACAGAAAGTGACAACTCATCAGTGGTGATATTTTTGATTAAAGAACCATCTATCTTCAAAATATCTGGTTGAAAATTTAAAAGTCTTACAAAGTTAGAATAACCTGAACCAAAATCATCTATGGCAATCTTAACCCCTAAAGTTTTTACTTTTGTAATAAACTCTTGAATAATGCTAAAATCTCTTACCTCCTCATCTTCTAAAAGCTCCAAGGTAACTCTAGTTGCTTCTTGAGGGTTTCTCTCTAAAAGAAAAAGTATTTTAGAGCGTATCTCATCATTTTGGATATCTAAGGCAGATATATTAATAGATATATCTTTGTCTGTCTTAGACAAAGCGGCAAATGAGTTGTCTAAAACAATAGAACTAATCTGATTATAGTACTTTGCCTTTTTTGATATATTTAAAAAAAAGTATGGAGCAATAATTTTATCAGATGTATCAACTAAACGTACCAAAGACTCATACTTCACAATCTCTTTTGTTTGGTTATTTACAATTGGTTGAAAATAAGAGATGATATTTTTTGTTTTAATCGCTTGTTTTAGCATCTTTAGTATCTCTATGTTTTCCTGTGCCTCTTTATGTACCTCATTTGCAAGATTATTTGCAACCATAAAATTCTTTTTACTTTGAAGTAATTTTTTTAGTCCATATTTTGCATTTTCTAAAGGTTCATCCTTGTAGGATATACTCATAATCATAGAGATATCATAGTTAAGATCTCCAATATCAATACGAGCATTATTAATCTCTTGTTGACACTGATGTATATTTTTGACAATCTCTTTTGAAGTATCTCCTAGTGCTATAATATCATCTGCCAAAGCATACTCCCCATTTCTTAGCATATAAACATGATTAAAATAGCTATCTTTCTCTATTATAAAATTTTCAAGCCATTGATTCAGTTTTTCTTGTATCTCTTGAGAAACTCTTTCTCCATAAAGGTTTTCTAAATTATCAAAATTTTCTATACGCATCAGGACAATAATTGGGTTTGTACAGGAATTCACAAAGTCTATAAGCTGTCTGTATGGGTTCATAATGGCTGTAACATCGTGACGTAGAGCGATATATTCTAAAATCTCTCCATCAAGAGACAGTATCGGCTTAATGGTCGTTTCGAGATAAAAAGGTTTTCCATTTTTAGATGCATACTTCAATATCCCCTGATATATCTCTTTTTTTATACTGATAGTATTCCATATCTCATCATAAGTTTTCTTCTCTTGTTTGTATTGAAGTGTACTAAGGTATTTTTTTCCAATAAGCTCCTCTTTGGAATAACCTGATATCTCACAAAAAGCATCATTTACATACTTAATCTTTTTATTTTTATCTATAATACTAAAAATAGAACTTATATCTACAATCTCTTTATATTGAGTTAGTAATGTTTTTGCCCTTAAGGCATCCATTTTTAAAGCTATCTTTTTTAAAACAGATAAAAATTGCTCAAAATTAATTGGCTTAAGGAGGTATCCTTCCACTCCAAGCTTAATACTCTCAATAAAAAAATCAGATTCATTATAGGCTGAAAGGATAAGACTAATCACATCAGGATTGATCTTCTTTATAGCTTGCAGCATCTCAAGACCGTTCATTATAGGCATATTTATATCGGTAATAACAACATCAATCTTGTGGGTTTTGTATTTCTCTAAGCCATCAAAGCCATCATTTGCAACGATAATAACATCAAAAAACTCATTGAGCACACCAAGTGTAGAAGCTTTGGCATCTAGATTATCTTCTACATAAAGCAGTGTTAAAGATTTTGTTGATTCTATAATATCTTGAAGCTCTTGCATTATAAACTACCTACTGATATAACAAATACAGCACCATCATCAGAGTTATAGGCACGAAGTTTCCCTTGGCAATGCTCTTCAACAATCATCTTACTCATGTAAAGTCCTAATCCAGTTCCATCTTTTTGTTTTTTTGTCGAAAAATAAGGATTGAAGATATCTTTGAGCACTTTTTTTGGTATGCCTCCACCATTGTCTCTTACTTCTAAAACAAACTTATCTGCTTGAGTTCTAGTAAGTATTTTTATATAGGGATTTTTTATCTTATTCTCTATGAGAATATCTTCAGCATTTTTTACGAGATTGAGGACCACTTGCTTCAACTCATTTGCATAAGACTTAAACTCTTCTCCACAATTAAGCTCTTGTTTAAGCTCAATATGATGACTTTTTAAAGAGTGCTGTATGATGTTAGTAACAGCTTCAACAATCTGTGTAAAATTCACCTTGTCTTTCTCTTTGTTTGGCTTAAAAAAGTTTCTAAAATCATCTATGGTATCACTTAAATGCTGGGAATAAGTGGCAATATTATCTGTCATCTCAATGACAAAAGCTTGATCTAGTTTATTAAGCTTTGCTTTGAGTTGTAAGGAGGAGCTTGTCGCACTAATGGCATTTAATGGTTGTCTCCACTGATGTGCTATCATGCTTATCATCTCACCCATCTGAGCTAAACGCGATTGCTCGTACAAAAGTTTTTCTTTTTGTTTGAGTTCTTGTAGAGATTTTGTTACACGCAATTCAAAACTCTCTTTGAGTTCAATATTTTCTTTTAAAACTCGAAACTGGGTCAGTCCATTTTTAAGCATGACAAACATATATACAAAAATAGCAAAAGCAAAGGTGTAAAAAATCTCACCACCCTCAAAAACTAAAACTATGATAATAGGAACAAGATTAAAAAATACATAGATAAAAAAAGCGGGAAAGACACTTCCTAATGTTGAGATTGAACCAGATACCATTGTAATGGTAATCATTGCTATAAAAAGAATCTGCATCTCATTCACATAAGCAACACTGTACCACAGAGCATAACCATACAGCATAGCACTAAAAAAGATAACTGTAAAAATTTGGTACAAATAAGGTTTTACATCACGACTTGAACTTTTGTTAGCTACTGTTGCCTTAGCTGTTAAAATAAGACGTATAAAATAGATAGCTATATTGAGGAGAAGCCACGAAATAATATAATCACTCTCAATATAATTGTAAAGAAGAACACTTAGCAAGACAGGGGTTAAAATATTGACTGAGAAAGTACCACCATGTGATGCCTTTAACATCATATCAACTAATTTAGGATTGTACTCTTTCTCAAATAATTCTTTATACATACAAAGAGTATATCACTAAAAGGATTAAACTTTATTGAACATCTATCGTTATTTATATTGTAATTGGCAGGTAAGCATCCGCTCAACGAGTACACGGGCAACCTCTAACTTACCATCAACCACTGTTGTTATTGCCAAATCTTTTAGCTTTTCTTTCTCCTCTAGGGAGACCACTTTTACTATAAGATTTGCATCTTTAGAGTACTTTAACACTGCTTCACAGATAAGTCTTTTCTTTTCAATATTGTCTAATGTAACAATAATTGCTGCTGCTTTTTCGATATGGAGTGCACTAAGTATGGAGTGTTTTGAAGCATCACCAAGATAAGCTTCCAAACCATCTTCTAAAGCTTCTTTTACATGCTTGTTTGAGTTGTCTACAATAAGATAAGGAGCATCAAGCTCTTCTAAATGCTGTGTTACAAACTTACCAACTACACTGTACCCACATACTACCACATGATTACTTCTATCGTTAAGTGCTGACATATCAACCGCTACATCTTTCTCTTTTATAAATTTTTCCACCATCTCGTTGATATGTGAGATAAAAAATGGTGTTACCATCATTGAAAATATAACAACAAGAACCAATAAAGAAACAAGATCATCACTTATAATACCACCTAAAGAAGCAAGAGCAAAGATAACAAAAGAGAATTCACCCACCTGAGAGAGAGCAAGAGCTGTTTTTAAGGAGGTCGAAGAGATATACGATAGTCGTAAAAGTGTAAATATAATAATTGTTTTTAGCACCAAGACTAAAATAAAAAAGCCAACAATAAGACCAATATTGTGAATAAAGATCCCTAAATCAATCTTCATCCCCACAACAACAAAAAAAGTTCCAAGTAAGATATCTTTAAAAGGAGCAATATCAGCTTCCACTTTATGATGGTATTTTGTTTCTGCTATAACCATCCCTGCAACAAAGGCACCAAGAGAGTATGTAAATCCCATATAATAAGCAAACAGTGAAGCCCCTACAACGATAAAAAGTACTGAACCCATAAAAAGCTCATCCAAATCAGAAGAAGCAGAAAAATGTAAAAGCCAAGTAACCAATGGTTTCCCAACAATAAAGAGAATCCCTATGACAACCACAGCAGAACCCACAGTGTGCATTAAAATAGTTGTTACACTCTCATCACCTTCACTTGTTAAAAATCCTATAAGGATCAAGATAGGAATCACTGCGATATCTTGAAAGATTAAAATCCCAGTGGCATTTTGTCCATAAGGGGTATAGATCTCTTTAGAACTTTTGAGATAACTCAGAACTACTGCTGTTGAAGAAAGAGAAAAAGCAAGTGAAACAATCACAGCTGAGACATTATCGAGGGCAAAAATATAATGTGCAATAAGATAAGCAATTGCAGAAGTAACCCCCACCTGCAAAAAACCATTGCCAAAGATCTCTTTTTTCATAGTTCCCATCTTTGCCAAAGATATCTCAAGTCCAATGGTAAACATCAAAAAGACAATACCAAATTCACCCACCATCTCTAGCTCATGAGAGTGCCCAACCTCCCTTAAATCAAAAGCATATACAATAATTGTACCGGTTAAGATATAGCCGATAATCTGTGAAATTCCTAATTTTTTTAAAATAATATTTATAATAATTGAGATACCAAGAGCAACAATTATATACAAGAGTGTGTGTTCCATTAAAAACTTTCATAATTTGATAAGGCATTATATACTATAATCGCGATAATTATTTAACTATTTATGGAGTTTTGCATGACTAAATACATTTTTGTTACCGGTGGGGTTTTAAGTTCTCTTGGAAAAGGTATCACCGCGGCTAGTGTTGGTACACTTTTAAAACACGCTGGTAAAAAAGTTGGCATGCTTAAAATTGATCCATATATCAATGTTGACCCTGGAACTATGAGTCCACTTGAACATGGTGAAGTGTTTGTTACAAAAGATGGAGCTGAAACTGACCTTGATATTGGAAACTATGAGCGTTTCTTAGATGCATCGTTTTTAAAATCAGCAAACTTTACTACAGGACAAGTATACTCTTCAGTAATTGAGCGTGAGCGTGCTGGTGGTTACCTTGGTCAGACTATTCAGGTTATCCCACACATCGTTGGTGAGATTGTCAACCGTATCAAGCTTGCTGGTGAGGGGCATGATATCTTAGTGGTTGAACTTGGTGGAACTGTTGGAGATATAGAAGGTCTTCCTTTTATGGAAGCGATTCGTCAGATGAAACATGATGATGAAGTGGCTGGTACATTCTTCATCCATGTAACACTTATCCCTTATATTAAAGCGGCAGGTGAGCTCAAATCTAAACCTACACAACACTCGGTCCAAGAGCTACGTCGTATTGGAATTACACCTCAAATGATTATCGCTAGAAGTGAGAATGCTCTTCCTAAAACTTTTAAGAAAAAACTTGCGATGAGTTGTGATGTTACACAAGATAGTGTTGTAGAAGCACTTGATGCTGCTACAATCTATGATATCCCTGTGACATTTTTACGCCAAAATATCCTCAAGCCTATTGCTAAAGAGTTAGAGCTAGGTGATCTTGATCCTGATATGGAAGAGTGGGATACCTTAGTGAAAAAGATTGTGCAACCTAAAAACCGTACTGTTGTTGGTTTTGTTGGAAAATATCTTGAACTCAAAGAGGCTTATAAATCACTTACAGAGTCCCTCATTCACTGTGGAGCACACCTTGATACTCGTGTAGAGATCTGCTGGGTAGACTCTGAAGAGATTGAAGAGAGAGGGGCAGAAGCACTTCTTGGTGATTGTGACAGCGTTTTAGTAGCTGGTGGTTTTGGTTCTCGTGGTGTTGAGGGTAAAATCCAAGCTATTGAGTATGCTCGTGTCAACAAAGTACCATACCTTGGTATCTGTTTAGGGATGCAACTCACACTTGTTGAGTATGCAAGAAATGTACTTGGACTTGAGGGTGCAAACTCAATAGAGTTTGATGAAAACACTCCATATCCTATGATCTACCTTATCGACAACTTCTTAGATCAAAATGGTGGAATGCAACTCCGTACACATGAATCACCGATGGGTGGAACACTCCGCCTTGGTGAATATCCTTGTGATACAAAAGAGGGTTCAATCCTTCGCGAAGCTTACAATGGTGAGAAAACAATCTATGAACGCCATCGTCACCGTTATGAAGCAAATCCTACTTATAGAAAACAGCTTGAAGATGCTGGTATGATTGTAACTGGTGAATCTAATGGGCTTATAGAAACAGTAGAGATTGAGGGTCATCCTTGGTTCTTAGGTGTACAGTTTCACCCAGAATTTACATCGCGTTTACAAACGCCAAACCCTTCTATATTAGCCTTTGTGAAAGCTAGTATGAGTGCTGAGTAGTCTCCCTACACTTAACAAACAAACCTTGTTTGAACTTTTATCGCTGCGTTTTGACGCAGAGGATAAAAAACTCTCAGAGATTCCAAACCCTGCCCTCCTCCATGATGCAAGTGAAGCTGCTAAAAAGATAGCTAATGCCATCCGTGCAAATAAAAAGATAACCCTTGTTGGCGATTATGATGTTGATGGAGTAAGTTCTACTGCGATTATGGTTGATTTTTTTGGACAAATCCCCTACCCTCTTGAAGCGATTATCCCTAATCGATTTCGTGATGGTTACGGAGTGAGTCCCACTATATTAGAGCGAGTAGATGCAGATTTAATCATCACGGTAGACAATGGCATTGCTGCACATGAAGCTGCTCGTATCTGTAAAGAGAGAGGGATTGAGCTTATCATTACAGATCACCATACCCCCTCTGAAAATCTTCCAGATGCACTCTACATTGTTGACCCTAAACTAGAGAGTTGCGAGTACCCATTTAAAGAGATATGTGGAGCTCAGGTAGCTTGGCTCCTTTTAGCACTCCTAAAACGCGAGCTCTCTCTCAATATCGATATGAAACAGTTCTTAGATATCTTAGCTATTGCTATCATTGCAGATATTATGCCTTTGATTAATATCAACCGCACTCTTGTCAAAGAGGGTTTAAAACTAATGATGCACTCCTCTCGCCCCTCTAGTATTATTATCCGAGATTTTTTAAATAAGTCTCGCATCACAAGTGAAGATATAGCATTTATGATTGCTCCTCGCCTAAACTCTGCTGGGCGATTAGAAGATGCAAGTATAGCCTTGGAGTTTTTCACAGCACAAGATACACACACCGCCTACAAACAATTTGAACTGCTTGGAAAACTCAATGAGTTGAGAAAAGAAACCGAAAAAGAGACAACACAAAGTGCCATCGAGTGTGTAAATGAGAACGATAAAGTTATTGTCGTTGCTGGTGAAGATTGGCATGAAGGTGTTGTAGGTATAGTCGCTGCAAGACTTGTTGATAGATTTGGACAACCGGCCATAGTGCTCAGCATAAAAGATGGGATAGCCAAAGGGAGTGCTAGAAGCATAGGCGATGTCAACATCTATGAACTTATCAAAGACAATGAGAGTTTCTTAAGTAAATTTGGTGGACATAAAATGGCAGCAGGACTTGGACTGAAAGAGGAAGATATAGAAGCTTTTTCTAAGGCTATCAACCTCAGTGCAGCACAACTTCCTGATGAAGCCTTTATCCCTACAGAACAACTCAGTGGCATTTTAGATACACAAGAGGTAGATATGCAACTCCTTGACCTACTAGAGAGTTTTGAACCTTTTGGGGAAGCAAATGCAAAGCCAAGCTTCTTACTTAAAGATGCCGAAGTTGTAGGGATCAAACTGATGGGAGCAGACAAATCGCATTCACGTATAGAGATTCGCCAATACCCTCACCAGAGAAAAACCATAGAGCTCATCGCATTTAGAACAGTTTATGAGATGCCAGAGTCTCGCACCATCACCTGCTCTTACACTGTAAGTAAAAATGAGTTTAACAACAGAGTCACTCCTCAACTTCTTATAAACAAGATTTATTAAGCCTTAAAGCTGTAAAATATAATAAATTATTATAAAGGTTCAAGATGAACAAGCCTTATAAACCAACTCTTTCACGTCGTGATGCCATTAAACTTATGGGAATCTCCCCTATTGCTGCTGGAGTACTTGCAAGTTCTACGGGAAGTTCTATTGCTCAAGCGAGTGAAGATGTTCAAGGCAAAATTGTCATTGTAGGTGGTGGAGCAGGTGCAATTATGGTACTATCGCGTTTACTCAACACCATCAAAAAGCCAGATATTACCATCATCGCACCCAATGAGATCCATCTTTACCAACCAGGACAAGTATTTGTAGGGGCAGGGGAACTTAAATTTGAAGACCTAGTGATTGACAATAACCATTATATAGACCAAGAGAGGGTGACTTGGATAAAGGATGAAGTAGCACAGTTTGATCCTGATCATAACATCCTTATAACTCGTGCTCGGGAGAGAATTACTTATGACTACTTAGTTGTTGCAACTGGGATTGAGTACCATTATGATAAGATTCAAGGTCTTAGCAAAGAGGATATTGGGAAAAATGGAGTTACAAGTGTCTACCTGAGTGACTTAGAAAAAGGGACTGCCCGTGGAGCTACTGCTACTTGGGAGTGGTTTGAAGATCTCAAAAAAGCGGCACAAACAAAAAAACCCAAGGTGATATACACACAACCAAATACAGCCATAAAATGTGGTGGTGCACCTCAGAAGATGCTCTATCTTAGTGCTGATTACCTTAAACAGGAGGGTTTGAGTGCAGAGTATACATTTGCCACAAATAGCTCAAAACTCTTTTCTTTACAAGCTATAGAAAAATCTTTAGAGAAAACTCAAGAGAGATACGATACTATCACGAACAAGTTTAAGCATAACCTGATTGCCATAGATACTAAGGCAAAAAAAGCTACTTTTGAGTATAGTTATACTATCAAAGGGGAGTGGGATGAAGACTTGGAAGAGTACGAAATGATCCCTCAAAAAGAGGAGGTGGTGATGGAGTATGACTTTATCCATATCGTTCCCCCTATGGGTGCAGTGAGTGCTGTAGCCAACTCTGCTCTTGCTTGGCAAAAAGGAAGTGCAAAAGGGTGGTTAGAGGTTGACAAATACTCTCTCCAACACAGACGTTATAACAATGTATTTGGTGTTGGGGATGTATGTGGAATCCCCAAAGGAAAAACTGGTGGATCTGCACGACATCATGCTCCTGTAGTTGTTGGAAATCTTCTCTCTGTAATGAAAGATCAAAAACTTCAAGAGGTTTTTGATGGATACACAGTTTGTCCACTCAAAACACAATATGGTGAGATTATTATGGCAGAGTTTAACTATAAGGGGCCAGCTCCTAGTTTCCCTCTAGCATATGAAAAGCCTCGTTGGATATGGTGGGCATTTGACTTGTATATGCTAGAACCAATGTATAAATACCTGATGTTACCAGGAAAAATGTAAAGGAAACAGATGAAAAAGATAATTTTAATCACACTTGTAGCACTTCTTGGTAGTGTCTCACTTAGTGCCGATGTAAGTAAAGGGCAAAGACTCTACCTTAAAAAACTCAAATCAGTTTGTGGTTTTAATGGTGCCGAGATGGCAGCCAAACACTCTTCAAAAGAGTGGGAAAAACTTATGAGGGAGGGGAAACTTGCTCAAGAGATACAAAAGGAATGTCCTAAAGTGAAAAAAAGTTCTTTAAAAGAGAAGTTTCTCCCTCATTACTTTGACTTTTTCAAAGAGTACAGTAGCGATAGCGGCAATATTCCATCTTGCTAAAATGATAAAGATCTCGAACACTCTTTACACATTTATTGGTACTGATGATGGCAGAGTGATTCAATCTTTCACCCAAGATGGAAGCTTTCTCTCCCGTCTATTCTCTTTTGAATCTATACAAACATCATCCAAAACTCTTCAAAAAAAATATAAAGTCTATGCACTTGCTCAACACAATGAGCTGCTCTGTGCTAGTGGATATGGCGGAGAGATTATACTTATAGACCTTTACACTAGAGCCAAAAAAAAACATTATTTTTACTCTAAATCGACTGTAAGCTCTTTAGTGTTCTTAGACCATAACAGACTTGTAGCATCAAATGTGAATGGGGAGGTGTATCTCTATAACTTTCTTACACAAACTCATAAAAAATTCACAACAACCAAAACAGATATAACTACACTGCTGCATCTAGAAAAAGAAAATCTTTTACTTGTATCTGCAAAAGACAACTATCTTACCCTTGTAGATTTAGAACTTGGACAAGTACTAGAGCATAAATTTAGTATATTTCATGATCTTGTTGAATCAGTATATAAGGAAAAAAAAGGGATTTGTATCTCTTTGAAAGATGCTAGTTTGATACAACTCAGTTATGAAGAGATAAGACTCAGAGTGGCACTCCTTAAAGACGAGCTTGTTAAAAAGGCCAACAGTGGCTATCTTACTAAATTACAAAAGCAGAGTATCACCACTACTCCTCAAAGAGATAAACAGCTTCGATCCTATCAGATTCTACAAGATGCTTACAAAGATAATGATTTTAAAAAATGTTATGAAATTATAGATAAGTATGAGCTCTCAGGCACACAACTTTGTACTCTTTTGGAAAAACATTGGCAAAAGATGCTTCAAGAGTGTGAGGGCTATGCCCTACAAGGAGATGCAAAAAAGATACTCTCCACATTAGGAGAACTCCTTTTTATAGAAAGCCGTAGCGACATCTTAGGGGATCTACTACGTTTAAGTTTCTTTCAAAAGGTAGAGAATCTTCTATCACAAAAGCATTACAACTCTGCACAAAATATCCTTTACTCTTACATAGACATCTTTGGGTATGATTGTGAAATCGCCCAAAAAATCCAAAAATTGGAGTTTATATCACAAGAGAAGATTGCCATTTTTACTCATAAAGAGGATAGAAAATCACGAAACTTCTGGTGGGAGTATTTCCATAAGAGTGTTTAATGTTTCGACTGTTTTATCAAAATCTGTGATGAACATAGATCCCTGAGAGATAAACTTCTCCATCTCTGCTTTTTTATCTATAGCCTCATCTAACTCAGCATCACTCCCTTGTGTGTAAGCACCTATACGTATAAGTGTTTCATTCTCTTTAAGAAGTGTATAAAGTCTACGAAATTTAATGGCTGCTTTAAAATGCTCTTGGCTAATGATATCATTCATAACACGTGAAGCAGAGTTGAGTATATGCACCGGTGGATAGATCCCAAAGTCTGTCATCTCACGTGAGAGTACAATGTGCCCATCTAAGATAGAACGCGACTGATCGGCGATAGGATCACTCATATCATCCCCCTCAATCAATACAGTAAAAAAGGCGGTAATACTCCCTTTACCCTCCTCTTTTCCTGCACGCTCCATAAGCTGTGGTAAAAGTGTCAAAGAGGATGGTGGATAACCTTTCGATGTTGGTGGTTCACCTAAGGCAAGTCCAATCTCACGCTGAGCCATAGCAAAACGTGTCACAGAATCCATAATAAATAAAACATCTTGATTTTTATCTTTAAAATGCTCTGCAACACTCATCGCAGCAAAGGCACCATATTTTCTCATTAAGGGTGAATCGTCTGAGGTTGCAACAATAATGACAGTATTTGTCAAATCTCCACCAAGATTTTTTTCTATAAACTCAGGAACTTCACGCCCCCTCTCCCCAATAAGTGCTACAACTTTGATAGGTGCAGAAGCTCCGCGAACAATCATTCCCATTAAGGTTGATTTCCCTACACCACTTCCTGCAAATATACCAAGTTTTTGCCCTTTTCCACAAGTTAAAAGACCATCGATGCTTTTTACACCAACACTAAACACTTCATCTATCATGCCGCGTTTCATTGCTGAGATTGGTGATTTTATGATAGGGGAGAGTTGTCCACCATGGATAGCACCCTTCTCATCGATAGGACGCATAAAAGGATCTACTACACGACCAAGGAGTGCTTCTCCTATTGGTATATTGAGACCATTTGAATCTAAAAAGACTCTATCTCCTGAGCAAAATCCCTCTACAAAACTAAAAGGGGTGATAAAAAAGGTACCCCCATCTATCTCTGTTACCATCCCTACTGTCTCTTGCCCTGTAGAGCTAGAGACAATTTTGACCATATCAGAGATACTTACCTTCAATCCTGTTGCCGTGATAACAGTCGCATTAATCTTTACCACTTCTCCAAAAGAGACTGAATAACTTTGTGATGAGAGTTTCTCTTTAAGTGAACGTAGTGGCATTAGATTAGTATCTTGAACCTGTCGGAGAGTTTATAAGTGAGAAAAATTCTGCTCGCGTTTTTTCATCGCGTTTAAAGAGTCCACGAAGGGCTGATGATGTTGTTGTTGAATTGATTTTTTCCACTCCACGCATCTCCATACACATATGACGAGCTTGAATCACCACAGCAACCCCTTTAGGATTGATAGTATCCATAATAGCATCAGCAATCTGTTCTGTAAGTTGCTCTTGAATCTGCATACGCCGAGCAAAAACATTTACAACACGGGGTATCTTCGAAAGACCAACCACTTTACCATCTGGTATATAAGCAACATGAACACGACCAATTATAGGCAGGAGATGATGTTCACAAGTGGAGTAAAACTCTATATCTTTGACTAAAACCATCTCATCATTACTTGAAGTAAAAAGTGCTTTTTGAAGAATCGCCTTAGGATCTTCCTTATACCCACCATAGATAAACTCAAAGGATTTTCTAACACGTGAGGGGGTATCGAGAAGTCCTTCACGAGATGGGTCTTCACCAACATGAAGCATCATAGATTTTACAGCGTTTTCAAACGCTTCATTTGTTATATCTGACAATTTGTTGCCTTTTAAAATTTTGATTATGATAGGGTAGCAAGAATTTGCTGAAAAAGTTATATCTTCAAGTTTTTACCTGAAGATATAAAGCTCTTTTAGTGTACTAAAACGTGAGGAACAATAAGAGGATATCTTTTCATCTTACGGTAGATATGTTTACGTACCACTTGACGAAGATCATTCTCTAAAGCTTTAGGGTTTTCGATGAGACCTGCTTTAATGTTGATAAGGAAATGCTCTAAGATATCTTCAACCTCTTTAGCAAAAGATTTATCTTGACGATCAGGCACAATTCCAAAAGTAGTTACTTTTGGCTTAGAAAGCATCGTCGCATTTTGCTCACTTACTTCAGCAACAATCATTACAACACCATCAGATGCAAGTTTTTGACGATCAAGAACGATGTCATCATCGATTTGATGATTGTTTTGATTGTCTATGTAAGTTTTACCTGTTTTAACAGTTTTCACTTTTCTCATATACTTCGGTGCAATCTCAATCTGCTCACCATCTGTCATAAGAAGGATGTTACGTTCAGGAACACCACACATCATACCTGTTTCTTTATGCTTCATAACATGGTTATACTCACCATGAATAGGAAGGAAGAACTTAGGGTTTACTAAACGTAACATAAGTTTTTGCTCCTCCATTGAAGCATGACCTGATACATGAATCTCTCTATCCATCGCCACTTTGGCACCAGCACGTTGGAGGTGATTCAACATTCCAGAGATACTTCCCTCATTACCAGGAATAGCACGAGAAGAAAGTACAATTAAATCAGTTGGCTTGATTTTAATGTGTCTATGCTCACCAATACTCATTCTAAATAAAGCAGAATTAGCCTCACCTTGAGAACCAGTTGTCACAATAAGTACATCTTTATCGTTCATACGAGAGACTTCATCTGCATCAATAAAGATACTCTTAGGAAATTTAATATAATCATATTGCATCGCAATCTCAATATTACGCTCCATAGAACGCCCAATAACACAAACCTTACGACCATACTTAATACCATACTGGATAGCCTGATATACACGATGGATATTTGAGCTAAAAGTAGAAAGAAGTACACGACCCTCTGCTTTTGCAAAGATACGATCAAGTGCTGGTCCAACACTAAGCTCTGAACCTGTTGGAGTAGGGTTGTGAGAGTTTGTTGAGTCTGATAAAAGACATAAAACACCCTTCTCACCATAATGAGCGAGACGATGTAAGTCTGCTGTATAACCATCTACTGGAGTATAATCTATCTTAAAATCACCCGTATGGATCACTGTACCCGCTTCAGTTGTAATAGCGATAGATGAAGAATCTAAAATAGAGTGGGTCATATGCATCCACTCAATCTCGAAATCATTTCCTATTTTATATACTTCACGTTTAACGATAGGGTTAAAATATTTTCTATGCTCTTTTAAATGATGCTCATCAAACTTGTTCCCAATCATCGCAAGAGGTAATGGCGTTCCATAGATAGGGAACTGCATCTCTTTGAAAAGGTAAGGCATAGCACCAATATGATCTTCGTGAGCATGAGTGATAATAATACCAACAATCTTATGCTTGATCTCTCTAAGGTAAGAAAAATCTGGAATTAAGATATCAACACCATGCATAGTATCATCTGGGAAACTCATCCCAACATCTACAAGAATTGCCTCTTTTTCTGTTTCAAAAACAGCGATATTTCCACCAATCTCGCCAAGTCCACCTAGTGGTGTAACACGGATTTTTGCTTTTGAATTAAGATCAAGTTTATAATGAGGATTTAGTCTTTGTTTATGAGCCTCTTGATTTTTGGCAACAAAAGCTTTTAAGTTCTCATCTGTTGGGGTAGGTTGACGTTTATAACGATTGTTTCTATTTTTAGACTTGTTTGCATTGTTTGGCTTATTGCCTGCTGGTTTATTTCCAGTAGGTTTTTCACCTGATTTTGCATTTTGATTTTTGTTATTTGGTCTACGGTTATTGTTGTTTCTACGGTTGTTATTTGGTTTGCGCTCAGTTTGAGGTTTAGCTGCCGGTGCGGCTGCCTCTTGATTTTCTTCTGCCATCCAAACTCCTTTTTATTTTATTAATTTATAGAGTTGGTGATAGTCCTTAGTGTCAAGCTGATGAGGGCGAATCGTCAATGTAAGTTCAAGCTCGTTAAAAGCCCCTTGAATTGTACTTTTTTCATACTTAGAAGAGAGATTTTTCATCAAAGTTTTTCGAGGTTGCGTAAATGCAACTCTAAGCATATCCTCGAAAGCCTTATCGCTTCTATCTCTCTTCTTTTGTATCAAGAAAACAGCAGAGTCTACTTTTGGCTGTGGATCAAATGCAGTTGGTGGAACCTTGAGAACAATACGAGCCTCTCCCACACTTTGAGCAATAATACCCAAAGAACCAAACACTTTTTCTCCACTTGTTGCACAAAACTTCTCTGCTACTTCAAGCTGTACCATTACTAAGATATTCTTACACATTGGATCTGCGAGTGCTTTTAGTATGATGTTCGTAGCTATATAGTAGGGCAAGTTTGCCACTAAGTCATACGGTTCATCTACTAAAGTGCTCTGCCAAGCTTGCAACACATCCCCACAATGTAAGTGGAGTCGCTTGGTGGCGATCTCTTCTTCGAAGTTATCTTGTAACAGTTTACATAAGTCGGTATCTACCTCAAAAGCTTCTACACTTTT
>CAZFGS010000015.1:0-22105 GCA_964518545.1 uncultured Sulfurimonas sp. | reverse complement strand
TTCATCAACGTTTATAATATATATATCTTCTATTATTGGCTGAAGAATCTCAAGGATCTCTTTATAATTCTTATCTTTGTAACTATTATAAACTAAAACATACTTGTCTTCTCTTAAACTCTCCAATATTCTTTTAGCAGCAAGGGTATTGTGTCCCACATCTACTAAAATATTTTCTTTAACATAGCTCAACCTACCAAATAATGGAGCATTATGAAAGATATCTTTTTTAAATGGTATTTTTAGAAAATGAAGTGCAGCCATAGCAAGTGAAAGGTTTTCAAGTAGATAAGGGGCTAAAGAGAGCTCCTCTTGCAAGATATAGAGCATCTCTGTATCTCTCTTTTGGATAAAATAATCAAGAGTATAAAACTCTTGATCTTTCTCTCTAGCCAAGAGAGATGCTATCTCATAAACCTTATCATAACTTTGCTTTGCTAATATTGCATAGTTTTGAACTGCATTGAGTTTTGTAGTGGCAATACTCTCAATACTATCTCCTAAAAAAGCCTCATGGTCTTTATCTATGGGAGTAACTAGTGTCAAATTCTTTGGAAATACAGCCGTTGCATCATGCTCACCACCAAGACCTGCTTCAAGTACAACATAATCACATTCAGCATAAAGTAGCATCGCTAGTAGTGTTGTATATTCAAAGTAACTCAAAGCATCTCTATCTTGAGTCTCTAAAAGTTGAAGTAATTTATCATGGGTATTTTCTAAAAGTTTATTATCAACATCTGCTCCATTAAGCCATATACGTTCGTTAAACTCTAAGATATGGGGAGAGGTATAATGACCAACTTTATAGCCTAGTTTATAAAGAGCAGAAGCTAAAAATCGCCCTGTTGTCCCCTTACCATTTGTGCCTATAAGATGGATTGTTTGAGGAGTTTTGAAGTGATGCTTTATCTTTGCATATATCCTTGGCATACGGGTATAGTCAATTTCATCATAATAAAGTGGTTTCTTATTTAAAAAAGTCTCTAGTAACATTTTTATTTATATGCTACTCTGTTTCTACCATCATGTTTTGCTTTATAAAGATACTCATCAGCCGAATTTAAAACAGCTTGAAGAGAAATATGACGAGCACGTTCAGAAACACCTGAAGAGACGGTAACATCAATTCTTTGCCCCTTATACATAAAACGTGATTTTTGAACATGTTTACGTACTTTTTCTGCAAAGATCACTCCACCTTTTGTATCAGTGTCGCTCAATATCGCTAAAAACTCTTCACCACCAAAACGTCCAATGACATCTACACTTCTTGATTCTTTTTTTAAGATTCCAGCAAATGCTGCAAGTACTGCATCACCAGCTTCATGTCCATAGGTATCATTTACTTTTTTAAAATAATCTAAATCAAACATTGCAACAGAAAAATTATGTCCATAACGTTTAAATTCAGCTTCTTTTCTCTCTAAACTTTCATCTAGACCGCGTTTATTGTAAAGTTTTGTGAGAAAATCCTCTTTTGTCTCTTTTTTTGCTGCTTCTAGTTCTTGTTCTAGTTTTCGCACCTTTTTACTTAAAAGTGTCACCTCTTGAGAATGACTTTTTAAATCATGACTTAATATTTGTGTGTTCTCTTCAAGTGCTACAGCTATGGTAAAAAGTTTTTTATGTGCAGTTTTAAAATTTGTACTTGAGAGTTCATTATAACTCTCTAGTTCTACTTTAATTTTTTGAATCTCAACCGTAGATGCATCAGAGCTTTCAATCATATCTATAAGACGTAGGCTGAGTTTATCTAAAACGCCATCAAGAGACTCTACCATATCTTTAACACTCTCTTTATCAAGTGCGATACGAAGAAGTATTGCTGTTTTTATCTCATCTTCTATACTACTTGTTTCTAAAAGTTGTGGATTAGAACGTATCTTTTGACTTATATCGGCAATCTTATCATTCACACTTGAGGCTATAGAAGGAACAAAAGAAGCAACAAGAAAAGATGCAATTTTTGATAGATCCATATCTCTTGAGAGACCTTTATCTCCGGTATGAAGATGGAGATTTTCTATACTTGCCTTTAAGTCATCACTATCTATATCACCCAAACTTTTTAAACTTTGTAAAAAAGTGTCATCATAAGTGGTGATAAAGTTTACCCATAATTGACGAAATTGATCTATTTGGGCAGATGAGGGGGAGTTATTAATAAGATCCAAACTTCTATTTGCTAGTTCACTGGCCTCTTTATTGTGCAAAACACCTATAACTTGTAACACTCTTTTTAAAAGTAGTGTTTGTGCCTCTAAAGTTTCTGAACAGAGAGTTGTATTTGTACGATTGAGTTTTGATATTAGAAATCGTACCAGTTCATTCATAGTCTTAATATGGTAATTTTTTAAATCTTTTTGTAGGTCACTATTGAGTTTAGATTTAAATTTTTCGAGATGCGAGCAATCCTCTACTTGCATATTTGCTTTTGTAACTTCTTTACAAAAAGCTTCAGCATAAAAATCAGGTGTTAATAGTTTTCCCTCTAACTCTAATCTTTTAACAGCTTTTTTAATGATGCTTTGTATTGTCATTCTTTATCCCTTTATTTTTTTCTAGAACCCTCTGCAGAAACTGTTGCCACAAACGATGCGATAGCTTTGATAGCAGAAAATTTAATAGCATTAAATCTATCTTGATCTGTCACAACAGCATTTGGAGCGATTGAAAAATCATATGTACCACTCGTTTTATAAGTTTTTGTAGTTGCACCTGTTCTTCTTAGTATTCCTAAGGTAATTGTAGCACGATATCCTACAATATAACCATCTGCATTATATTGAATAGGTGCATATCTTGGGGGAGAGATACTAATGATAAGATGTGTGTCAGAGTAATCTTTACTTGTTAATGAAGCATGGAATATCTCTACAATTGCAGCATCAACAGCATCTTTAATAATTACTGTATTTTCAGGATCCTGTGCAGAGATTACGATACTTGTACTAATCTTCTCACCTACAACTTCACGGGAGTATTTTGAACTTGGTTTATAACCACAACCAACTACGAGCAAAGATATAACACCTAGAAGAAGAAACTTTAGAACAAATATTTTTCTCATTTCTATCCTTTTGTAACCAAGTTTACAAGCTTACCTGGGACAACAATCTCTTTGACTATTGTTTTATCTTCAAGCCATTTAGCTACCTCGGCCTTTGCAAGTTCTAAGATATCCTCTTTAGAAACATCTTTTGCAACTTCAATCTCACTACGGCGTTTACCGTTAACAGAAACTGCTAAAGTGATACTGTCCTCTACAAATACTTCTTCAATTATCTCTTGAGGAGCAAGGTTTTTAAGTCCAAAATATTTCTCCGAAATCTCCCAACAAGTGTGTGGAATAACAGGTTCCATTATGGAACTAAGTATCCAGTAACCTTCACTCCATACATCTGCATTTTTTTGTGCATTCAGTGCATTCATAGCTTCCATAACACCTGCTATCATAGTGTTAAAAGTGTAGCGTTCATCAAATACATCGTTTGAGCGAACAAGTGCTTCATACACTTTTTTACGAGCAAATTTTTCCTCTTTTGAGAGTAAAGCATGCTCTATCTTAGGTTTTGCATCAGTCGCTATAATATTTGAACTTCTATCAAAGAAACGTTTTATAAACTTGTAAGCCCCATCAACTGCTGAGTCATTCCACTCTAACTCTTGTGTTGGTGGTGCTGCAAAAAGAATGAAAAGGCGTGCCGTGTCTGCACCATATTTTTCTATGATAGCATCAGGATCTACCGTGTTTCCTTTAGACTTAGACATTTTAGCACCATCTTTAAGCACCATCCCTTGAGTAAGTAACTTATCAAATGGCTCATCAAACTCTAAATAGCCCAAATCACGAAACACTTTTGTAAAAAAGCGAGCATATAAAAGGTGAAGTATTGCATGTTCAATCCCACCAATATAATGATCAACTCCCATCCAGTACTTAATCTGCTCTGCTGAAAATGCCTCTTTTTCCCAGTTATGCGGTGATGCACAAAAACGTAGGAAATACCACGAAGATTCTACGAAAGTATCCATTGTATCTGTCTCACGAATTGCATCTTTTCCACAATCAGGACATTTACAATACTTCCATGTAGGGTGATTTTCTAAAGGACTTCCCTCACCGTTAATTTCAACATCTTCAGGAAGAGCGATAGGAAGATTCTCTTTTTTCTCCATAACAAGACCACAATCTTCACAATGTATAAAAGGGATAGGGGCTCCCCAGTAACGCTGACGAGAGACTCCCCAATCTTTGAGTTTATAGTTGGTTGTTTTCTTCCCTAGAGCCTTCTCCTCAAACATCTTAATGATGTTGTATTGGCTCTTTTTAGAGTCCGTTCCATCAAATTCACCAGAGTTAAAAAGAACACCTCTATCTGTGTAAGCTTTCTCACTTACATCAACATCACTATCTTTTGGTTTAATCACAGCATTTATAGGAAGATCATATTTTTTTGCAAAATCATAATCTCTCTCATCGTGAGCAGGTACAGCCATTACAGCTCCTGAGCCATAATCCATTAAGACAAAATTTGCTATCCAAACAGGAATAGTTTTGCCAGTTAAGGGATGTACAACATCAAGTCCAAGAGGCAATCCAGCTTTCTCTTTTTGTCTATCAATAGAAGATGTGTTTTTCATCTTGTTTATTTGTGCGATAGTTGTCTCATCTAAGAGCTTCTTCTCACACATATAAGTTACTATCTCATGTTCAGGGGCTAAAGCTGTATAGCTCACACCATAGATAGTATCAGGACGAGTGGTAAAAACATCAAAACTTTCAAACTTCGCATCAAGCTTTGCTTTTGAGTCTTCATCAAAATAAAGATCAAATGCGAGACCGTTCGACTTGCCTATCCAGTTCTCTTGCATCGTAAGAACCTGTTTAGGCCAGCCGTTTTCAAGCTGTTTTAAATCATCTAAAAGCTCATCTGCATACTGAGTGATTTTGAAATAATACTGATTCATATCTTTTTTAACAATAGGAGTATCACAACGCCAACAGCATCCATCTATAACCTGCTCATTTGCAAGAACAGTTTGATCATGAGGACACCAGTTAAGAAGACCTTTTTCACGATAGAGAAGCCCTTTATTGTACATATCTATCATAAATTTTTGCTCAAACTTCGTGTAGAGCTCATCTGATGTTGCCATCTCGCGTTTACGGCTAAAAGAGAAACCTAAAGAGTAAAACTCATTTTTCATATAGTCAATATTATCATATGTCCAACCCTTAGGATGGCTTCCGTTTTTAATCGCTGCATTTTCTGCAGGCATACCAAAAGAGTCAAATCCAATAGGATGAAGTACATTCATACCCTGTTGACGATAATAACGTGCAAAAGCATCAGAGATTGAGTAGTTTCTTACATGTCCCATATGTAAACGTCCACTTGGGAACGGAAACATACTTAAGATATATTTTTTCTCTTGTGTAAAATCTTCACTTGGCTCAAAACTGTCGTTTTGCTTCCAATACTCTTGCCATTTTTTTTCTATTGCTTTTGAACTATATTCCAATTTGTTTTTTCCTATTAATATTAATATTCTTCGTGTGTTTTTGAACTCTCAATGTAAACAAGACCCATTGAGAAGATATTTGCTATAAGTGCACCAATAGCAAGTGCTATAGCCCAGCTGTCATTATTTAAAATCACTAAAAAGATAAAAGCTGGAATCAGATGTAAATCTGCGACTAATGAGGAAGCGAGAAGTTCTGCTGAGAGAAGGTTTCGTACACCTATCTTTAAAATGGTACTCACAAGGTTTAAACTCGCAGCAACAAACAATGAGATTGCAGTATTTTCATAAAGAAAACCTGCAATCGATGTTAAACTCATCAATGAAAAAAATACGTATACTACTTTACCCCAATCCATATCTAACTTCCTTTAATTAATTGTATGCAAACATTATAACAATATTTTACATAACTCCTGATTCAAACTGATCACGCATTCTCTGCTTTTCAGCCTCACGTTTTGCTTTTTCTGCCAGTTTATTATGGTAATTTTTCACATCAAATCCAAACCATAAAAGAATAGGTGATGCTACAAAGATCGATGAGTATGTACCAACAATAACACCCACTAAAAGTGTAAATGCAAAGGCATGAATAATCTCACCACCAAAGACAAAAAGTGTAAAGACCACAAAAAATGTTGTTAAAGAGGTAAGTGTTGTACGAGCTAATGTTCTTGTGATAGACTCATTAATCGTCTCTTCTAGTTCCACATTTTTAGATCCTGTCACACCCTCACGAATACGGTCAAAAACGATAATAGTATCATTGAGTGAGTATCCTAGGATTGTTAGTAATGCCGCTAATACATCAAGATTTACATCTATACTAAAGAGGGCAACTGCACCAAGAGCAATACTTACATCGTGTACAAGTGCAACGATAGATGCAACCGCAAAACGCCACTCAAATCTAAATGCAACATAGACCAAGATCCCTAAGACAGCTAAAAGAAGTGACATAATTCCCTTCTCTTTAAGCTCAGCACCAACTGTTGGACCAACTATATCAACACGACGGATCTCAAAGTTTCCAGTTCCTTTTAGTGCAACCCTAGTTTCATCTCCAATATCTTGTGTAACATTCCCTGTAGTTGTTTTCATACGAATCACAACCTCATCAGGTGAACCAAACTCACTTATAGAAGCTCCATTAAAAAGTACATTCCCTTGAAGTGCTAAACGCATCTTTTTTATTGGTGCATCAGTATCATATTTTACTTGAACTATTGTTCCACCAGCAAAGTCTACACCATAGTTAAGACCCTTTGTTGCTAAAACAGCATAAGAGCTTACCACTAAGAGTATAGAGATGATCATCGCTATCTTTGATTTACCCATAAAATTAAAGGTTCTAGTATATTTAAAAAATTCCATTACTTACCCCTTAATCCCAAACCAAAGTTTGTTATTTTTACTTTTTGCAATCTTATTCTCTAGCATTTGATAGATCCCATGTGTTCCTAAAATCGCTGTAAGCATTGAAGCTAAAATACCTATACTCATAGTGATAGCAAAACCTTTAATAGCTCCAGTACCATAAGCATACAGTACTACTGAAGCGATTAAGGTTGTAATATTCGCATCTAAAATAGCTCTCATCGCGTTTGAATAACCATCTTCAATTGCCTTATGCATCGATTTACCTTCATAGATAAGTTCCCTTATCCTCTCAGAGATAATTACATTGGCATCAACTGCCATACCAACGGTCAGGACAATTCCCGCCATACCTGGTAGTGTTAATGTTGCACCAAAAAGACTCATAACCGCTAAGAGTATAAAAAGATTCGCAATCAGTGCAATATTTGCAATTACACCAGCTAAACGGTAGTAAAACATCATAAAGAATATAACAAGAACAAAACCACCCACAAGAGCAACCATACTTGCACGAATACTATCAGCACCCAAACTTGGACCAACTGAACGTTTTTCCATAAGGTAGATTGGAGCTAAAAGAGCACCTGAACGTAATGCAATAGCTAAATCTTTTGCTTCAACAACTGTATAATCTCCAGAGATCTGACCTGAACCACCACCAATACGCTCATTAATATTTGGAGCAGAAAACACCTTACCATCTAAAACAATTGCAAGACGTTTTCCAACATTGGCACCAGTAAAATCACCAAAGATCTCTGCACCCTCTGCATTAAGTGTAAAGTTAATAACTGGACGGTTATTTTTATCAAAACCGACACTTGCATTTGTAAGCATTCCACCATCTAAGATAGGGATCTCATGTACAAGGTATTTATGCTCTGTATTTTTTGCATCTGGAAGGATGATATCACCATAAGCAGCAGCATCACTCTCACTCATCACAGAAACTCTTGCATCTCTTGCTTCATCTACAGCCATAAGCTCTAGCTTTGCAGCACGGCTTATAAGCTCACGAGCACGTTGCTCTTCTGCTTGTGTTTTAATCCCTGCAAGTTGTACCAAGATTTTCTCAGCACCTTGACGTGCAACAACAGGTTCACTCAGACCAAATTGATCAAGCCTATTTCTTATAGTCTCTATCGCCTGATCTACAGCTTGCTTTTCAGTTTTTTTAATCTCTTCTGGAGTAAGAGAAACTGAAACTATAAGATTGTTATCTTGAACAACTGTCCCTTCAATCCCTTTAAGGTACTCTTGCATTTTAGGAAAATCATCATTATCTAAGAGTTCAAACTTTACACCTGTTTCATCAAATGTCAATCCATCAATTAAAATATCATTACGTTCTGTAAAATGTTTAACACTTGCGGCAATAGATTTGATACGACTTTTTGTAGCCTCTTCAGTTTTTACACCAAGAAGCATATGCAAACCACCTTGAAGATCAAGTCCAAGTGTGATTTTTTTACCACCCTCTGTTTGAAGGAGTGATGGCATAGAAAAACTGACACCAAAGATTATCGCTAAAGCGAAAATGACTATGCGATAATTAAGCTTCATCCTCATACTTCTTTGCAATGGAATCTTTCGTGATTTTCACGATAGTGTCTTTATTCATATCAACACTTAAAAATTTCTCTTCAACTTTATGAATAACAACGATAAATCCACCATTAGTGATAACCTTATCACCCTTTTTCAGAGATTCGATCATCTCTTTTTTAGCTTTTGCTTCTTTTTGTTGTGGACGGATAATCACAAAATACATAATCGCGATTAAAAATACAAATGGTAATAGTTGAGAGATAATTTCCATATCTTATCTTCCTTATTAAATAAAATTGTGGCGATTATACAAAAACTATACTAATAAACCTCTAAATTGAGTACAATTTCACATGAATAAAATTTTACAAACCTTTTTACTCGGTATTATCACTGCACTTTTTTTTAGTGCTTTTATCTATTTTGAAGAGTATAACCTTACAAATAAACTATTTAACACCCTTTTTGGTCTTTCTTCACTTGCCCTTTTTCTTTATATACCAAAGCGATCCATTTTAGTTGCTGGTTTTTTTATTGGACTCTTTTGGTTTTACTGGATTGGCTATAGTTTTGAGTATCAGGGGGTTGGATATATGTCTCCTATTATCACCCTTACTTTTGGCTTTATCTATCTTCTGTTTTTTCTTCCTCTTTATTTTACCAACAAACCATATATTCGAGCCATTTTCCTTTTTGGACTCAGTTTTGTTGAACCCTTTAACTGGAACTGGTTACAGATAGAACTTCTATTTGTAGATAGCTATTTTGGAGTTTATAAATACCAACTTTTTCTCATTTTAACTTCCCTTGCACTACCCTCTTTTTTCAGGAAAACACCTTATAAACTTCTCCCATTGTTCTTACTATTTGGTGCGATTAACTATGGTTACCCTCTACAAGAGGATGCCCCACTAAAGATAAAGCTCATTCAAACTGAGATCCCTCAAGAGTATAAATGGACAAAAAAAGCTTTTTATCCAACGATTAAAATGGTATTTCAAGAGATAGACAAGGCAAAGAAAGAGCACTATAATCTGATCGTTTTACCAGAATCTGTGCTTCCCCTCTATCTCAATAAAAACCCGATACTTATACAAAGACTCCAAAAAAAATCTATGGATATCAGTATACTTTTAGGCACTCTTTTGCAAGAAAATCATAAAAGTTATAATGTGAGCTATCTTTTTGAAAATGGAAATTACACCATTGCCAAAAAGCTTGTCTTAGTCCCATTTGGTGAGTATATCCCCCTTCCAAAATTTGCACAAAAATTTATTAATGATACGTTCTTTAGTGGAGCTAGTGATTTTTTAGCAGCAAGCCATCCAACAGATTTCACCATCAAAGGGGTGAAGTTTCGTAATGCCATCTGCTACGAGGCAACTTGTCAAGAACTTTATGAAGGAGATGTCAAATACGTACTTGCCATCAGTAATAATGCTTGGTTCGCCCCTTCCATAGAAGCTACTCTGCAAAAGCTTTTACTCAAGTACTATGCACGAAAAAATGGTGTTACTATTTATCACTCTGCAAACTACAAAGGGAGCGGTATAATCAAATAATAAACTCATTTAGCTATAATTAAAAAAATTATTTATTATTGGACATATATTTATGCTAAATCTTAAAAATCCAAATCTATATATCAATCGTGAGCTCTCATGGCTCCAGTTTAATACAAGAGTACTTAAACAAGCACAAGACACATCTCTTCCACTGCTTGAACGCTTAAAGTTTCTCGCTATTTATGGGACAAATCTTGATGAATTTTATATGATTCGTGTAGCAGGTCTCAAAAAGCTTTTCTCTGCTGGGATTATAGTCTCAGGCGCAGATAAACTGACACCTCTACAACAACTCAAAGAGATTCGCTCATACCTCCACCAAGAACAACAGGTAGTAGAGCATTGCCGTAGTGAAATTCTTAAAGATCTTGAAGTAGAAGGGATGAGAGTAAAGAGTTATGATGAAGTAAATCAACATCAAAAAAACTATCTCAATAAGTTTTTCAATGAAAATATCTACCCTGTCATCATCCCTATTGCTATCGATTCCACACACCCTTTTCCACATCTTAACAACTTAAGTTTTGGGCTTATCGTAAAACTCAGCGATAGTGATGATGCTAGTATTGAGCGTTTTGGAATTATACGTGTTCCTCGTGTTTTAGACAGATTTGTAGAACTTGGTAATGGTACTTATGTACCAATTGAAACTATAGTTACACAACATGTTGACAACCTTTTTCCTGGTTATACACTTTTAAAATCTGCCGCGTTTAGAGTTACAAGAAATGCAGATATCGCCATAGAAGAAGAGGAAGCAGATGACTTTATGGAGATCCTTGAAGAGGGCTTAAAACTTCGTCGTAAGGGTGAAATGGTTCGTCTTGAAGTTGGGAGTAATGCCGATGATGAGATTATCAATTTCTTCAATCGCCATACCAATGTTTACAAAGATGATATCTATAAATTCCATACTTTCTTAAACCTTTCAAGTCTCTGGCAGATTGTGAGCAATAAAGATTTTGCTCATCTATTAGCACCGCCATTTAAACCGAAGAACCTCCCACCTTTTGATAATGGAGAAAATATATTTACTACACTTGAGAAGCAAGATGTATTGATGTACCATCCTTATGAGAGTTTTGAACCTGTTGTAAAACTGATCCAAGATGCAGCAAAAGACAGTGATGTTGTTTCAATTAAAATGACACTTTACCGTTCAGGAACAAACTCCCCAATAGTAAAAGCCTTAATGGATGCAAGTGAAAGTGGAAAACAAGTAACTGTAATGGTTGAGCTTAAAGCACGTTTTGATGAGGAAAACAATCTCATTTGGGCAAAAGCACTTGAGAAATCAGGTGCTCATGTAATTTACGGTATTAAAGGGTTTAAAGTTCATGCAAAAGCGACACTTATTACTCGACGTAAAAATGGAAAACTCAAACAGTATGCACATTTAGGTACAGGAAACTATAACCCTTCCACTGCAAAAATCTATACCGATATGTCTTATATGACAAGTAAAGATGTAGTGACCAATGACCTTACAAGGTTTTTTCATTTCTTAACAGGCTTTAGTAAAAAAGGAAAGCTTCACGAGCTTTATATGGCACCAACACAGATAAAACCAAAGATTCTTTCACTCATTCAAAATGAAGCCCGTCAAGGTAAAAATGGGCAAATTATTGCAAAAGTGAACTCTCTTGTTGACGAAGATGTAATCCGTGCACTTTATAAGGCAAGTCAAGCAGGTGTTAAAATTGAACTCATAGTACGTGGGATTTGCTGTTTAAAACCTGGTATCGAAGGGGTAAGTGAAAATATCAAAGTAGTTTCTATTTTAGGAAAATACCTTGAGCATCCACGCACATTTTACTTTAAAAATGACACTTCACAGGTTTATATCTCAAGTGCTGATTGGATGCCTAGAAATTTGGTACGACGTATTGAACTTCTTACTGCCATTAAAGATAATGCTTCTAGAGAAAAAATTATCCAAATATTACAACTTCAATGTGCAGACAATATGCTATCACATGAACTACAAAGTGATGGCTCATATATAAGACTGAAACCTGAAAGTACAAAACAGATCAATAATCATAAACTGATGGAAGATTATGTAAATCGTATCGCTAAAGCGACAAAAAAAGAAAGTTCGAGTTCTGTAGCACAACTCGCTTCACGACTCTACAAGGAGAGCTAAAATGATAATGAAGTTTAAAGAATATACTCCAAAAATTGGAAACCATACATGGATAGCACCATCAGCAGATATTATAGGTGATGTAGAGATTGGTGAGGATTCTTCTATATGGTTTGGGACGGTCGTTCGTGGTGATGTTCACTCCATTAAAATTGGGAGCAGAACAAGCATACAAGATTTAAGCATGGTACATATCACTCACCATAAAGGTGAAGTTCGTGGTGTTGAGGGGGATGGAAGCCCTACTATCATTGGTGATGATGTAACTATAGGTCATAGAGTAATGCTTCATGGCTGCATCATTGAAGATGCTTGTCTCATAGGAATGAGTGCAACTATACTAGATAATGCAGTCATAGGAAAAGAGTCTATCGTAGGTGCTGGAAGCTTAGTGACGAAAAACAAGAAGTTCCCACCAAGAAGTTTAATTATGGGAAGTCCTGCTAAAGTAGTGAGAGAATTAACAGAAGATGAAGTCAAAGAGCTTTATGCTTCAGCTTCAAGATATGTTGCATTTAAAAATGATTATCAGGACTAGTTATGTCCTGTAATCTGCATTAATTTTTATGTATTCATAGCCAAGATCACAGCCGTAAGCATTAAATTTACCCTCTGCAATGCCTAAATCACAAGCTATTGTAAAACTATCTAGTTGCATCACCTTGGAAGCTTTTTCTTCCATCTCAGCATCAAAGTAAAGTTTTCCTGAGTCATATACACATAGATCATTAAAAGAGATTTTGAGTTTATCTTCACTACACTCTACCCCACTTGCACCAACCGTAGAAGCTATACGTCCCCAGTTTGGATCCTCACCATAAAGTGCAGTTTTCACAAGAAGTGAGTCTGAAAGTGCTTTGGCTACTTTCTCCGCTTGGGCATCATCTTTAGCACCTGTAATCTCATATGTTACAAGCTTAGTAGCACCTTCTCCATCTCTTACCATCTCACGAGCAAGAAAATTCATAATAGTGTAGAGGGCTTCTTTAAAAGCCTCTGCATGAAACACACCAGACTTCTTATTGCTCAAAAGCATTACAGTGTCGTTTGTAGAGGTATCTCCATCTACACTTGCAGCATTAAAAGTGATCTTTGTTATAGAATCAAGGATCTCTTGCATTTTTACCTTAGATACATCTGCATCAGTAGTTATGAAACAAAGCATAGTAGCCATAGCAGGGTTTATCATCCCTGCTCCCTTTGCCATTGCTCCAATATTAAAACTACTACCATCTTCAAGCTCAACTCTTAGAGAGATCTCTTTAGAAAAACTATCTGTAGTCATAATTGCTTTTGCTGCATTATGGGGATTTTTTTGACTTATATCAAAAAGTTTTGCTCCAGCTATAAGCTTCTCTTTAGGAACTCGCACACCAATAACACCAGTTGAACTCATAACAGGATTTTTCACATCACTTGGCAAAGTTGCTAGAATCTCTTTAATATCTTCAATACCAGCTTTTCCAGTCATCGCATTCGCATTTTTAGAATTGATAAGCACAAAGTTTGTCTCAAACTCCCCCATCTCTCTAAAGTGTCTTATGGGTGCAGCAGTCATTTTATTTGTTGTAAAAACAGATGCTATTTCACAAGGTATATCTGAGTAGATAAACGCCATGTCAAGTGCTCCATTTGGTTTCAATCCAGCACTAATACCATCAGCATAAAAGCCATCAGCACAACAAACTCCACAACTTGTTTGAACTATCTTATACAAACTTCAACTCCTTTGGTTTTACCCTTTTTCTTATAAGGTCTCTGGTCATTTTAATACCTCCATGTGTCCCAATCACAAGAAGTTTACACTCACTTGTTACTAGAACATCACCCTTAGGCATACTCATAAATTTTCCATCTTTTTTGGTAATTCCAACGATAGAACAGTTTGTAATTTGACGAATATGTGTCTCTTTTAGCTTTTTAAGCACTGCCCATGAGTATTTTGGGACAATGATATCTTCCATATCTAGAGGATTATCACTCTTATACAAAAATTCTTCTAAAAGATTTTCCATATCTGGACGAGCAGCCATTGCACTTATACGTTGTGCCGTAAGTTTTGTTGGACTTACCACTGTATCTGCACCAAGTTTTTTCAGTTTTTCAACATCACTCATAGATTCAGCAGAAGAGATTACATAGTAAGGACGAGGTAAAAAATGCTCTTTTTCAAAAAGTCTTACAGAAGCGATAAGTGCAATATTATCAGCAATAGAAGCAGACAATGTTATAAGACCTTTAGCAGAGGAGAGATGAGCTTTAAGCATCGCAAGCTCTGCATGAGGTTCCGCTTGAAGGTAAGCTGGGTACTTATGTTCTTGTGCCCATTCATGAATCTCTTTTCTAGGATCAATCACAACAAAAGGAATATGATTGAGACGTAACTGTTGTGTGACTTCTATCGTGTAATCATTATGATAACAAACAACAAAATGTTTTTTAAGTCTAGCGATCTTATATAACATTCTTCTCTCCTTGAGAATAGCAATAATATTACCTTTATTTAACTCTGAAACCAAGATACCAACTGCGGATGAAAAAACTGCAAATCCAGCAATAATAAGTGTAATTGTGAAAATTCTACCTGCATCAGAAACAGGAGCAATCTCTCCAAAACCAACAGTTGTAAATGTAATACCAGTTTGATATATGGCATCCATGATTGTAAAATCATCTATAAGAACATAACCAATAGTTCCAACGAGCATAGTTAGTACTGTTAATATAAGGGGTAAACGAAATGCTTTGAGGTGAGGGTAAACTTCAGGAAGAAGTTTTACATCTGGTTTGGGAGCAATCTCCCAATTGAGGAATTTACGAATCCTTTCTAAAAGATTCAAATCAATTCCTGAAGTTTACGAATTTTTCTTAAGTGTGCGTAGTTCTTTTGCAGAAATCTTAATTTTTTTCGTTGTACCATCTTCTAATGTGATACGCACTGTTCTTAGGTTTAATAAAAAACGACGCTTTGTTCTGTTTTTTGCATGAGAAACATTGTTCCCACTCATAGGGCCTTTGCCACTAATAGCACATCTTCTTGCCATCTTAGGTTCCTTGTTTAGGTTTTTAAAGTTGCGAATTGTATCAAGTTAAAGCAAAACTTCAACTTAAGCCAACTAACTTTTATAAACTTCTGATAAATTTATATTTCTTTTATAATTATACAGCTAAAATATACAATATTCAACAAATTCACATAAAAGATAAACGATTTGATAACTAAAGATAAGATTGATACCTATATAGAAAAGATTCCCCCCTCTTCAAAAGTTTTACAGGTAACAATAAAACTACTCAATGAGGGGGAACTTACTAAGGCAGCACAGATTGCATCTCAAGATTTAGCCTTAAGTGCTTATCTTAAAGACTTAGTCAATAAACCCATATATGGTTTTAAGACAGAGGTCAAAGATATCAATCAAATCTTTGGAATTTTGGGAGTTGCCAAGTCTCAACAAACTACCTACAATTATATGATCAATCTTTTATCTCCTGCACAATGGAAACTTTTTAAACTTAACAAAACATCTTTTGCAAATTTACAAGCTGAGCTCTCAGCATCTTGGCAAAAAATACTGAAACATCTTAATACTGAAGATAAAGAGATTGAAAGTGCTATCGCCTTATTACCTGCGAGTGTCATTGTTTCAGAAGCTCTTTTTAGTGATAAGATAGATGATGTTAATCTTCTTCGTAGTGTCAATCCTATCGATCTCAACACCATACTACAGCGTTTATGCAATGTAGATCTCTTTGATATCTGTGAACAGATAGCAAACAAATGGGAGATGAGCCCAGAGATCTCACAAATTGTTCAAGCAGCTTCAGGAGTCAAACCTTCAAAAGATGAAAAGGTAGATATGTTTGGACAATGGATGCATCTTCTCCTCTTTTACACTCTTTCTCAGCCTGCTTATATAGAAGCAGGACTCAATGACTTTATAGAGTTTCAAATTGATTATGTTGGTGATATCTATGATGATTTTGCATCAGTGATGGAGATAACATGAGAGCAGTAGTCAAAGATGGTATAGGTATTTTTACACCGCAAGGTTTTCTAGATGGTAACAATAGTGTCAGCTTTTTAAGTTTAGAAGATATAGAAGCTACAACGAAACTCAAGGCAAGCATGATTCTTGTTTCATTAAAAAAAGTTGTATTTTTCAACCGTAATGGTCTTGATGCCTTCGTCAAAATGTTTATGAAGGTTCGCACTGCAAATCATGCTACGGTCGGTTTTTGTGACTATGATGAAAAAAAATTCAAGGCTATTGGAAAATTTTACAAAGATGATTTAAACTTTTCACTTTTTGCATCTCAAGAGATAGCTTCACTTTTCTCTTCAAGCTTTAAAAATCAAAGTAAAAATGTTCTCCTCTATAGCGAAGACAAATCACAACGTGCAGCGATAGCCATAGAGCTTCATGATAATGGACACAATCCAATTATTACCCAAACATATAAAGAGTTTCAAGAAAAAGCTCAAGCTGAAAATGCTTATGATGTTATTATTGAAAATACTTATCTTGGACAGTTGGGGCAACAAGTAGCAACTCGTGTTACAGGGAATGCTATCATATATACTGTCTCATCTTTTTTAGATACAGAGATAGGTGCTACTTTTAATATAGCTTACCATAACAACTCACTTAATGTTGGTTTTAGACTCTTTATTTTTGATGCTTATAAAGTAGTAAGTATGAATGTTCATGCTCTTAATTTTTTCTCTAAACTAGCAAGTTCTAGTGCAGAATATAATGCTACTATCTGCTTTGTTGGGATGACCTTTGAAAAAACGCCAAAAGAGTTTAAGGAAACACTTGAGGATTCTGGCATCATGTTTTTTGACCAAATGGATGATATCTTACAGAATAAAGAACTTTTAAATGAACTTGGTGCGAGTACAGCAGCAAGTGTTAAACATAAACGTGCAATCAATAAAGTAATCGTTGGTGAACTTCCAAACTTTATAGATGCTACTGTCGCAACCATAGAGATGATGACAAACTCTCAAGCTATTAAAGAAGCCGCTAAAGTTGATAAAATTGAGATTGTTGATAAGGATAATAAAATAGCAAGCTCTATAGGTTTTTATGGAGATATAGATGGGATGGTGATGCTTGTTTTTCCTGTTGATATAGCAAAAAAAGCCTGTGAATTACTTATAGGTGAAGCAACTGACAATATTGAAATGATTTTAGATACTCTTGCCGAACTTGTCAATATTGTAGGTGGAAAAGTAAAAACACTTCTCTCAGAGCAAGGCATTAGTGTAGACATTACACTGCCACGTACCTATCCGAATGTAGATGCTCTTTTAGAAATTGCTCAAGATAAAAAAGGTGTTCAGGTTGATTTATCTTTTAGTGGCGATAACTTCTTATTTTTCTTAACAAGATAAAAAGCTAGTTTTTTCTATAATTTCAAAAATAAAACTAGGAATATAATATGATGCAAGTAGCACCAAGTATTTTATCTGCTGATTTTGGGAATCTTCAATGTGATGTTGAAGAGATTTGTAATGCTGGGTGCGACCTAGTTCATGTGGATGTAATGGATGGTCACTTTGTTCCAAATCTCACAATTGGGCCAGTCGTTGTATCTGCTGTAGCAAAATGTGCTACTAAACCTCTTGATATTCATCTTATGGTTGAAAATAATACCTTTTTTGTAGAACTATTTGCACCACTTCAACCCAAATACATCTCTTTTCATATAGAGGAGGAAAAACACCCCCATAGACTTATACAAAAGATTCGCTCTTTAGGGATTAAACCTGCAATTGTTTTAAATCCCCATACTCCACCAGAATCTGTAGAGTTTTTACTTAAAGATTTAGATATGGTGTTGCTTATGAGTGTGAACCCTGGTTTTGGTGGACAAAGCTTTATACCAAGTGTTATTGAAAAGGCCTCGCGTTTAAATGAGATGAGAAATAAACTTAATCCAAATTGCCTTATAGAAGTGGATGGTGGAGTAAGCGACAAAAATATACAATCTCTTAAAGATGTAGGTGTAGATGTTGTAGTTGCAGGAAGCTATGTCTTTAAACATGAAGATCGTAAAAAAGCTATAGAAAGTTTACAAATCTAATGCGTACAAAGATCTGTGGTATCACCTCATATGAAGATGCAATAATGGCAATTGATGCAGGAGCTGATGCTCTTGGCTTTGTTTTTTACGATAAGTCTCCACGTTTTATCACTATAGACAAAGCAAAAGAGATCATCTCTCAATTACCCCCTTTTATAGAAAAAGTTGCCCTTTTTGTCAATGAAGAAGCATACACCATTGATGTAACATGTCAAGTAGTTGGCGCTACACTAGCACAGCTTCATTTTGATGCTTCAGATGAACTCTGTTGTGCACTCAAAACACCATACATCAAAGTGATTAGAGCTAAATCAAAAGAAGATATACTCAAATATAAAGATGAGTACAGACTTATAGATGCTTACTGTGAAGCTTATGGTGGAGCAGGAAAAAGGATAAATATAGAGTGGTTTGAAGATGTCGATTGTTCTAAAATAATTTTAGCCGGTGGTTTGAATGACTCAAATGTTGCTTCACTCAAAACTTATGGATTTTACGGTGTTGATGTAAGTAGTGGGGTAGAGATAAGTCATGGGAAAAAAGACAAGTCAAAAGTTCAAAAGTTTATAGCCAATGCTCAATAAAACTTTTCCCCTCGATCATAAAAGTGTCTCACTCCTTACTACTCGAGGCCTAACACTTGAAAAAATAAAAGAGCAGATAGATGAAAGCTTAGACTTTTTTCTTGAACTTTCCCATGCACAAGGATTAAATATCATTAAACGTCAAGGGCACTACTTTTTTCAAACAAAATTTACAAAACTTGAAGAAGCAGAATTTTGTATCGTAGATATAGAAACAAATGGCTCAAAAATAGAGAAACACCAAATCATAGAGATCGCCGCAATTAAAGTAAAAAAAGGCAAAATTATCGACAGTTATGAATCTCTTGTCTATACAAAAGAGATCAATCCCCATATAACAGAGATAACAGGTATAAAAGCATCTGACACCAAAGATGCTCCCCCTTTAAAAAAGGTACTTCAAGAATTTAAAACTTTTTTAGGTGATGCTATATTTATCGCTCACGATGTGAAGTTTGATTATAACTTTATCTCTGCAAGTTTAGAAAAATGTGGCTTTGAATCACTATTAAATAGAACACTATGTTCTTTAAACTTTGCAGAGCGTAGTATTAGCTCTTATAGATATGGTCTCTCTTATCTTAATGACTCACTTAACTTAAATCCAAATGCAACACACCATAGAGCGATGAGTGATGTAATGACAACATATGGACTTTTTATACATTGTATGGATAAATGCGATGCAAATTTAAATAATGTAGAAGATCTTATAAAGTTTTCAAGAGAAGGAAAAAGATTAAAAAGGCCAAAAATTGACCCTTTAAAAGTAGATGAAAAGTAGAAGCTACTCTTTAAAAGCACCTGGCTTTGTAAGCTTAGCATAACGAGCATCCATACGCTCATCTTCACTCATAGCTTTAAGTTTTGGAAGCTCTTCTAAGAAGTACTCTTTTATCGCTTCTGCAGCAGCATCTTTATCACGATGTGCCCCAATAAGTGGCTCGTTGATGATATCATCAATAAGATCAAGTTCAAGCAGGTCTGATGAAGTAATCTTCATTGCATTTGTTGCAGCCTCAGCTTTTTTAGGATCATTCCATAAGATTGCTGAACAACCCTCAGGGGAGATAACACTAAATACAGAGTAGCGCATCATAGCAAATCTATCTGCAACACCAATAGCAAGTGCTCCACCAGAACCACCTTCACCTATAACAATAGAGATAGTTGGTGTCTTAATATCTGCAAGTTCCAGTAAGTTTCTTGCGATAGCTTCTGATTGGTTACGCTCTTCAGCACCAAGACCAGGATATGCACCCGGTGTGTCCACAAGCATCAAAATCGGCATACCAAATTTCTCTGCCATTTTAGCAGCCCGAAGTGCTTTTCTATAACCCTCAGGGTGTGGCATACCAAAGTTGCGTTTGAGCTTATTTTTCGTACCACGGCCTTTTTGCTCACCAATAACCATCACTTTCTCATCGCCAATGTAACCCATATAACAAATGATAGCAGCATCATCACGAAAGTGACGATCACCATGAATTTCATACTTATCTCTCACAATAAGATTGATATAATCAAGAGCATAAGGACGATCAAGGTGACGTGCAAGTTGTAGTTTTTGAAAGTCTGAAAGATTTTTATAAATCTTTTCTACTGTTTTATCTAACTCTTTTGTAAGTTCTGCAACCTTACCTTCATCGTGACGAACACGTGCAGAGATTATGTCTTCTTGAAGAAACTTAATCTTGTGTTCAAAATCTAAATATGTAGCCAAATTAAATCCTTGTCAATTAGATTTTTTTGAAAATCAGAACACCATTAGTTCCACCAAATCCAAATGAGTTACTCATAACAACATTTAAATCTGCTTTTCTAGCACCCTCTGTAACATAATCAAGGTCACAATTTTCATCAGGAGTTGTATAATTAATCGTTGGTGGGATAACCCCATCACGCATTGCCATAAGACAAGTAACAGCTTCAATACCACCAGCAGCACCAAGACAGTGACCAATTTGACCTTTTACAGAACTCATTGGAGGACATCCACCTTCAGTACCACTAAGAAGTTCTTTTACTGCTGCTGTTTCATTTTTATCATTTACAGGTGTTGATGTTCCATGTGCATTCACATAATCAACTTTTGGCTCACCTGCCATTTTATATGCTGCTTTCATTGCACGAGCCGGTCCATCAAGAGATGGTGTTGTGATATGGTTTGCATCACCAGACTCACCAAAACCAATAATCTCACCATAAATATTTGCACCGCGAGCCACTGCTGATTCATATTCTTCAAGTACAAGTGCTGCTGCACCTTCACCCATAACAAAACCATCACGATCTTTATCAAATGGACGTGAAGATGTTTTAGGGTCATCATTTCTTGTTGAGAGTGCTTTCATAGCAGCAAAACCACCAATACCAACACCTGTAATAGCTGACTCAGCAGAAACAACTAACATCTTATCTGCTCCATTACACATGATTGTTTTACATGCTTCACTTACTGCATGAGTACCAGCAGCACAGGCTGTTACAGAAGAGAGGTTTGGTCCTTTTGTTCCATGTTCAATAGACACAAAACCACCAAGCATATTTACTAATGCTCCAGGGATAAAAAATGGTGAAATACGACGAGGTCCACGATTTTCTAATATAACAGAGTTTTTCTCAATAGATGGAAGCCCACCAATACCACTACCAGCAGAGATACCAAATCTTTCCATATCAGTATCTTCACCAAAGTTTGCATCAGCCATAGCTTCTTGAGCTGCTTTAAGGCCAAGATGGATAAATCTATCTGCTTTTTTTACTTCTTTAGGAGCCATAACAGTAGAAGGATCAAAGTTTTTTACCTCACCTGCAATCTTCACACTGTAATTTTCAGGGTCAAAGATAGTGATCGTATCAATTCCACATTCACCATCACAGATAGCTTTAAATGCACTTTCTTTATCATTCCCTACTGAGTTTATCATCCCTAAACCTGTTACTACTACTCTTCTCATAAATGTGTCTCCATAAAATATAAAATACTTTTAAAAATCAACGTGAAAATTCACTTCTAAAAATATTTAGCTGTCAAGACAAGCTTGACAGTTAAAATTTGCTAATTATTTATTATTTGCTTTCTATATAAGCAACAACATCAGCAACAGTTTGAATCTTTTCAGCTTCATCATCTGGAATTTCGATGTCAAATTTTTCTTCAAGAGCCATTACTAATTCAACTACATCTAGGCTATCTGCACCTAAATCTTCTACGAATTTCGCATCTTCTTTTACTTCATCAGCGCTTACGCTTA
>CAZFGS010000014.1:0-22810 GCA_964518545.1 uncultured Sulfurimonas sp. | reverse complement strand
CCATTTTTACTAAAAACGATATCTTTCAAAACCCTTGTCGTAAGTGTCAGCACTGGTGCTTTAGATATTTTTGCCATCACTTTTGAGACTGCATTCTCATCTGCTATTAAGAGATCTAGATCTATGAGTATGAGATCCATCTCTTTCATCTTCAATACATCAATAGCCTCTCTTGGATTATTGTAGTGGTACACTTTTACATTTGTACCCTCAAAACTCTCTATAACAACACCCCTACTCTCCTGAGGCTCATCAATAATCATCAGGTTTGCACCCTCTGGTTTTATAAGATTAAAATCGATCTCTTGTGTCTCTATCTCCGGAGCATTTTCATTTTCAAGTACAATCTCTACATCTTTAAGCAAAAGTGTAAACTTTGAACCCTTAGAGAGTTCACTTTCTAAGAGGATATCACCACCCATAAGTGTTGCCATTTTTTTATTTATAGAGAGTCCTAAACCTGTACTTTGAAACTCCACTTCATTTGCATCATCTCTCTTATCGAAAATCTCAAAAATTGTTTTAAAGTTTTTCTTCTCAATCCCCATACCGGTATCTCTTACACTAATGGAAAGATTTATAGTATTGTTGATAACGTTCATCCTATCTGCCGATACTCGAACATCAATAGAACCTTTTTGTGTAAACTTCAAAGCATTTTCAATAAAGTTACTTACAATATCTTTCACTTTTTCATCATCAAGGATCACTGATTGGGGGACATCATCATCTATAGTTAAATTTAATGCTAGAAATTTCTTTCTTGCTTCTGCTTTTTCTTCTTCAACTATGGTTTCAAAAAGAAGATGGATATCAACAGCTTTTTCATCAAGTGTAGCAACACCAGATTGAAGATTAGAAAGTTCTATAATCTCATCAAGTAAAGATAAAAGATTATGTCCTGATTGAAGAATATTGACTGCATAAGTTTTGTGAGTAGTGTCTTGAAGTTCAGTACGTAAAATCTCTGAAAAAACCATGATAGAGTTCATAGGTGTACGAATCTCATGACGAATATTGGCTAAAAAGTCATACTTAACCTGACTTGCTTCTTGTGCAATTTTTTTTGCTTCAAGTACCTTTTTTTGCTCTTTTTGAAGTAAGTTTTGCAACTCTTCGATCTTTTTAATCTGTTCTTGTGTAAAACTTGTAGATTTTGTAACACCACTACCTTGAGACAATTTTTCTTGCATCTCTGTAAGTTTTGTGTTTAAGTGGTCTATTTTGAGTTGTTTTTTTTCTAATTCTTCTAGAAGATATTTTGATTTTGAAGATTTTGAACGTAATGTTGTATATACAAGCAAGCCACTCAGCAGTGCTCCTAAACTAAAAGAACCTAAAAGATATGTGCTGCCTATATCTAGTGACATTGATCTGTCTCTAAAATTTCTTTAAAAATTTCAAGGTGATCGATAAGTAATGAAACAAGACGCGGATCAAATTTTGTACCGCTATTTTGCATAATAAATTTTATTGCTTCTTCAAAACTCCAAGCTTTTTTGTAAGAACGTTCGTTTGTTAAAGCATCTAAAACATCAGCTATCGCAACAATTCTTCCGAAGATATGAATATCTTCCCCTTTGAGACCTTGAGGGTAACCACTTCCATCCCAGTTTTCATGATGTTCATAAGCGATTATTTTTGCAGCTTTTATAAGCTTTCTATCAGATTTTTTCAAGATGTTGACTGCATTTACTGGATGTTTTTTCATCACTTCAAACTCATCTTCACTTAATTTACCAGGTTTGTGCAAGATCGAGTTATCTACTAAAATTTTTCCTATATCGTGCAGAGGAGCAGCAAGGTAGATCATCTTTATATCTTCTTCTAAAAGATTACCCTCTAAGATAGCAAGTTCTCTCGAAATCATTGCTACACGCTTGACATGACAAGCAGTTTCTCCACTATCTGACTCCATAATATCTGTGAGTATATAGAGTATCTCTTTTTGTGCAATCTCTAAATCGGTAAAATGTTTATGTTTTACATCTTCAATCTCATGATTGAGCTCTTTATTTTTTAAAGCAAGCTCTTTTCTAAAACGATATAATTCAAGATGGTTTGCTACACGTGATTTTAATTCTTGAGGATGAAAAGGTTTGGTAACATAATCAACAGCACCTAGCTCAAATCCTTGAGCGACAGAATCAATATCTGTTTTTGCTGTTAAAAAGATAATAGGAGTATCTTTAATAGCAGGAGAGTTTTTAATAATCTTACAAAGACGAAAACCATCAATCCCCGGCATCATTACATCAAGAAGTATTAGATCAAACCTCTTTGTCTTTAAAACTTCTATAGCAGATTTTCCATCGTTAGCATAAGAGAAGTTATAGCTGTCATTTTTAAGTATACTAATGGCAACTTTTATATTATCACTCACATCATCAACGATTAAAATCTCATACTTTTTCACTAGTTACTCACTTATTTCAATATATAAACACATTGTATCATATTTTATTGACTTGTGCTACTTTATTGCCATCTTTAATGATTTGGACTCTATCACCGGCTTGAATATCTTTACCCTTAACAACAACTACAATACGCTCGCCATTATCAAGTTCAACTGTTAATTCTTTTGCATTCGCTTTGCCCACTTCATTTCCAGCATAACCACCAATAAGCCCACCACCTAAAGCCGCTAAGACAGATCCATCACCATGTCCAACAGTTGAACCAATAACACCACCTATAATAGCACCAAGAAATTTTCCTGTACCATCATCCTTGATGATAACATCTCTTTCAGCTGTTACTGTACCTATATTATAATGCTTTATCTGATTGTAATCATTTGCATCATATTCTGGTCCACTTCCTGTTGCACATCCACTTAAAAGAAGTGCTAAAACTGTTGCTGTTGATAAAAATAATTTCATAATTTTTCCTTATTTATGTAGAGCAAGCTCTTTTTTAAGATACTCACCTGTATAAGACTTTGTTTGCACAAAATTCTCTGCAAGCTCTTCAGGTGTACCTTCAGCGATGATAAGTCCACCACCACTACCACCTTCAGGGCCCATATCTATAACATAATCTGCATTCTTAATCATATCAAGATTATGCTCAATAATCAAGACACTATTTCCAAGCTCTACAAATTTGTGAAGTACATTTGTTAATCTATCAACATCTGCAAAATGAAGTCCTGTTGTTGGCTCATCAAGGATATAAAGAGTTTTCCCTGTATCTTTACGACTTAACTCTTTAGAGAGTTTAATACGTTGTGCCTCTCCACCCGAAAGTGTCACAGCATTTTGCCCCAGTGTAATATATCCAAGACCGACATCAACAAGTGTTTTCATCTTCAAGTTTATCTTAGGGATAGGAGCAAAAAATTCATAAGCTTCATCTACACTCATGGCTAGAACATCGGCGATTGTTTTGCCTTTATAAAAGACCTCTAAAGTTTGTTGATTGTAGCGCCTTCCATTACAAGCATCACATTTGACCATAATATCTGGCAAGAAGTGCATCTCTATCTTGTTCTCACCCTCACCCTGACATTTTTCACAACGCCCACCTTTTACATTGAAACTAAAACGCGACGAAGTATATCCACGAATCTGGCTCTCTTTTGTCTGAGAAAAAAGATTACGGATCTCATCCATAACACCTGTATAGGTTGCAGGATTAGAACGTGGTGTTCTCCCAATTGGACTTTGATCAAGATAAATTACCTTATCAACATGTTCAAGTCCTGTAATCTCTACACCTGCCACTTTATTGACTTTTCTTGCATGGTTTAAAAGTTCACGTGCAGTTGGAAGCAATGTTTGAAGCATTAATGAGCTCTTACCACTTCCACTTACCCCTGTGATACATACAAAGTTATTGAGGGGAATCTTTGCGCTCAAATTTTCAATGTTGTTGAGGGTCACATTTTTAATCTCTATCCATTTTTCTTGGGATCGACGGTAGAAATACTCTATCTTTTTACGACCATAAAGATAATCTGCAGTGAGAGTTTTTGCTTTTTTAAGCTTCTCTAGTGTTCCAGAGAAAACAACCTCTCCACCAAACTTCCCTGCTCCATTACCAATGTCAACAATAAAGTCTGCATTTTCTATAGTCTCTTTATCATGCTCAACAACGATAACAGAGTTTCCTTTTTCTTGTAGAGAACGCAGTGTTCTTATAAGTTTGAGAGTATCGCGTTCATGAAGCCCAATACTTGGTTCATCAAGAACATACATCACACCAGTAAGACCACTTCCTATCTGAGAAGCAATACGGATACGTTGTGCTTCACCACCTGAGATAGTACGAGCATCACGACCAAGTGTAATATAACCAAGTCCCACATCATGCAAGAAGTAAAGACGCTCACGAATCTCATTGAGTATAGGGGCTGCAATCATTTGACTTTGTGTATCAAAATGGGAAAAGTTCTCCTCCTCAGCGAACCACTCATATGTTTTACCAATTGGCATCTCTAAAAGATCAGCTATCCCTTTTCCAGCAACTTTCACAGCCAAAGATTCGCGTTTAAGACGATGTGAATCACAAATATTACACACCTTTTCACTCATATAATCAGCAAGTTCTTTCTCATCTTTGAGCATATCGTAAGCGATACGAATAATCCCAGGGAAGATTCTTTTCACCTCATGCTTTTTCCAAAGGAAAGTCACTTCATCTATATTTCCATGCAAAATTGCTTTTTGTTGATGTGTTTCCAGTTCTGAATATGGCACAGTAATATCTATCTTATTATGCTCACAAAAACCCTTTAAAAAGGTAAAGTAATAACCCTTGTTAAAACCATATACAATCTTTACAGCACCCTTCTCTATACTTAAATCTTGATCTATTATTTTATCTTGATCAAGTGCATAACGAAGCCCTAAACCATCACATTCACTACAAGCACCCTTAGGGGAGTTAAAAGAAAAAGAGAGTGGTTCAAGTGGATCAAAACTTATCTTACAATCAAAACAAGCATTGTGTTCTGAGTAGTGTATATGTGCTTTAGAATCTATCTCTTCATGGTTGAGTATGTCTATCTCAAGCTCTCCATAAGACTCTTTTAAAGCTTTCTCCACAGATGAAGCGATACGCTCTTTATTTTCTGCTTTGACAACTACACGATCCACAACCACTTTGATAGTGTGTTTTTTTGTCTTAGAGAGCTCTATCTCTTCATCAAGACGCACCATAACACCATCTATCATTGCACGAACATACCCCTTGTGTACAAGTGATTCTATAAGATCTGCATAAGCACCCTTGTTCTCACGAACAAGTGGAGCCATAAGAACAAGCTTTGCACCCTCTGGAAGCTTTGCAACTTCACCTATGATATCTGAAGCAGACATCTGTGAAATAACTTTGCCACATTTATGACAATGCTGAATTCCAACACGAGCATAAAGGAGTCTAAAATAATCATATATCTCAGTAATGGTCCCTACAGTTGAACGTGGATTTTTACTTGTTGTTTTTTGATCAATGGCAATAGCTGGAGTAAGCCCCTCTATTTTATCAACATCTGGCTTTCCTACACGGTCTAAAAATTGTCGTGCATAACTAGAGAGTGATTCCATATAACGGCGTTGTCCCTCTGCATAAAGTGTATCAAAGGCGAGAGTAGATTTTCCACTTCCACTCAGCCCTGTCATCACGATAAGCTCATTTTTTGGAAGTATTAAATTGATATTTTTTAAGTTATTTTCTCTAGCCCCTGTAATTTTTATGACATCTTTTTTCTTCAAATTGTTTCCTAATTTATAAATATTCTTTTTATTAAGTATAGTACCACTAAAAGATAAAACACAACTAATAATCTTTTTTGTAACACTGTATTTACCTTATCTTTAAGGTGAATTCCTATGTAAACACCAAGGAGTGATGCTAGACCTATAATAACTCCACTCTCATAATCTACATGCCCCTTCAAAGCATGAGATATCAAGCCACTCACAGAAGAGAACACTACAAAAAAGAGCCCTGCTGAGATCGCTTTTTTAAGAGGTACATGTAAAAAACCTACTAAGATTGGAACAAGCAGTATACTTCCACCCACACCAATAGTCATACTTAATGCTCCCAAAACAAGACCAATAAAAAATAAAACCACCCTGTGAACTTCTCTTTGATCTCTATACTCTTTTGTTTGAAAAAACAAACGAAAAAGTGCAAAAGTAGCAAAAGCTAAAAAGATAACCTCCAAAGCTCTATCACTTAAAAAGGAAGCTATATAACCACTTAACATTGCTCCAGCAAAGCCACCAATCCCAATAAAAAGTACCATCGATACATCAAGAGTACCTTTTTTATTATTGAGATAACTACCATATATAGAACTAAAGACCATTTGTACTACAGAGATTCCTATAGCAACTTTTGTTTCATAACCAAGCATAAGTAAGAGTGGAACTAAGATTGTACCCCCACCTATCCCAAAAAAACCGGACAAAAGACCAACAATACTTCCGAGAAATACTAATTCAATCATAAACACCTATGAAACTTTTTGCGAATTATAGCATTTAATTTTGCTTTGTGTTTCCTTAACGTATAATCTAAATAATTATATCGGGGGATAAATATGATTAAAACAATTGAAGAGGCTTCAAAAAATTTTTGTATCCATCAGATTCGTGTTCCGCACGAGATCCAAGATGGAGTTTCAAATAAGAGAACACTTATTGCTTATATTGATATAGATACACAAAACGATACAAAACATCGAGTATACATTGCATCAGATGAAAATTTCATGCAGAGAGTTTCTAAACTCTTTCTTGAAGAGGATGAGAGTGATGAAGAGACACTTATAGATATGACACTAGAGACTACTAATTTAATTGTTGGAAGTGCAAAGGTTATAGCGGAAGAGGAAGATAAAAATCCTTATACTATAAATACTCCACATTTTGAAAAAATTGGCACATTTGATTTTGAATTTGATCAAGCAAGAGTTATAAAAATAGAAAATGATGAACTTATGATAGCTATTAAGGAACTACATGGTTAAGACACATAACTATAAAAACTTCGCAGAACATGAAGCAGAATTTGATCCAGAAACAGAACTTTCATGGATGGATTATTCTGGTATTCTCGACATGGAAGTGGAGTTTATCTCTGATTTAGGGGAAACAGAACTGAGTGTTGCTGAGATACTTCAACTAGAAAAAGGTTCAATCATAGACTTGAAAAAACCAGCTGGTGAGTCTGTAGAATCTTATGTTAATGGTCGTATTTTAGGCAAGGGTGAGGTTATGGTTTATGAAAAAAATCTTGCTATTCGTATCAATGAAGTGCTCGATTCTTCTGCTGTTTTATACCACCTTTCTAAAGAGAGACTATGATTCGATTAGTATTAGTATTTTTCCTTTCTCTTAGTTTTTTACATGCTTCAAAAATACTTTCATATAATATTTATGACAGAACAGACCGTGCAGATGTAATGCTCACTTTTGACACCCCTTATGAGGGTGTTATAAAACAGAGTGTAACAAAAACAAAGATCATCATTAAACTTGAAGGTGCTTCTATAGAATCTTCAAGAGTAAAAAAAGTCTCTTCAAAATTTTTACACTCCATTACAATTACACCACTCAAAAATCAAGTGCATATTGTTGCAAGTGTACCTCTAGGAATAAAACTTGTCGCTTCAAAGACAGCTGATGCTTATGGATTACGTCTGCGCTTTGTAGATAGGAATCAAGCACAAAAAAACAAAACTCTTTCAAATTCTACTACAACATCAACGAATCCCCTCGCTGCACTTCCTACTAAAAAAGGTAGTGATATGGGTGCAAGTTACTACATTGTGGTAGGTATTTTAATTGTTGGGCTTTTGATTCTTTTTGTATTAAGAAAAAGGATGATTGCCAATGGTTTTAAACCAAAAGAGGGTAATCCATGGCTTTTTCAAGAAAATACAGATACAAAAGCTGCACAGAAGCCAAAGCCTCAACAACAAGCCCAAAAAGTCTCTCAAGAGATTAATCCTATCTCTATTAGATTCCAAAAATCTATTGATAATTCTACAAGTGTTGTGATGATCGACTTTGGTGAGCAGGCCTACCTTATATTGCTTGGAAAGAGTAATATTCTACTTGATAAATTTACAGATAACAAACCTACAACACAAGAGGATTTTGAATCGATTCTCAAAAGTAGACACCAAGAGTTAGATGAATTTTTACAAGTTGAGAATCAAGAGTATAAGGAAAAAACTCATACTAGTTTTAACAGCTCACAAGAAGCTCTGCAAGCCTATAAAGAGAGAGCTGGAGCTATCTCCTACGGTGATGCTTAAGAGTGATCTCTTAGGTATCTCTCTTTAAGCAATTTTTTTATAGTATTTACATTTGCTATATTAAGTTCATATTTCTCATTCATCAGTTTATTGATATGAAAAACTTCTGTTACTGTAATTCCATAAGGATCTTTTTTCTCTTTCGTCATTTTACCATCATCATCAAATGAGTACAAGTAAAGATTTTTACGTGTTTTTTGAATATAGTAAGTAAGTATAATCTCATCAGAATGTTTTTTCTCTAAGGCTACGACAACTCTTTGCTCAGGTGCATACTCCTCAGTAAGACCTAAAAGTTCTCTTACACTTTCAATCGTCAAATACCCTACATAAAACTTGTTATAGAGATCATGATAACGTTGAACCTTATAGTTCATTAAAAAACTCATATCTATAATATGTTTTTTATGTGAACGTATCGTTTTAGTGATCCAACTCATCGTGTTATAGTATCTAAATGGATGGAGTTTTAATGTATGGGCTTCTATCATTTTAGAAGACCATTTTTTCTCTTTGGCTACTAAAGTCTTTTTATTCTCTTTAAGCTCGGTAATATATTCTAATACCTCGCTAGCAGAGAACTCTTTAGTAAACCATACCTTACAATAGTCAGGGAACTGTTTTGTCCCTGTAGCACCCTCATTGAGGATTATAAGTGCTTTTATCTCATAATTTGGAAAAATGATCTCTAAAAGAGCCTTTTTCTTACGTAAACGACGACGAAGTTTAAGTACATTTTTTACAAGTGTCATCTCAACAAAATAGAGTTCATTGTTTTTCGTCACAAACATCGCATCAAATTCACTAATTTCACGAGATTTCGTTCTGTAAACTATCTGCTCTTTTTCACTTATAGAGAGAGTATTTGCATAAGCCTTATGTTTGTTTTGATGAAAGCCTTTAAGTATAAACTTTGCGATGTAATCATTCTCTTCAGCATAACGAAGAAGCTTTTCATAGATAAAGTTCTCAAACACCTCACCCTCAAAAGAACGATAAGAGCTTAGATATGATGGATCATCTAACTCTATCCCTTTTTTTATAAGTGAGAGAAGGTGTTTAGTGTTGTAATCATAATGAAGGAGATTATCCGCTATATCGTCTTTTTCTAGATTTTTAATACTTTTAGATATCTCTAACATTACAGAGTCATCTCCCCATTTTTAAAGAAGTTATCTATCACATCTCTATACTCTTGTATATCTGTAATAGTATTGACCTCATTTCGAAGCACTGAAGCACCTCTATAGCCTTTAGAGTAAGTGTGTGTATGTTTTCTAAACATCGCTACACCATGAGCACCATAAAACTCTATCATCTTATCGTAGTGTTCCATTATAATTTCATGCTTTAAAAACATCTCAACATGCTCTTCACCCGTACGGAGCTGATGAAAGATCCAAGGAGCACCAACTGCACCACGACCAATCATCACACCATCTGCACCAGTATGCTCAAGTACCCACTTTGCTTTCTCATAAGAGTCAATATCTCCATTTGCAATAACAGGGATATTGACCGCTTTTTTGATCTCAGCTATTGCATCATAATCAACAGGTGCTTTAAACTTACCAGCACGAGTGCGTCCATGAACAGCTATAAAATCTGCTCCATTATCTTCAACAACTTTTGCTATATCTACATGGTTTTTATCTTCAAAACCAAGACGGATTTTGACAGAGGTAAGTTCTTTATTTGAGCTCTCTTTGATAGTTTTGATTATATCACCCATAAGAGGAAGATTTAAAAGAAGTGAACTGCCACTGCCATGTCCTACAACTTTAGGAACAGGGCAACCACAGTTAAGATCTATAATATCTATCCCCTCTTGCTCATTAAGCACCTCTATAGCACGACGGACTATCTCTGTATCTGCACCAGCTATCTGAACTGAATAAGGGTCTTCTAAAGGGGATTTTTCTAACATATGGAGTGTTTTTTCAGATCCATGTGCAAGTGCATTGGAACTAAGCATCTCGCTCACAGTTAAGTCAGCTCCAAACTTTTTGACAACACTACGAAAAGGGAGATCTGTAAAGCCCGCAAGAGGAGCTAATACATAAAGAGGATTGTCAAAGTTTAGATTTTTAATCATTATCTATACAAACAGATCAATACTGAAATGTTTACCACACTCTTTAAGTGCACGATAAGCTTTAAAGTTTTGATACTCATCTGGTTGAGAAATATCAAGAAGAGCATTGGCAGGCTCTATCATCTCTAAATCATATAGAGTGTAAAGATAGGCATCAACTGCTTCTTCTTTTTCATTACTCAGTGTTTCAAAAAGTTTAATACGTTGTTCTGGAATCATACTTTTCGCTGCAAGTCTTGAGATTTCAATATAATCTTTCATATCTAAGTCTAAATTAGAAAGTAAAATAATAAGTGCATCGTTAGAGATTTCTAAAGTATTTTCATCTGCATTTACACGAGTAATGATAATATCAAAAGCTTCTCGAGTTAAGAACTCTTTGTATTTATCAATAGCACTTACTGATGCATCTTTTACAAAATCCACATATACTTCTTGTGCTAATCTTTTTGCATACTTTTTAGGATTTGAAAGGATATCTTCTGCTTTGAGTTCACCCTTTTTATATTTATTTCTTTTATTTTGAATAACAAGTTCATTATCTGGATCTAAGTTATACCCTTTGAGATCTACCACTTCACCAGCTCTAATACTATTTATAAGATCTAAAACAGCTGTCATTTTCTTTGTTTTATCACTATCAAATTGAAAATTAATCTCTCCATTTGGAAAAATTGTAGAGTTATCTAAAAGTCTTCCAAGTAAAGAGTAAGGAGGTGTTTTAAATGTATGATTTCTATCTTTTTTACCAAGGTAAGCATCAACAATTAAGTCGAGTACCTTATCATAATCTTTTTCATACTTTCGAACCTTAAGTCCACCAAGCATACTATAAAATGACATATGGAGTACACTTGCGATATAAAGTATAAGTAAAGGAACAACAACCCAAATAGCAATAGACAATGCAGGTAAAGGTATACCAAAAAACTCTAATGTTGTGCTCTCTTGTGTTACATATGAAAATACATACCCACCTACAAGGGCCATGAGTATAAACGCTGCTATTGTATATCTTTTTATGTACATAATAATACCTTATTTAGATTTTTCTACTATCTCTCTACAGTCAATACAGTAAATTGCATGTGGTTTCACTTTTAAACGTTGAAAGCCTATAGCGTCTTCACACATTTCACAAATACCATAATCGCCTGATGCTATTTTACCAAGAGTTATATTTATCTCTCTTAATTCTTGCTCTTGTTGCTGTACAATTGCACTTTCAACCATAGAATTGTTGTTTACTGAGGCATGATCACCCTCATCATTTAACTCTAATCTGTTGAGTTGTTCTAACTCACTGTTCACACCTGAAATATTTTTACTGATCTGTTCTTTACGACTCTCTAAAATCTCTTTAAAGTAGTTTAATTCACTCTCTTGCAATTTTGGTCCTTAAGTTTACATTTTATTTATGGTATGGATGATTACTTAGTATAGAAAAACCTCTGTATACCTGTTCAAGTAAAACAGCCTTCGCTATCTTATGACTCATCGTCAATTTACTTAAACTTATAACAGCATTTCCTTTTTTTAGAAACTCATCTTCGAAGCCATATGCTCCACCTATGAAAAATTTAACCGACATTTTACCATCTAATAGCTTACTAAATTCAAAACTATCGATTAATTTTCCATCAGGGTGCAAAATAACATTAAAATCGCCACCTGTATATGGTTCTAAAACCTTAGTATAAGCCCGCTGAGAGGCTTCTGGTGAAATAGTGTGTGATTTTGCTACATCTTTTGGAAATAGTTCAATATCTTGCACTTTTGCAAAGCGAGATATCATTTTTGTAAGGTCTTTATACAAAGGATCGTAAATACTCTTCTCTTTTTTGGCGATAGAAATGATATCGATCTTCATTTAATCCAACAATCCGCTACCAATAACATGATAGGTAACATGCTCAAATCTGTCATCTTTTTTCACTCCACCAATAGCCCCAACAAAATGTTTCGATTGTGCGGCTATGGCATCAAGTGAATCACCAAGTATGCCTGATATATCTTTTTTAGTATTTGTACTTCTAAAGGCACCTAAACCTATGTAGTTTAAGTCCATATCGTTAGCTTCTAAGACCTCTTCTTCATTATGGGTAGAGATACCCAATATTTTATCTTTTCCTATCACTGCTCTTACTATTTGTACTGCTTTGTTGATATCTTGATCTATCATATTTAAATCTTCTTGACCAAGATGAACACCATCACAGAACTCTACAAGTTCATAAGCATCATTAACAATTAAAAAGCCATCAAAGATTTTACGAATAGCGATAAGTTGCTGTTTTATGAAAGCGATATCTGCATTTTTATTTCTATACTGAATTATTTCAGCACTGTTTTGTTTTGCAATATCAATGTATGAAGCGAGGGGTATGCCCTTGTTATCAAGCATATCCTGATCACAAAGTGCATAAAGTCTCATACTATACTTTTAAAAGAGTAAGAAGATCAGCTAATGTCTTTTTTAGCTCATTACGGTTTACAATCATATCTACCGCGCCATGTTCAAGTAAGAACTCTGCACGTTGAAACCCATCTGGAAGCTCTGAACCAATAGTTTGTTCAATAACACGTTGTCCAGCAAATCCTATAAGAGCACCAGGCTCTGCGATAACAATATCTCCAAGTGTTGCGAATGAAGCAGATACACCACCCATAGTAGGGTCAGTAAGAACTGAAATGTATGGAAGATTGTTATTTGCCAATTTAGCTAAAGCTGCTGATGTTTTAGACATCTGTAAAAGTGAAAAAGTTGACTCTTGCATACGAGCCCCACCAGAAGCAGAAAGGATAATAAGCCCTTCTTTGTTCTCTATAGCACGACTTACAGCACGAACAATTTTCTCACCCTCTACAGAACCAAGACTTCCACCCATAAATGCAAAATCAAAGATAACCACTTGAGCAGAAACACCATTCATCTTACAGCTACCAGCAACTACTGATGATTTTCTACCAGTTTTAGCGAAACCCTCATCAATACGTTTTTTATAAGGTTTTTTATCTACAAAATTTAAAGGATCTACAGGCTCTAATGAAGCATCATGCTCAATAAATGTTCCCTCATCCGCTAAGAGTTCTATACGCTCTTTTACACCAATACGAAGGTGATAACCACATTTAGGACATACATAACTCTGGTTCTCTACCTCTTTGTAGTACATAGTAGAGTGACAAGATTTACATTTAATCCAATGTGAAGATGCTTCTGCTTTTACAGGCTGTTTGTTTTCAAATGTTTTACTAAAAAGGTCAAGTAGGTTCAAGAAAAATCCTTAAATTATATAAAAAGTCTACTATTATAGCAAATTTATACTTATTATAAAGAATATAGAGAGAGAAAAATTCATTTACTCACATAATTGTGAGTAAATTTGTATGATATTATGAGAGTAAAGAGTCTACTATACTTCTTGCTGCTTCACGACCATCATAAGCCGCTGTTACAACCAAATCAGCTCCACGGAAACAATCTCCACCAGCATAAATACCAGCAGTTGAAGTTTCATGCGTCTCTTCATCTATAATAATCCCACCCCAAGAGTTTGTCTCTATACCATTTTCAGCTAAGAAAGATGGTACAGCAGGATCAAACCCTAGTGACATTATAACAATATCTGCATTAACACGTGTTTCGCTTCCTTTGACCTCTTCCATACGTTGACGGCCATCTGCGCCCTTAGCACCTAGAGTAGTTTTCACATACTCTACAGCTATGGCATTACCAGACTCATCAAGGATGATCTCTTTAGGAGATGCTAAGAAAGTAAAGTCCACACCCTCTTCCATTGCATTTTTATACTCTTTTTTAGATCCTGGCATATTTTTTTCATCACGACGATACAAACAAGTTACACTTTTTGCACCCTCACGTTTTGCGGTACGAAGACAATCCATCGCAGTATCACCACCACCAATCACAACAACATTAAGATCTTTAAAGTCAAACTTTTTCTCATAATTTTGAGAAAAGTTTTTCTTTTGAATGTTTGTTAAGTAATCCATTGCGGCATAAACATTTGGAGCTTTTTCACCAGCTAAACCAGCTGATTTTGCTTTTGTAGCACCAACTCCTACAAATATTGCATCATTTTCATTTGCAATCTCTTCAAAAGTGATATCTTTTCCAACTTCACAGTTAAGCACAAGTTTCATTCCCGCTTCTTCAAGAAGTTTTACACGGCGTTCTACCACTTTTTTATCAAGTTTAAAGTTAGGGATACCGTATGTTAAAAGTCCACCCGCTCTATCACTTCTTTCATACATAGTAACCGCAATACCTGAACGTAAAAGATATGTTGCTACAGAAAGACCCGCAGGACCTGAACCAATAACTGCTACTTTTTTATCTGTAGTAATTCCTGGAAAATCCGGTGTTAAACCGGCACGAAAACCCTCTTCTGTTATATGAGTTTCAATTCCACCAATCGTAATAGCACCATGACCATCATTTAAAGTACAATCACCCTCACAAAGTCTATCATGTGGACAAACGCGACCCATCACTTCTGGAAACGGAGAAGGCTCATTTGAGAGTTTGAATGCAAACTCTAAATCTTTCTCTGCAATAGATTTCAACCATTGAGGAATGTAATTATGGAGTGGACATTTATTGAGACAAAATGGATCTCCACATTGAATACATCTATCACTTTGAGTTGCTGCATCATCACGATCAAATACTTCATATATTTCACCGAAGTCTTTTGTTCTCTCTACGACTAATCTTTTACTTGGGTCAATTCTTTCTGTTGTTAAAAATTCTCTCATAATTAGTCTCCATTCTCTAAGTTAAGTGGTAGTTTCGTTAAGTTTTTTGGTTTTACCAACCAGAAGTTACGTACTTCTACTCTGAAGTTTTCTAGTAGATCTTGTGCTTTTTTACTTTGTGTTTCTACTACATAATCTTTGAGTAAACGTTTAAGGTAGTGACGAGCTTCATCACCCTCATCTGTATCAATTCTTACAGCTTCTACAAGCTCATGGTTTACATTCTCAACAAATTTATGCTCTTGATCATACACAAAAGAGATACCACCTGTCATACCAGCACCAAAGTTGATACCTGTTTTTCCAAGAATTACAACAACACCACCAGTCATATATTCACAGGCATTGTCTCCTGTTCCCTCAACAATGGCAAATGCACCAGAGTTACGAACAGCAAAACGCTCACCTACACTTCCAGAGATATAAAGCTTACCACCAGTAGCACCATAAAGACATGTATTACCACCAGCTGAGAACTCTTCACCCTCATTGCTAGAAGTGATGATGATTTTACCACCATTCATACCCTTACCAATATAATCATTTGCTACACCATCAAGGTAGATAGATACACCAGGAGCTATAAATGCACCAAGAGCTTGACCAGCTACACCTGTAAGGTTGATTTTAATTGTATCAGGGTTGAGTCCCTCATCTCCATAATACTCAGCAATCTCACCACTCACCAATGCACCAAAACTACGGTGAATATTTTGAATCTCTCTATGGATTCTAATCGGCTGATCAGGTGACTTAATCGCTACCATTGCCTCTTTGAGTACATCTTTTTCAAAAGCATTATCATCAAAAGGGTGATTGAATTTTTGCTGATGTGTATTGACACCCTCTTCTTGATGTAATACTGATGAGAAGTCAAATTTTTGTGCAAAATCATCCTCTTTAACTTTTAAGAGATCTACACGACCTATCATCTCTTCCATCGTTTTATAACCAAGTTCTGCCATAATAGAACGAACATCTTCGGCAAGAAGTGTAAAGTAATTAATCACTTGATCAACATGCCCTTTAAAGAACTCTTCACGAAGTTTTTCATTTTGAGTTGCAATACCTACAGAACATTTGTTGACATGACAGATACGAAGCATTTTACAACCAACGATTGTGAGAACACCTGTACCAAAAGCATAAGACTCTGCACCTAAAAGGGCAGCTTTTACAACATCAAGACCAGACTTGAGTCCACCATCAGCTTGTACTTCAACAAGACCACGAAGATTATTTGCTTTAAGTGCATTATGTGCTTCACTTAAACCTATCTCCCATGGATTTCCTGCAAACTTAATTGAAGTCAGAGGAGCTGCACCAGTACCACCATCACCACCAGAGATGATAATTTTGTCTGCATATGCTTTTGCAACACCCGCAGCAATAGTACCAACACCAACAGTTGAAACAAGTTTTACAGCTACACGAGCCTTAGGGTTAACCTGTTTCATATCAAAGATAAGCTGTGCTAAATCCTCGATAGAGTAGATATCGTGATGTGGAGGAGGTGAAATAAGTGTTACACCTGGCACAGTATGACGAAGTTTTCCTATAAGAGGAGTAACTTTATGTCCTGGAAGCTGTCCACCCTCACCTGGCTTAGCACCTTGTGCAACTTTAATCTGAATCTCTTCAGCCGAACGCAGATATGCCGGAGTAACACCAAAACGACCTGATGCTACTTGTTTGATCTTAGAGACTCTCTCAGTACCAAAACGCGACTTATCTTCTCCACCCTCACCAGAGTTTGACTGACCACCAATACGGTTCATAGCGATAGCAATAGTCTCATGTGCTTCAGGAGAGATAGAACCTAGACTCATTGCTGCTGATGCAAAACGTTTAAAGATTGCCTCTTTTGGTTCCACTTCAGAGATATCTATCGGTTTTCTATCTGATTTTAAGTCAAAGAAATCACGGATAAACTTCAATCCACGTTTGTTTACAAGGTTTTTCAGAGTATCAAAATCCTCTTTTTTCCCACTTGCAGCCACAGCATGAATAGCATGGATAACAGCAGGACCAAAATCATGGTGTTCTTGACCTGTATAAAATTTATAGTATCCACCAATATTAAGTGGAAAGATTTTTTTAAATCCATCATTTTTAAATGCTGATTTATGAAATTTTTCTATTCTTTCATCTATATCTTTGTATGTTAAACCAGCAATTGCACAATGTGATGTTTCGAAACATTCTTGAGCAATCTCACGTGATAGACCCATAATATCAAAAAGACCTGAATTTCTATAAGATGCAATTGTTGCAATACCCATTTTAGACATAATTTTTAAAAGACCTGAGTTAAGTGCAGTATGAACAGCTTTAAATGCTTCATGGCAAGTAACATTAATAGCTTTTGATTTTTCAAGTTGCGATGCAACTGTTTGGAAAAGTACATTAGGATAGATTGCACTTGCACCATATCCTATAAGTACAGCAGCAGAGTGAGAATCAATCACTTCACCAGTAACAGCTATCATAGAAACTAAATGACGAATTTTTTCTTTTAATAGTGCAGAGTTTAAACGCCCTATTGCCATTGCCATAGGGATCACTTTCATCTCAGCAGAAAATGCACCATCATCTAAGATAACTATACGTGTATCGTCATTTTTTACAGACTCTACCACTTTTTCAACAAGTGCATCTAAAGAAGCTTTTAAGTCACTCTTATATGCAGTTGAGAAAGTTGTATTGTGATAGAAAGCTTGATATCGTGGTGATTTTTTATCACCAAATGATTTAAGCACTTCTAGTTTTTCCCCTGTAATAATAGGAGAGATAGATTTTAATCTATGTGCATGAGATGGAATCTCATCTAAAATATTGTGTACTTCACCAAAGCCAGTGTTAAGACTCATAACAACTTTTTCACGAATCGGATCTATTGGTGGGTTTGTTACTTGAGCAAATTTTTGTTTGAAAAAGTCTGTAAAATTACGTTGTTTATCTGAAAATGCAGCAAGTGGAGTATCATCACCCATAGATCCAACAGCCTCTTTACCATCTTTCATCATAGGTTCAATCACTTGCTCTACAATCTCTTGAGTAACATTAAAGTATTTTTGTTTTTTTATCAGTGTATCTTCATCAATACCACCACATGAGCTATATTGCTCCTCTACATGTTCTTGAAGATAGATCATATGCTCATTGAGCCATTTCATATATGGATTAGAAGATTTTAAATAATCATCGATTTGGTTTGATTTAAGAAGTTTTCCAAATTTAAGATCAAGTCCTAACATCTCACCAGATTGTAAACGACCACGTTCTTTAATATCTTCCTCTGCAATATCTACAACACCATATTCAGAAGCTATAAGAAGGTTATCATCTTTTGTTACTATATATTTTGAAGGGCGAAGTCCATTTCTATCAAGAACACAGCCAATATAACGGCCATCTGTTACAGAAAATGCAGCAGGTCCATCCCATGCTTCAAATACCGTTGAGTGGTACTCATAAAATGCACGAAGTTCTGGATCCATATGTGGAGCATTTTGCCAAGCTGAAGGGATAACTGCACGAACTGCTTTAAAGAAATCCATACCATTAACGATAAGAAATTCAAAAAAGTTATCTGCACTTGCAGAGTCAGAGGAGCCTGGTTGCAAGATAGGAAGTATTCTAGCAATCTCCTCATCTGTGAATACATCAGATTTAATAGATTCAGATTTGATCTCTACATTGATTCTATTTCCCTCAACAGAGTTGATCTCACCATTATGTGCAACTGCACGGAAAGGCTGAGCAAGACGCCACTCAGGAAGTGTATTTGTTGAGAAACGTTGATGAAAGAGTGAAAAAGAGATTTTAAAAGCATCATCTTGTAGATCTTTATAAAACTCTTTGATGTGTGTTGGCATCACAAGCCCTTTATAAGAAAGAACACGTGAACTCATAGATGCTATATAAAAATCTCTATCGTCAACTAATTGATGTTCTGTTTCTTTACGAGAAAGGTATAAAAGAGCATCAAATCTGTTTGTCGCCATAATAGAGTTTGGAGTGATGATAAGTTGTACAATATTTGGAAGTGAAGCAATAGCTTGATCACCAAGAGCATTTGTATCTACAGGAACCTCACGGCGAACCACTATCTTAAGATCATTATTAGAACAAATTTGTTCCATAAGATCTAAATGGGCTAAATCTTTTGTAAAAACAGAAGCTACTGCAAATTGACTCGCAAGTTCAACACCAGCTTTTTCAGCTTCTTTTCTTATAAACTCTTCTGGCATAGAAAGTAAAAGTCCACTTCCATCTCCAGTTTTCCCATCTGCTGCAACAGCACCACGGTGCATCATACGTTCTAGTGCAGTAACCGCATCATTTAAAACCTTACGAGATGGCTTGTTTTTAATGTTGGCAACAAGTCCAAACCCACAGTTATCTTTAAATGATCTCAATAAATCATGATGTTCAACCATTTTCACTCCTAAATTATAAAAATTTATATAAATTCTTCATAAATTTAAGTTACTTTTAAAGTAACTTAGTCTATTTAGAGAATAAGTGTTTGATTATACAACTTAAAGGTTTAAAGAAGCATAATATTAGTACCATTTTATAAAATAATTTGAATAAGTGTGTATTTAGGGAGCATTTAGTGCAAGGCTACATCATAAATCTCAATCGTGTAAAAGATGAGGATCTAATAGTGACTATTTTATCGAACAATAGCTTAGAAACCCTTTATAGATTCTATGGAGCACGCCATGGAACAATCAATATAGGCTTTAAAATAGACTATGAGATAGAACCTTCTGCAAAATCCACTATAGGAAGACTTAAAGATGTCATCCATATTGGTTTTCCTTGGATTAACAATTATGAACTTCTAAGATTATGGCAAGATTTTCTCTCTTTATTTTATAAACATCTTAAAGATGCTGAGGAGTTAGGGAATTTTTATTTTCAACTCTTAGAAAATGCTTCACAAGAGTGGCATAAACAAAATCCCAAACGTGTAGCAATAGAAAGCTATGTAAAAATACTCGAACATGAAGGGCGCTTACACAAAGAGTATAACTGTTTTTTATGTTCACGAAAAATTGAAGGTAACATCTCTCTCATTCGAGCTTATCTGCCAACACACTTTGAATGTTCTAAAACAATGCCCATCAATAAAAGTGCACTTGAGGAACTCCAAAACAATAAATCAACCCTTTTTTTAAACGATAAAGAGGTAAATAGACTCTGGAATATTTTACTTGAAGGGCTTTAGTTTATTGTACTCCACTATCATCCCATGATGATCTGTCAACCAAAAACAGGACAAAGAATATAACCCTCTAAGCGACTATTTCCTTTTGTAACATTTTTTCTTCAAACTCAACTGGAGACATATAATTATTTGAAGAGTGTAATCTCTGTCTATTGTAAAAAATCTCTATATATTCAAATATTTTTTCATTAGCTTCAGCCTTAGTTTGAAAATTCTCATGATGAGTTAGTTCAGTTTTTAAAGTATGAAAAAAACTTTCAGATACTGCATTATCCCAACAATCACCTTTTTTACTCATACTTTGAACTATGCCATATTGATTTAATAAATTTTTATGTGCATAAGATGCATATTGACTTCCTCTATCTGTATGCCAGATAAGCCCCTTAGCTGGCTTTCTTCTTTTTATTGCCATCTCTAAAGCATCATTTACAAGTGAAACTTTCATACTATCGTCCATTGACCAGCCAACAACTTTTCTAGAGTACAAATCTATAACAGTTGCAAGATATAACCATCCCTCTCGAGTTGGTATTTAAATATCTCTTTGATTAGTTCGTTTAGTTTCTCATCAACTTTATGCACAATAGAACCATTTTTAATCCATTGATAGTAACAGCTCTGGCTAACTTTTAAAATTTTACACATGGTAGATATATTGAAACTCATTTTATGTTCTTGTATCCATGCATACTTTACAGAGTTTCTTTTGCGAAGTATGCGGTTGCCTTTTTTAAAATATCTCGTTCTTGCTTGAGTAGTTTATTCTCTGCTCGTAAGCGTTTTAAGTCTTCTGATTCACTATTTTTTATTGGAGATCTTGGAGTTTTAAATCTATCATCAGTATAGATATTATTTTTACGCTTGTATATTTTTATCCAATTGTAGATTGTTTTTGGATTTACATCTAAATCTGCACCTATTTTTAAAACAGATTCTTCACTATTTAATGCAAGTTGTACTGTTGAATCTTTAAACTCTTGGGTGTATTTACTTGTTCTCATTTTTTTGACCTTTTATTATCAGTATTTTAACTCAGAATAGATAACTATTCTTTATCCTGATTATAGTAGTCAGATCATATTGCTTTTTGCATATCCATTAGAAAATATAAAAAATTATTGGTCTCCTCGTTTTTGTTATGTATGTGCTTGAAGTGGAAATCTTTCAGGATGTTCTATCATCTCTAAGCTCAAATCTACATCTAAGTTTTCCCAATAAAGATGATCTTCTCCAAAACTTTCAACTTTTGTTATATCATTGATTGTTTTATCTTTAAACCAAGGAAATTGTTCATAAGGTAAAAATAGTTCTTTGCCTCCTGATAATATCCATAATCCATGATTTGATATATTTGTTACTTCAGTTTCCAAAGTGTTCCTCCCATGCTTTAATAAATTCTTCATAATGTTCTTCAATAATTTTTTCAACTTCATTAAGCTCTTTTCGTGAGAGCTTATAGTTTTTTGCTAATTCAATTTGAGGATCTAGCCAAAATTTTGCTTCTCCATGTTGACACTGTATGTGAACATGCTGTCTTAACTCTTCTCTTGAGAAAAAGAAAAACCGATAACCTTTGATTTTTAAAATTGTTGGCATTCTAGAGTCCTAAATTTATTTTAAAGTATTTTAGCATAATTTTAAAATTTTAGGTTTTATGGAAGTTCTTTTTATACATAACAATTGAGTATATTAGCAGTTATTCAACTCTTTTAACTTCTTACTGATATTCTATCTGAATATTCTAAAATCGCTGAGGGCATTTATTTCTCTACTACGTTTTATTATACTCTCTAGCACTTGAAGAAGTCAAGAAAGGTTTAGAGCCTCTAATAAAATTTGTAGTATAGACGTGTGAGTAGACTTGGCTCTTGCTCTTTTTATGCTAGAGGATAGAGCTATACTAAATATTCCTATTATTTCAATTAATGTAATAATAGGAATATAATTTGGAACAATAGGTTTTAATAGATTAATACTAACAATTGCTATTGGAATTAAAGATATTGGAAGAACAAAACCAATTAACGAGAGTGTAAATCTAACTATGTAAACCCACCTCTTATCCAATAACTACTTCGTATATTTTGACATAATTTCGCTGAAAAATATACAAAGTTGAGGATAAATCTCATACCAATTTCTGATACTGTTCGCATTCCACTTATTTTGCTGCTCCTGTACAGCAAGATACATAACCTTAAAAGCTGATGCTTCAGTAGGAAATGAGCCTTTAGATTTTGTCTTTCTTTTTATGGTTGCATTGAGAGATTCAATGGGGTTAGTGGTATAAATCAGTTTTCTCACAGCATCTGGATATTTGAAGAAAGAGGTCTTTGTGTATATTTCTATAACCGTATGCTCCACTAGACTCTTTGTAGGCTTCTTTGATCTTAACAAGTAATTCTTGGTTTTC
>CAZFGS010000013.1:0-22893 GCA_964518545.1 uncultured Sulfurimonas sp. | reverse complement strand
GTACTTATTTGTATTATTTTTTGATATAATACTTTAGATCTCAAAATAAAAAAGGGAAGTATATGAAAAAGATTTTAGTACTCATAGTAATGATAAGTTCACTGGTAATGGCTAAGCCATATACAAAAGAAGATCGTATCTATGATATGAATGAAATGGCACAGGCTATGAATATTATCCAAAGTGGATTCTTCTATAATAACTACGATACAGTTGAAGCAGGTGTATCCAAACTTGCAGATGCAATCGTTCGCGTTAAGCCTCCATTAGAAGAGGTAGAAGAGAAAGATGCTATGAATAGATATATGAATAAAAAGATTCAGATGTCAAATAAAATTGTAAAAAAGATTAATCAAAAATCTTTAACTATCTTACAACGTTTTAAAGCAGGTGATCCTGCCCAAGCTGTGCAAGCTTATACTAAAATTATGGGACAGTGTATGAAGTGTCATAGAGAAATGCGTAACTGGTAAAAGAGATGTTTAAAACATATATATTATCATTTTTTATGGTATTTACATCCTTATATAGTGGAGAGCTTGTTCTTACAGGGACTGTTATATCTAACAATCAAAAAATGATACCTGCTCGATATATGGGATATATCAAAAAGGTAAACTTTGAAGTTGGTGACAGAGTGGAACGTGAAGATACTCTTTTCGAATTAGAATCTGCAGAGTTTGATATTTTGGAATCACAAGCAGATTTAGCACTTGAGCAAGCTAAGCTTATGGTGGATGTATACCAAACAAGACTAAATGTCTTCAAAAAGCGTAAAACAAGACTCAAACGTGATAGAAAGATGATGTCAAAAAAGAATTTTCGCTATGAGATGGAAGATATGGCTGAAAGTATAGATAATGTTTCAGCTTCTTTAGAGTCTGCACAGGTTATGGTCAAACAAGCAAGTGAAAAGACAAAGCAATTTGCAACAGTTGCAGGGTACTTGAAAGTTAAAGCTCCTAACAATGGTATTATTGTAGATAAGCGTATCCGTGTTGGGGATATGGTTGCTCCGGGGATGCTTACTATGATCATAGTCGATATGGACCATCTTGAGATTGAAGCAGAGGTTGCTGAATCTGATTTAAAGTATGTAAGACAGAAAAAAGTTGTAACGATTAAGATACCTTCTCTTGCTTATAGAGCATCAGGGTATATCAAAGCGATTGTACCAAGTGCGAATCCTATGGCACATACTTTTAAAATAAGAGTCCATTTTGAAAAAACAAATGAGATGATTTTTCCAGGGATGTATGCAAAGGTTTATATAGATCTAACAAAAGAACTACAAAGGTAAGATCCTTTATCTTTTTATGTTATTATATGTCACTATAAATGATTAAAGGGATACAATGAAATATATTGTAGTTACATTAGCTCTTATCTGTAATCTTTTTGCTCTAAGTTACCAAGAGGTAGCTCAAAAGAGTGAAGATGCTATGAGTGGATTTCAAGATTCTATCTCCAATATGGAGATGACTCTTATCAATGCAAATGGGCAAAAAAAAGTAAGAACAATGAAGATGAAAGTTCTTGAGGGCAAGGATGAAGATAAGTCTTTAATGGAGTTTTTAACACCAGCTGATGTAAGAGGAACAAAATTTCTTAACTATGAGCATGTTGATAAAGATGATGACCAATGGCTTTATCTTCCTGCACTTAAACGTGTTAAACGTATCGCTTCAAAAAACAAATCGGGTTCTTTTATGGGAAGTGAGTTTTCATATGAAGATTTGAGTGCTTTTAATGTAAAAAAATATATCTATGAAGAGAAACAAGCACAAGAGAAAGATGGTGTTTACACGATTGTTTCAAAACCTGTCTCAAAATACTCAGGCTATACAAAACTTATTACATATATAGATGCTAAAACCTTTTTAGCACAAAAAATCGAATATTTTGATAGAAAACATGAACTTCTTAAAATTGCAGAGTTCTCAAATTACAAAAATTTTGGCGATGTCTATAGGATCGGTAAGATAGATATGAAAAATGTTCAAAACGATAAGGAAACTATTTTAATCTGGAAAGATGAAAAAATAAAAAATGGTCTTAAAGATAAAGATTTTCATAAACGCTACTTGAAAAGATAAGCTGTAGATGGATAAGTTTGTCAATCTTATTATAAAGAGTAGATGGTTTATAGTTGTTATTATCCCCTTGATAACACTATTGATGGCTTCATCTCTAAAGCACTTAGAGTTTGAGGGGAGTTATAGAATTTGGTTTGGAGAAGATTCCAAAATTTTAAAGAGCTATGATAGCTTTCGTTCTATCTTTGGGAATGATGATGTTATCACCATCGCATTTCAAGATAAAGATGGAATTTTCACTAAGAAAGCACTTCACACAGTAGATACAATCACACAAAAGCTTTGGCAAACTCACTATATAGCAAGAGTAGACTCTATAACAAACTTTCAATATGTCCATGCCGATGAAGAGTACCCCGATGAGGTCTTAGTCGAAGATTTTATAGAATCTATCGATAACTATACTAAAGAAGATCTACAAAAGAAAAAAGAGATAGCACTTCAAGAGGACTTGGTAAAAAATAAAATCATCTCTCCAGATGCTACTACAACGATGATAGTGGGAAGACTTACACCAAAAGCAGGGGATGATCCTGAGGTGAGTTTCAAGGTTCGAAATGCAGTACTAAAGATTTTAGAGCCTTTAGAAAAAGAGTATGGTTATAAGTTTTATCTTGCTGGTGGTCCAGCTATCAATACATCTTTTATAGAGATAGCACAACATGATGGTGGCATTTTTACCCCTGGAGTTATTCTTGTTGCTATGATTTTGGTTTTTGCTATCTTTAGAAAGATGAGCTCAATGTTTTTGAGTATAAGTGTGGTGATATTTACTTTTTTGATAGTACTCTCTATACAGGTGATGCTAGGGTATAAACTCAATAATTTTACAGCAAATATACCGGTCTTTGTTGTTGCTATTGGTATCGCTGATGCGATGCATCTCTTGTGGATTTACACAATGGCGAGAAAAAAAGGGATGGAAAATGAAGAGGCGATCTACTATAGTGTAAGAAAAAACTTTCTTGCAATTTTTCTTACCTCTCTTACCACCTCTGTAGGTTTTGCTTCTTTAGGTATCTCTGCTGTTATCCCTATTAAAACGTTGGGGATAGCTACTGCTTCTGCCGCTTTGTTAGCCTTTGTTCTGACCATCTTGTTTGTTCCTGCAATGTTAGCGATACTCAAGCCTAAGATAAAAGCAGATGCAAATGTACAAGAGCACAACAACCATCCCCATGCAGTAGCTTATACCAAGTTTATTGTCAAAAATGCAAAACTACTTTTAGCTGGAAGTGTTGTCATCTTCAGTGTTCTTGGTGTAGGTATTTTTCAAGCCAATGTAGATTCTAATGTTGTGAAGTACTTTAGTGAAGATGTTCCTTTTCGACAAAGTGTACAGTTTTTGCAAAAAAATCTTACAGGACCGATGAGTTATGAGATTATTGTAGATTCTAAAAAAGCTGATGGGATTAAAGATCCTAAGTTTTTAAAAACTGTACAAAAATTTTATGATCAGTTTTATGCAAAGTACAGTGATGTGAGACAGATAAGTTCCCTTATGGATGTTGTCAAAACATTTAATGATGTGATGAATGGAAGTAAGTCTATCCCTGATAATCAAGAGCTCATTGCTCAGTATCTTCTTTTGTATTCCCTTTCTCTTCCTCAGGGGATGGAGATTAATGATAAGATGGATATAGATGAGAGACTTTTACGTGTTACTGCAACAATGAATCTAGTCGATACATCCAAAGACTTGGAGATGATCCATTGGGTTGAAGATTGGTGGGCAGATACACCATATTCAGCCGAGATAAATGGTCAGACTATTATGTTTGCACATATGCAACACGATGTGACAAATACACTTATAGAGTCTATCACACTCGCTGTAGTGATGATCTCAATTATAATGCTGCTTATCTTTAGAAACTGGAGGATGCTCCCTCTTTTTATAATACCAAATATCCTCCCTATCGCTTTAGTAGTTGGTGTGATGGGATGGTTTAATATCGATATAGATATGGGAGTAGCCATAGCAGGAGCTATCATCATAGGGGTAGCAGTCGATGATACTATCCATTTTATGGTGAAGTACACTGAAGCTCGTCGTCGAGGAGACTCGATGCAAGAGGCTATGTACTATGTGATGAGTTATGCAGGAAGTGCTATTATCTTTACGACTATTGTTTTATCAGTGGCATTTTTGGTCTTTATCTTTAGTGATTTTAATCCAAATTACCATTTTGGTGTGGTAACTGCATCAGCACTTATTATTGCTGTTATGGTGGATTTAGTAGCATTGCCAGCTTTACTAACTCTTATAGATAATAGGAAAAAGTCACTGTTATTATAAAGTAATAGTTATTTGATATAATTGCGTTTATGAATCAACTACAAGAGTATTTAGCAGCTCACGAACTGAGTGAGATGCACCCTAGCGATATTGTTAAAATTTTAAAAAAATTAGATGACGATGAGTTCTCTGATGCGATAAAACTTGTTCCAAAAGATTTAGTTGGGGATGTTGCACTTGCACTACCAGATAGATACTTTGACGATGTTGTTGAAAGCCTTAGTGTAGATGAACTCTCCCATGCCGTTACTGAACTTGAGTCTGATGACCAAGCAGAGTTTATGCAGGAGCTTGAAGACCTTGATGAAGAGGTCGCTTCACAGGTTTTTGACAATCTTCATGAAGATGACCAAGAAGAGATCAATAAACTTAAAACATATGATGAAAACCAAGCTGGTGCACATATGCAGCTTGAACTTTTTACTGCTGAAAAAGATGAAATTGTTCAAGATGTTATTAAAAGATTTGCTCGTTTACGTAAAGAAAACGAGGTTGAAAATGTTCAAAACCTTTTTATTACCGACAAAGATAAAAAACTTAAATATGCAGTTGGTTTAGATGACCTCTTGATATTTGATTTTTCAAAAACAATCATAGAAAATATTGAAAATAGCGAAGAAAACTTTGAACCAATTAAGGCAACTGATATAGACGATATCAAAGAGGTTGTTCATATTTTTGAGGAGTATGATCTTTCAGTTTTGGCTATTGTGAACTCTTATGGCATTTTGCTTGGTCGTATCACCTCGGATGATATCTATGATATTATCAACGAACATGCAACAGAACAGATGTATAACTTGGCTGGTGTTGACGATGAAGCAGAAGAAGATGATGAGATTATCAATGCTGGGCGTAAACGTGCTACATGGTTAGGATTAAATCTTTTTACAGCCATAGCAGCTTCTCTTGTTATTGGACTCTTTTCCGATACCCTTGATAAGATGGTAGCCCTTGCTATCTTAATGCCTATCGTCGCTTCTATGGGTGGTAATGCAGGGACACAATCGCTTACTGTTGTTGTGCGTCAACTTGCTCTAGGTGATATCTCTCAGGGAGATGCTATGAGGATTATAAAAAAAGAGGTGTTGATCTCTTTGGGCAATGGTTTTTTATTTGCTATAATCATAGGAATTATTGCCGCAATCTGGTTTCATACACCTCTTTTGGGAGTAGTTATTGCTCTATCTATGGTAATTAACCTTTTCATGGCGGGATTTTTTGGAGCGGTGATCCCACTCTTTTTGAAAAAGCTTGATGTTGACCCTGCTATTGGAAGTACAGTAATTTTAACGACGGTAACTGATGTTGTAGGCTTTTTTAGCTTTTTAGGTTTAGCGACCTATATTTTACTATAAGGAATTTGTAAAACTTGGACTTGTTAATATTATTTTTTCTACTCTCAGTAGGGATCTCTTTTGTGTGTTCTGTTTTAGAATCAGTACTCTTATCTGTCAATATGTCTTATGTGGCAGTGTTGGAAAAAGAGAGACCAACAGTTGGTAAACTACTGCGTTTACATAAAGAAAATATCAATAAATCGATAGCTTCTATCCTTATACTAAATACAATTGCAAATACATTGGGTGCAGCAGCGGTCGGTGCTCAGGCAAGTATTGTTTTTGGAAATGATGCTGTTGTAGTTGTATCAATCATTTTGACTTTTGCAATTTTATTTCTCTCAGAGATTATCCCTAAGACCATAGGTGCGATTTATTGGAAGCAACTTGCTCCTATTGCAGCACATTTTATCCGTATTTTTATATGGCTTACATATCCTATTATTTTAACAACATTAGCTGTAACAAATAAGATCAGTAAAGGTAAAACTGACTCTCATTCTCTTAGCAAAGAGGAACTTTTGGAGAGTATGCTTATGAGTGAGGATGAGGGTATTATTGATGAGCAAGAATCTGATGTTATAGAAAATATCCTTAATCTTGATAATATTAAAGTATGTGAAGTGCTTACACCGCGTTCAGTGATTTTTGCCCTTGATGAAAATATGAGTATTAAAGATGTTATTGCTACAAAAGATGCAATATTTAAATTTTCTCGTATTCCTGTTTATAAAGACTCTATAGAAGATGTGACAGGGATTGTCCTCACAAAAAAGATATTTAAACAAGCACTGATTGATGATAGTGTAGCTTTAAAAGAGGTGAAAAAAGAGATGTTTTCTATCAATGAAAATATCCCTGTAAGTAAGGCACTCGATCTTTTCATCGCAAAAAAAGAGCATATGTTTCTAGTAACAGATAATTATGACCAAACAGATGGGATCATCACTCTTGAAGATTGTGTTGAAACTATTTTGGGTGTTGAGATTATGGATGAGAGCGATACTACTGAAGATATGAGAGAGCTTGCAAAGCGTAAGATGAAACTTAAAAGAAAAGCCAAAGCCGACTTATAGACGGCTATCTAAAAGCCAGGGGTTTACATCCCTGGGATTCTTGGTATTTTCCCTAGTTTTGAGTAGCGACAGTAACTTCCCCAACCTTTTTTCAGCCAATGCCCAATGATAGGCATAGGGATCATAAATGCACGTTTTTCATCACGATAAACAAAGGCAGCTCCATCACCACTATCCATAACACATAAGATGTTAAGATGGTGATCATAACCTTTAAAATCGCTACCTCCACAGTCACGTTGCTCGATGTTATGTGCAGCATTTTTTGCCATAACCTCTGCAATATGTCCCTGTTTTGCACGCCAGTCATAACCCTCAAGTGCAGCAACATCTCCAATAGCATAGATATTACTCATACTACCATCCTCATTCAAAACACAAGAGAAATCATCTGTTTTTATAAAACCAGCAGCATTGGTTGGAAGGTCTGAGTTTTTGATAACATCATGACCATCTCCGGCAGGGATAAACATCGTAAAATCAGCTTCAAGTTTACTGTCATCTTCAAAAACAACACCATCTTTTTCAAAATTGATGATCTTCTTTCCAAAGTGTTTGTTGATATTGAGTTTTGAGAAGAAAACATCCATCATCTTAAGTGCTTGTGGACCCATACGCTTTCCAGGTTCAGCCATAGGCGCGAAAAAAGTAAGTTCAAACTTATCTCTAATCCCTTTTTTCTTAAGCATATTGTGAACATTGAAAAGAAGTTCAAACCCTGGACCGCCACGAACAGCAGAGCTATCATTTGGATTACCACCAAAGCCCATAGCAATCTTACCACTTCCTTTAGCTACAAGAGCATCAAGAGCATCGCGAATCTCTAAAGCTTGCTTAGGAGCTCCACAGATAGAAAGTGTGTTCTCTACACCCTTAGGTTTCATCTTAGAAGCACCCATTGCTATGATAAGGTAATCGTAATCATCAATCACTTTACCGCTTGAGAGTTTTACACTGTTTTTAGCTTTACTAATCTCATCAACAGTATCAATAAGTAGTTCAAACTTATGTGCTTCTTGAAGCTCTTTGAGGTCGAGACAAACATCTTTAAATTCGCTCTCATGAGTTGGTACCCAGATAGATGTAGGATAGATATAAAAATACTCTCTATCACTTACGAGTGTTACATCATAATCCATTTTTCTTAGATGTGTAGCAGCATCCACTCCTGCAAATCCACCACCTAAAATTAGTACTTTTTTCATCTGACACCCTCAATATTAAATTTTATTAGGCAAATCATACATAAATTGATGTTAAAAATACTTTAAAGATGTATTTTAATCGTCAATTATCTTTTTTATTGATGAAATATACTGCGAGCATACTCACCCCACCACCCACTAAAATATGGAGTTGTAAAGGCTCATTGAGGAGAAGCCAAGCAGATGCAAGTGCGAAAACTGGTACTAAGAACATAAAAGAACTTGTTTTTTGACTTCCAAGTTTTCCGCTAGCTATAAAAAAGATGGTTGTTGCTACAGTTTGTCCCAAAACTGCAAGATAGATCATAGCTATCCAAAACACGATACCTTGAGAAAATATTACCATTAAGTCTGCATCATAAGCATAAAAAAAGGTAGCCAAAGTAGCAACGACAGAGATAAGAAAACTGTAGTGTATAGGATGTATATATTTTTGGGAGTGTTGTGAGAGTACAGTTACCCCAGCCCATATAGTTGCACAAAGGAGAAAGTAGATATTTGAAGAGTTAAAAAAGAGGCTAGGGTTGTTTAATTCGAGCAATATATATCCACCGATAAGCCCTAAGCTAAGTCCTATATATTGTTTGAGTTGTAGATGTTTTCTAAAAAGAATCGCTACTAAGATAAAGGTCATAATGGGACTAAATGTTGTTATAATGACACTTCCAGCTCCAGCCAAACCATGTTTAATTCCCATAAAAGAGGAGACCATAAAGGCAACATTAAGTATAGAGCTCCCTGCTACATATTTGATACTCTCCTTCGTGAGTATCAGAGGCTTTTTAAAAAAATAGAGTATAGGTATAAAAGAGAGGCTCATAAAGAAAAAACGCCAGAATATTATCACATCCATAGGAAGCTCATAGGTAAGAATTTTAAGGGCAGTCCAACCACCGCCCCAAAAAAGCATTGCCAAAAGCATAAGGTAGGTAAAGTAGTTTTCTTTAATGTGTATTCTCACAGTAGTTCTTTTTTTATCCAGTAAGAGAGCACATAAAGCCCCCATATATGCTGTTTGAAACTACCACTTGCTGCTCTGTTGATGTAGTTGTAAAGTTCATCCTCTTGAAACATCCCTGTTTCTTTGTTTACCTCTTGAATCAATGCAATCTCTTTAGAGGCTATAAGATACTCCATGTAGGGATTGGAAAACCCTTTTTTCTTTCTTTGTAAGATTTTAGTATCTATTTTTTCTGCCATTATCTTTTTCAAGAGTGATTTAGTGACACCATCTCTGTAGCGAAGTTTTGGGTCTATACTAAATACTAAAGAGGCAAGTTTGTGGTCTAAAAAAGGTGTACGTGATTCTATGGAGTGAGCCATTGAAACGCGATCAAGTTTTGTAAGAAAATGTTCTGCTTGAAAGAGATGCAAATCTATAAAGCTGTACCAGATACTCTCATCTGTATGGGAGGAGCTCTCAAAAAGTTCTCTATAGGGTTGGAGGTATTTGAGTGATTCGTTATCACGAACATTTCTTTTCATAAGAAGATTCTTTTGTAAGTCTGTAAACTTATCACCCGAGGTACGAAACAAGAGTGTATCATCAAAAATACGTTTGTACCATTCCCACTCTCTGTTCATAGAGAAATTTGAACGAAAGTATTTTTTGAGCCAGTTTTTATGACTGAGGTTTTTTGCCTGTTCTATATCGAGATATTCAAAGTATTGTCTGTAACCTAAAAAAAGCTCATCACTTCCCTCTCCACTCATCACCACCTTATAGCCATCTTTTTGTATCTGCTCAAAAAGAAGATACAGAGGAATGGCAGCAGGATCATTAAGTGGTTCATCAATAGTATCAAAGACTTTATGAGTCGCTTCTATAAAGCTGTTTTGATCTATCTCCACTTGGGTGTTATCTATTCCCAACAGTATAGCACTCTTTGCGGCATTTATTCTCTCGTCATATTTGGCAAACTCTTTGTAGCCAAGGGTATAGCTTGGAAGCTTTTTCCCTGTTTTTTTGGCATAGTAGTTGATAGTTGCAGAGTCTATACCCCCTGAAAGCAGAGATGCTATGGGAACATCAGCATTTAAACGCAGCTCTATCGATTCTTGAAGTGTGTACTCAACTTTTTTGAGGGCATCTTCCTCTGAAGTGATAAGATTGGACTTTGCATCTAAAAGATTATAGTGGCGTTTCACAGTGACATTGCCTTGTGTAAAACAAAGATACTCTCCAGCTCCAAGTTTGGAGATACCTTGAAAGAATGTATAGGGTGGAGTGGGGCTTAAAAAGGAGAGATAGCTCAGTAAGGCATCGTTATTGATCTTTTTTTGTTTTAAAAATGGGGTGAGGGCTTTGAGCTCTGAGCTAAATCTAAAAGCAGAATCGTGCATAAAAAAGAGGGGCTTTTTCCCAAGTCTGTCTCGAAAGAGGTAGAGTGTCTCCCCATCAAGTAAAGCGATAGCGAACATACCACGTAGATGCTCTACAAACGCCACCCCCCAACGAAGATAAGCAGCAATAATCACTTCGGTATCACTGTGTGTTTGAAAAGGAAAATCAAGCTCTTTTTTAAGCTCTTGGAAGTTGTAAATCTCCCCATTAAAAGAGAGGAGGATCTGTTTGTGTTTAAGGGGCTGATGGCTGCGTTTGTCAGTATCTTGGATACTTAAACGCTGATGGGCGAAGAAGAGTCTCTCCTCTTGGATGATACCACGGTAGTCTGGTCCACGATGGGTGAGTTTGCTCAGAGCATTCTTGGCTTGGTTCTCTTCATATTCGCCAATGATCCCAAAAATAGCACACATTATCTATAAAATCCCACTGTTATATCATCCTCTAAATAGCCCTCCTTATACATAATCTTTTGTACACCAAGGGTATTGGCTATAGTTTGTATCTCATCTTTTGTGAGATAATTATATGTCTGACTCTCTTTATCTCCATGTAGGGCATTAAAGATGAAGCCAATTTTAGAAGAATTATAGCAGTTTTGTATAAAAGCAATACTCTCATATTTTGTAAGAGTGTTAAGTGCCCCACTACAAATATAATAATCCCCTACGGGTAATGCAGCTGAGGTGATGTCAGCAATGAGTATCTCTTGGGCAGTATTATTTGAAGCAATAGAGTACATCTCACTTAAAGAATCAATCCCAATATATTTTTTTGGAAGTTTTTTCTTTTTTTCCAGGTAGAGATAAAAATCTCCAAAACCACAGCCTGCATCAATGAGGCTAAAAGGAGTTAAATCTTGAGGTAAAAGTTCTAGAAGTGTTTTAAAACGCAGGGTTTGGTTGGATTTACTTGCCCAGTTGACACCACGAGCTGTCGTGCCATGTTTTTCAATGGCAGAGATATAAAACTTTTCATTGTCAATGCGAGGCATAGTTAGCGAAAAATTCTGTCTATATCTTTGTTGATGGCACCCGGAACTGTAGCGATAGTCATAAACTGAGACATCTTTAACATTGGGTACATAATTGCTATGTAGTATTTTGGATCAAGAATCTTTGCTTCACCATTTTCTAAAAGTACAGGGTATGGAAGAAGTCCTGCATTTTTATAGCCAATTTTTTTGATGAATTTACTTGTACGTTTACCAAGTTTCACTCCAACAATATGCGAACCATTAAGCAAATCAATTTGATACACAAACTTTTTAGATTTTTTCGCCTTTGCTAAAAGTGTAGCTGTAGGAGCTTTTTTAATGATTTGCATATCTTCATATTTTGGCATGCCATTCATAAACTGATAATGTTTTAAGATACGAAACTTCATCATTTCATCAGAATTTTCTAGATTTGCAAAAGTCTCTCGAAGTGTTTGAAGTGTTTGAAGAGCAAGTGTTTTATCGTAATCATCTTGTAAAAAAGCAGCTAGAGTGTAGATAGGGTTTGTGATACTAATGAGCTTATCTTTTTTATCAATTGTTATATGAAGTGCAGATGCAAATCCTTTGTTTGATTTTGAAGCAGCTTTTATAAGTGCTTCATTGGTAAATACAATTGAGGTAGCATACCCTTTTTTATCTACTTTATAAGTAGCTAGAACACTAAATCCAGCATCTTTAAGTTTAGTAATCACATCACTTTTACTGAGTAATGGTGTATGCAAGTAGGCACTAACCCTGCCATTTTTAATATCTCCAACCTGAATTTTTGTATCTGTGTCCGCAGAATTTGTTGTCTCCTCTACAAGATAAGGAGCAACATGGTTACTAAACTTTACCTCTTTTTCTTTTGTAAACTCTTCTAAAATTTGTTCATTTGTTTTGTATGAACCACTGTTGTGTACTTTGATTGTAGGCACAACAGCCTCTACTTTTGGTACTTCAGGTGTTTTTGGAATCTTGATATTGACTGTTGTTGCATTTAATAATGTTATAAAGATAGATGAAAATAGAATTTTTTTTGTCATTTTGTTTTCCCCTTAAGACTAGTGTTAAATTATAGAGTGTTTTTATATAAGAATACTTAATTTTAAAATATAAAGAATTATATATAAAGATTCAAAAGTGTTTTGTGTAATAATAGGACATTTCAAATACATTTTAAAGGCTCATAATGAGTAAAGCAAGATTAGTTTTAGGTGGTGGTTGTTTCTGGTGTATAGAAGCAGTTTTTAGTGATGTTAAAGGGGTGAGTTCTGCAACCAGTGCTTATGCAGGAGGTCTTCGCCCAAATCCGACTTATGAAAATATCTGCACAGGTGCTACAGGACATGCAGAGGTTGTAGATATCAGATACAATAATGAGATTGTCACACTTGATGAACTCTTAGATATCTTTTTTGTGATTCATGATCCAACGACACTTAATCAGCAAGGTGCTGATAAGGGGACCCAATACCGTTCAGTTATCTACTATGGAGATGATGAAGAGTGTGCTATTATTCAAAATTCTATCACAAAACATCAAGAGAAGTTTTCACAAAATATAGTGACGGAAGTAAGCCCATTACCTGCTGTTTATCCAGCAGAAGCTTACCATCAGAACTATTATAAACAAAACTCTATGCAAGGGTATTGTCAAGTGGTTATTGCACCTAAAATTCAGAAGTTTATGACTACTTTTCCAGAGAAACTAGGCTAAAGAGCTTTTAATATACAAGGGACATCATCATTGTCCCGTATCTCCTCATAATCATGAATTTGAGCATTCATAGTCTCAACAAAGTTTGTCATAGAATCTTCAAGTTGCTTATGTGCTTCATCCACAAGTTTTTGTTGTTGTTCTTCAACTTGCTTAAACTCCTCCATCACTTTTAAATAGTACTCTTTATCATCAGTAAGTAAGATAATTTCTTCTAGTTTTACCCATTTTCGTATCACTTTACCATCTTTTTGAAATAAAAATATAACATTTTCATTCTTTTTTGAGGCAATATACTTAGGGACTGCAAAACCCATAAACATTGAGCCTGGTTTGTTTACCTGTTTTTTTATTACATAATACATAAGCAAATTATACAATATTAACAACAATTTATGATAAACTTTTCTTACTTAACTATAAAGGCTTATATATGAGTGAAATGTATGAATTAGCAATTGTAGGTGCTGGTCCCGCTGGAATTGCAACTGCAGTTGAGAGTTATCTTCAGGGTATGAGAAATATTGTACTTCTAGAAAAAGATGAAAATCATAACTCAACAATACGAAAATATTATAAAGACAATAAACGGGTTGATGTAGATTGGAAAGGGCAAAAGGTTGAGCTTGATGGTCGTATCTATTTTGTAGATGGAACAAAGGAATCTACTCTTGATTTTTTTGATGAAATACTTCAAAATCATTCTGTGGAACTACAAACTCATGTAGAGGTGCAATCTATAGAGAAAAAAGAGGATGGTACTTTTGAAGTTTTTATGGCAGGAAAAAGTATTAAGGCTCAAAATGTAGTGGTAACAATAGGGCGTATGGGAAAACCAAATAAGCCAAGCTATAAAATTCCACCAAGTATCAGAAAAAAAGTTGGTTATACACTTGATGGTTGTAGTGAGGGTGAAAAAATTCTTGTTGTTGGTGGAGGAGATTCTGCTGTAGAGTATGCAGTAGATCTAAGAGAAAAAAATGATGTCTCTATATGTTATAGACGTGAAACATTCCGTCGTGCTAATCCAACAAATCAAAGAGATATAGCTCATGCTATTATGCATAAAGAGGTAAATCCTATCCTTGGTGTTAATATTGATGGACTTGAAGAGGATGAGGGAAAAATCAAGGTACTGTTTCACGAAGTAGAACCACAAACTTTTGACAGAGTGATCTATGCTATAGGTGGTACAACACCGAGCTCTTTTTTAGCAAGTAGTGGTATAGAAGAGGAGAATGGAAAACCTGTACATGATGAAAATTATGAAACAAATATCAAAGGTCTTTTTGTTGCTGGAGATATCACTCAAGAGAGTGGGGGAAGCATAGCTCTTGGTTTAAACCATGGGTATGCAATCGCTTGTTATATTAAGGGTGGTTGCCAAGTTTGTAAATAGTTTAGAGATCTCTGCAACTCTTTTGATATGCTTCTTTCCCATTTAATGCAAAGGAAAGATTATAATTTTCCTCTCGAAGAACATTCATTACTTCGAATGTATAGATAGAGATTTATCTTTAGAGGTTTTATGATTGTTGATAAGCTTAATAACTATCATGACACTTATAACTTGAAAGAGGGCTGCTAAGATAAAGGCATAATAGTGAAGTTGATCAATGGAATTTGCGCTAAACGCGAGTGTAGCCATTGCGATAAGTAGGGTAAGAGGCATAGAGTGTGAGAGACCCATCAGTATGGAATCTTGAAAACCCAACTCTTTGATAAATACCAAAGAAGCTATAACACGCATAGCAATCATGATAAATGCTATGATAAGAGCTTTAGAGATAAGACCATTCATACTAAGTGCATTAAGGTCAAAAGAGCTTCCAATATGGATGAAAAAGATAGGAATTAAAAATCCAAATCCAAAAGAAGCAAGTTTCTCTGGAAGTTCATGTTTATGTTCAAAAAATGTTGGAATAAATATACCAGCTAAAAAAGCTCCAAAGGCAAGTTCAAGATGTAAGTAAAGCATCGCACCAACGAGAAGAAAAAAAATCCCCATAGAAAGTCGTATATCTTGCTCCTTATTATCCTCATGTGGCATCAGTGCTGTGGAGACTTTAGGAAACCACCAAAAGAGAAGTTGCATAGCACGAAATAAGATAAACATAAAAAGTAAAAAAGCAAGAAGAGAGAGGATGATTTTAAATAATTCAAATCCAAAGCCTTCACCAAGAGCCGCAGAGGTGATGGTTAAGATTCCAATACTGACAACTTCACCAATACCACCAGCAGTCATAGAGAGGGTCAGCCACTCTGTCTTGCCGTACTCTTTTGATAGGGAAGCAACAAGCCCAACAGAGATAAGCGGTAAAAGTACCATAAAAATTTTTCCAAGATGAAAGTAGCTTGAAAATGCGATAGAAAAACCATAAAGAATGATAAGGTATAAGATGATTTTTTTCATTAAACTTGGGGATGTTTTAAGAACATTTTTTAAATTAATCTCGGTCCCTGCAATAAACATCAGGTATAAAAATCCAAGCTCTGCAACAATATCAAAAAGGTGCTCACTATGGATAAACCCCGCATAACCAAGTATGGAACCAAGAATAATCTCAATAGGAGTGGTAGGAAGCTTCAGCCCTTTTGCGAAGAAAGGGGAGAACATGATGATGAGTGAAAGTGTTATAATAAGAACAACATTATCACCCATCACAGATCTCCTAGTTTACTTTTTTGGCAACTTCTAAACCAAGGGATTGTAGCATATCTAAGTCTTTATTCATAGCACGGCCATTTGTTGTAAGGTAATTACCTATAACGATAGAGTTCGCTCCATAGTTGAAGATCTCACTTTGACGTTCACCAAACATAAGCTCACGCCCTCCAGCAACCATAATGCGCTCAGCATTAGGAATCATCTCTCGTGTGAGTTTTATAAGCTCAAAAGCCTCTTCTACCTTCAGTGGGTTAGGGTTAAGCTCTAAGGCTTCATTGTGATGGTAAAAATTGATAGGAACCGAAGTTGGGTTGAGTAAAGCTAAAGAGTTGAGCATACTTATTCTGTCTTCTTGAGTTTCTCCAAGTCCAAAAATTCCTCCAGTGATGAGAACCATCCCTGCTTTATTTACATTTTGGCAAGTTTCATAACGTTCACTCCAAGGGTGTGTAGTACATATCTCTTTATAAAAAGATTCACTTGTTTCTAGGTTATGGTTATAAGCTTTGATACCAGCCTCTTTGAGAGTAAGGAGTTGCTCAAGTGTTGCTGTTCCGTTACAAGCGATAAGGCGTAACTCTGGTGCTACCTCTTGGACAGCCTTTGCAACATGACAAACAAACTCTAGTGTTTTATCATTGAGTCCTTTATCTGCTGTTACAAGACAAAAGCCTAGTGCTCCATTATCTCTTGCATTAACTGCTTCTTCTTGTATGAGATGTATCTCTTTTTGTTTGTAGCGTTGTATATCTGCTTTGTATCGAACACTTTGGGAACAAAATTTACAATCTTCCAAACAAGTGCCACTGTTGATGTTACAGATAGAACACAAAAATATCTTTTCACTCATCATTTTTTCCTTAGAAATTGATACTCTTTGACTTTAAAAGAGTTCTCTTTTTTCTTTTTTTTGAAGTAGCTTACAAGAAACTCATCCTCTTTAATTTCAAGAAGTGCACACTCTGAGAGATCTTTGTTTCTTGCACAAGACTCCCCTGGGTTTAAAAAGAGTGTTCCATTTTGCATCTCAACTTCAAATTGATGAGTATGACCAAAGATGATAACTTCAGCATCAGGTGACATATAAAAGGGAAGATGCATTAGTTTAAATTTTGTATTTGCAAGCTTAAAGTAAAATGGTTCTTGCACAAGATTGTAGTCATTATGGTACTGTACAAGATGGGCATCGTTGTTTCCATATACAGCCACATAGCGTTTGCCACAGTTTTTTAGAAGTTCAAGGGTTTCTCTCTCTCCAACATCTCCAGCATGAACGATAAACTCAGCCCCTTTTGCTAGGAGTAAGTCTAAAGAGGCTTTTGCCCGTTTTACTTTAGAATGGGTGTCTGAGAGGATGCCTATCTTCATTATTTTTTTTCGTCTATCTCTTCGCGAGGTGTACGTGCTTTACATTTAACACATTCGTATACCTCTTTATTTCTGTAAGTACGAGGGGCTAAAACACCTTTACACCCTTTCTCTTTACACTTGATGGTAGTTGGCTCAAACTTAGAGATGAACTTACACTCTGGGTAGTTGTTACATCCCCAAAATGGACCACGGCGAGAATTTTTAAGGCTAATCGTTCCACCACAGTCCGGACATGGTGTTTCACTCGTTTTTTCCTCTACATTGATGCTTTTTGTGTTCTTACAATCTGGGTAATTGCTACATGCTAAAAATTGACCGTTACGACCATTCTTAATCACCATTTCGTTTCCACATTTTTCACACTTTTCATCTGCTGTAGTCTCTTTTTTCTCTACTGCATTTCCCTCTTCATCACATTGTTCTGTGTATTTACATTTAGGAAAACCACTACAAGCGATGAAGTTTCCAAAACGCCCACTTCTAAGAAGAAGTTCGTGTTCACCACATTTCGGACAAGTACGACCTAGTGGTTTAGCGAGCTTGAGACTGACTATGTTTTCTTTTCCATCTGCAATCTGTTGCATAAACGGGACATAGAAATCGTAAAGAAGTTTTTGCCAATCTACCTTGCCATCACTTACTTCATCGAGTTTCTCTTCCATGGTTGCAGTAAAGTTAATGTCTACAATGTTTGCAAAGTTTTTCTCTAAAATTTCCGTAACAGTAAATGCTATCTCGGTAGGGATAATTTGCTTTTTTTCTATTGTTACATAAGTACGATTTGAAAGTGTTGCAATGGTTGGAGCATAAGTTGAAGGACGTCCAACCCCTTCTGATTCAAGTTTCTTGATGAGACTTGCCTCAGAGTAGCGAGATGGTGGCTCAGTAAAGTGTTGCTCAGGTTTTACACTTTGTAGCTCTGCTTTATCACCCTCTTTAAGAGTAGGAAGTAGTTTATCTTTGTCCTCAGCACCTGTAACTGCATAAAAACCATCGAAGATCAGTTTTCTACCACTTGCACGGTACTCATTTTCATCTCCTTTAAAGATGATACTTTGTTGCTCAAAGCGTGCATCTTCCATCTGACAAGCCATAAAACGTTCATAGATAAGACGGTAAAGTTTAATCTCATCTGCTTTTAAAAAGCTCTGTGCAACCTCTGGAGTAAACTGAAGCATAGTAGGACGAATAGCCTCATGCGCTTCTTGTGCACCCTTAGATTTTTTTGTATAAACCTTAGGCTCTTTTGGAAGGTATTTTGCCCCAAAACGGTTCTCAATGATGCCACGAACTGCTCCAACTGCTTCTTTTGCAAGGTTGAGTGAATCGGTTCTCATGTAAGTGATAACCCCTGATGTCCCATCTGGTGTTTTTACACCCTCATAAAGAGCTTGTGCTACCATCATTGTTTTTTTCGGAGTAAATCCAAGTTTAGACGAGGCAGTTTGTTGGAGTGTTGAGGTCATAAACGGTGGAGGTGTTGAGCTTTTACGCTCTTTAGTCTCTATCTTACTTATAACAAAATTGTCCGCTTTAACACTACTCTCAATAGCTGTTGCCATCTCTTTGTTCTTGATAGACATCTTTGTAATCTTATCACCCTTATGGGAGATAAGATTTGCATCGATATTTTTCTTAAATGCTGTATCTATAGTCCAGTACTCTTCTGGTATAAAGGCTTTGATCTCGCGTTCGCGATCTACTACAAGTTTGAGTGTAGAAGATTGTACACGACCACCTGAGAGTCCTTTTTGAATCTTAGATGCTAAAAGTGGAGAGAGTTTGTATCCAACAACACGATCGAGGATTCTACGAGCTTGTTGAGCATTTACCATATCCATATCTATAGTACGGGCAGATTCTAGTGCATGCTTGATAGCTGTCTTTGTAATCTCGTGAAAGACGATACGTGGTAGCTCTGAGGGGTCTTTTTTAATAGCATGGGCAATATGCCATCCTATAGCTTCACCCTCGCGATCCTCATCGGTCGCGATATAGATAGTATCTGCTTTTTTTGCAAGAGCTTTGATCTCTTTTACTGTAGGAGCATTCTCTTTTGCAACTGAGTAAGTTGGAACAAGATGGTGAGTCTCTTCATCTACAGTGATTCCAAAACGCGACTTAGGTAGGTCACGGATATGCCCTTTAGAGGCTATAACCTCGTAATCCTTACCAAGAAAGTTCTTTATAGTCTTCGCCTTAGCCGGAGACTCCACGATAATTAAATTCAAATTTGATTCCTATATATAGTATAGTAAATTGTTTTTTAGTTTTGGAAGTGTAGCTAAAAAAGTTAAAATAAGAAAATTTCAAAAAATTACATAATTTTCTAAAGTTATTTTTTTGAGTGCCGATTTAGTTAACATCAAGGCAAGGAAGCCAAGATACAAATTACTTTAGAGCGAAAGGCTCTAACCCGAAAAGGATTTATTATGGGTTTTAGAATTAACACAAATGTAGGTGCGATGAATGCGCACATGTACTCAAGTAGAACGAATGTTGCTTTAGATAAAAGTTTAGCTTCTTTATCTTCAGGTTTAAGAATTAACAAAGCTGCGGATGATTCATCAGGATTATCAATTGCTAACAAATTGTCTGCACAATCAGATGGTTTAGGTCAAGCGATTCGTAATGCAAATGATGGTATTGGTTTAGTACAAACAGCAGATGGTGCTCTTGAAGAGTATTCAAACATCTTAAATAGAATTCGTACACTTGCAGTTCAAGGTGCCAATGATACTCAAGATAGTGATTCAAGAGCTTACATTGGTGATGAAATGCAAAAACTACAATCTGAGTTAAATCATATTGCTAGTGAGACTAAATTTAATGGTAAACAACTGTTAAGTTCTGCTCAAACATTTACTTTCCATGTTGGTGCTTATGCTAATGAAACTACTATTGCAAGTTCAGCAGATGTAACAACTGCCACTTTATTTGGTAATCAAATAGCTGGTTTAACTAGTCAAGGCTCTGCGGAAAATATTATCTCAATGATGGATAGTGCATTAAAAGCTATTGATACATTACGTTCATCATTAGGTGCATCTCAAAATCAACTTGAGTCTACTATTCGTAATATTTCAGTAACTCAAGTAAATGTTACTGCTGCAGAATCTCAAATTAGAGATGTTGACTTTGCTGCTGAGAGTGCAAACTTCTCAAAACAAAATCTTCTTGCACAATCTGGTTCATATGCTATGAGTCAAGCAAATGCAGTACAACAAAATGTTATGAGACTTTTACAATAGTAAAATTGATCATACCTTTTTTACAACAGAGAGTTTCTCTCTGTTGTTCTTTTGTCTCCAAAATCTCTCGACTCCTTGATTAATTTAACTTAGTTCCTCTAAATATTTTTGCATAGCATCTCTAAAGTAAGTAACAACTTTAGTAATCTTTGGAATAATCTCTTTGTCTAGTTGTTTTATAAGTCTCTTTTTATTGTCAATCTCTTGTGTGTTGATGAGATCAAAGATATACCCACTTACAAATTGTAGATAAAGTGTAATAATGTAGTTCATATCTGAGCTATGTTTATCTTGGTCGTCTTCTGTGAGTAAATTGAAAAAAGTTCCTAAAAGGTTATAGTGGTATTGATCAATATTACCACTATGTGGTAAGTGAAGATGATTCTCCAAGATTTTAATTATACTATTGTAATACTGGATCCGTAATTGGATATCTTCTATCTCTTTTGGAGTAAGAAAATCTTCACTTCTTTGATTAAAAAGTTTTATAAGTTCGTTATAAAGAGATTTTTTATCTAGTTTTTGAAGAGCATTTATCTGTTTATCATCGGGTTTCATAGATATTGCAGTATCAATCTTTGCACCATCACTAAGATTAAAAATGGTGTTGTGTGAGGTCAAATATGTTTTTATAATAGCATTACACTCTCTTCTCATAGCATCAAATAAAACAGTAGTGTAAACTTTATTTTCAAAATTACCTTCAATTTCAATAATTTCATCTCTAGCGGTAATACCTCCACCTACTTCTTCTTCTATTTTTAATTCTACGTTACGTTTATGTGCATGAATATTTGCATGAGTTTGACCTGTAGTTTGATTGGTCGCAAAATCAAGTCCAAGTGTATAAAGTTCTTTTGTATCAAAAATAAGTAATAATCCTAAAGACATTGACCCAATATTTGAAGAGGTGATACCCCCAAAGTTTTCTTTATATCTAGAACTTCCTTCAACAATAAACACATTTTCTTTTTTAAATTTGGAAGTAAAAGGAGGGTAACTCATTGCTCCAAATATTGCTATGGTTTCATCAAAGAAATTCATATCTTTTACTTTTTCTATATGAGGCATAGCATCCTGCTGACCATGAACATGTGTTATGATGTTTGGTTTGATTTGAAGCTCTTCAAATTTCGACATTAAAGCACTTACAATGACGATAATAAATTTATGATGATTCTCTTGTATCCATTGTATGTTTTTATCAAAAGATGGTCCTGCTCCAATGAGGAGTACAGGTTTTTGTGCTAAGAGAGTGTCTTTATAAGAAGTTTCAATATTGAGAAGTTTATAGCCATTTTTCAAGTACTCTAAAGGTCTTAATAAACTTGTCATCAATGCGGCATAGTTGAATGTAAGATAAGTCTGTGTTACAATAATATTTTGAATATCTTTAAGCCGTTTGTCGGAATGGTGTAGCATATGAAAAAATTTAATATAATGGTTGTAGACAAAATGTCTATTGAGAAATAATTGCACCATGTTTTTAAATTCACTTGGCTCGTCAAAGACACTGAAAATTATTTCAGCACCTTCTGCTGTGATGTTTTTATAGTTTGTAACAAAAAGAGAGAGTCTAAAAAGTTCTAAATCATCTTCTATAACAAGATAAATATTGGATTTTAGTTTATTGTGTATGGCAGTAATATGTGTACCAAGACCAGATCCAATAAAAATAAATTTATAGAGTTTTTTCATAGTTGTATTGCTCTTGTGAGCATGCTTATTTGAGTAGTTTATAATAGATGCTACAGCAGTATAGCTTGAGGTAATTACATCGATTTTTTCTAATTCTGTAAGTGCATCTTCGTGAAAATTTATATTGTAAAAAGTTTCAAAGAGGTTGTCAACTTTTTTAAAATTAATAGAAGATGCCGCTGTAGTAGCATAGTCATCTGAATTTTGTCCATAGAGATACTTTCCACTCTCTACCTCTAAGACATCAAAATAACCTTCATTTTTATATTCTAGTGAATATCTCTCCTTGTAGTAATTCTTTTCAATCGCTAGGTTAAGAGACTCTATTTTTCTATACAAGCGAATATCTGTTGCTTGAAGAAATAAAAGATTTTCCTGAAATGTTTGAATTGCTTTTTGTTCTATGCTCTCTTGGTGCATGCATAAGCCTTTGTCTTGAATTGTTCTCATAAAGCAAGATATATACCCACTTGGAAGAATATGGAACAATCTTCGCTTATAGTTTAATAATAATAAAAATTAACCGATGTGTGGTAGATATGAAAACAATAGATAAAATAAAGCTCCATCCAGATTCAAGTATACGAGAAGCACTCCTCGCCATAGATAATGGAGCAATGAAAATTGCTGTGGTTGTAGACCAAGAGAATTTCTTGGTTGGCGTTTTAACGGATGGTGATATTCGTCGTGGATTACTTGAAGGGATGGAATTAAGCTCCCCTATAGAAAGTATTATCCAAAAGAATCCTACAGTATGTAATCTTCGTGATACAAAAGAGGATATCTTAGCGAAATCTTTAGGGAAAAAAATCTACCATATTCCTGTTCTTGATGATGATTTGAAAG
>CAZFGS010000012.1:0-24174 GCA_964518545.1 uncultured Sulfurimonas sp. | reverse complement strand
AAAATGCTTAAACGTCTCTATATGATGAGACGTTACGAATCACGTCTGTAAACGTTTAGTCCTTTTGGACTAGCGTTTATGCACAACAACTTCTCAAAATTTCTATCCTCTAAAAAATCTCAAAACAAAAACTTTTCCTAAAATATAAACCCTAGAACTTATACCCACCAATTAAACGTAGAGAGAAAGTATTTGGCTCATTGTCTAGGTTTACATGTTCGTAAGTTCCTGTAAAGTATACCCCTGTCTTCGCACCATAGCTAACTCTTATACCATTTAAAGCCATTGTCGCTTGTGCTTCATTATTCTTGTTAAACGAATAGTGAGAGTCTAAATCAAAGTAAGTATATCTATACCCTATCCATAAATTCTCAATACCTATCTTATCAAAGTTATATCCTAATTGTGCCTTATATGAGGCTGCATTTTGTAAACTACCCGCTTCAAAAAAGTGAAATATCATACCGTTTGCAAAATACGGATAGCCACCAAATGCACCGAGAGTTGCACCTTGACCCTCTCCATCTGTGTACTTACTCACACCTGTTGCAAAGTCTATGCCATTGCTAAAGTCACCATCAAAACGAGCACTATAGAGGCTATAGTCTATTTTTGTACTCGCTGCATCAGTAGCTAAGTAACCTACCTCTTTAAAGTTCATAAGCTGCAGACCGAAATCATAGTTAAATGCACCAATACTATTTGTATAGTCATACTGCATAAAGAGTGTGTTATACATATCTTCACCATAATAATTCCAGATTTGCAGATTATGGTGTTTGTCGTCATTGTAAGTAAACGCAACGAAATAGACTCCCTTGTCTCCTATAGCAGCCTTGTCTGCACTATCGATAAATGATGCTTGACTCATACTATGAAACTCTGTACCATTGGCACCACTATCCCACACTCCAGCCATTGTGCTAAAATAACCTGCTGTGATATCGATGTTTTCTAAAGAGCTGTTGACATAGTAGGCTAGCTCAAAACTGTTCGCAAGCATATACCAGTCATCAGCATCTATCATAGGGGTTGTTAACTCTTCACGACCTACTACAAACTTATGCTCTTTATCCTCATAAGAGAGATATGCCTCTTGGAGAATGATGTAAGACTTGCGCTCATTTGGATCAAAGACAAAGTTTCTTTTCTCATACTTTTCATCATTGATGCCAAAGTCAGTTGCTCCAGCTAAAGTGACTTTAGCATGTATTCTACTATTTTTTGGGCTAGAGATAGAGAACTTTGGCATTGTGTAGATACCATGAGAGTCTATGTGACCCTGATTTGTAGCTAGGTTAGTTGGCACGATATTACCACTTGCATCTATACCTCGTGGCTTGTTTTTGTAGTCATATTGCACCCAACCGGCACGGATATCACCAGAGAATTCCCAGCCATCTACTATCTCTATGCCTTGTGACTTTTTCACAATATTTTCATGGGTATGATCTTGTGAGATGGATCCATCTAAGCCTGTCTCTGCAGAGAGTGCTGGAGCAAGTAAAGTTACTAGAAATAAGGAGTGTACTATATATTTCATGCTATCTCTTCTACTGAGCTAGAGGATTCAATCCTAGCTCTTTTATGATGTACTTTATAGCTAGCTGTGCACGAACACTATTTCCGTATGTATCTAGTGGTGGAGAGACTACAGCTATACCAAACTCGCCAGGGATAACAGCGATAATCCCGCCACCAACACCACTCTTAGCAGGTGCACCAGTATCATAGAGCCAGTCTCCAGCATTATCATAAAGTCCTGCTGTTGCCATAATTGCCATGATTTTTGGAGTGTATTTCGCTGCGATTACTCTTTCCTGTGTCACTGGGTTTTTTCCATGATTTGCAAGAGTTGCAGCCATGATTGCCAAATCATGGGAAGAGACATTCATAGAGCATTGCTTTGTGTAAACTGTAGTTGCCTCAAGAGGATCACTTCCCATACGACCATAAGCATCTAAGAGTTTACCGATGGCTTGATTGCGTTTGTTGTCGTTGACTTCAGACTTATACACTGCTTCGTTAAGTTTTAGGTTGCGTCCTGCAAATGCAGACATATTTGCAGATATCTTTACCCAACGCTCTTTGGAGTCTTTTGCTTGTACCCATGATGTACTCTGAATCGCACCTGCGTTTACAAAAGGATTTGAAGCACTTCCACCATGCTGCTCTATAGCGATAATAGAGTTAAACGCTGCACCAGTGGCATTTACCCCTATCTTTTCTTGGATAAATGCAGACCCTTTTTCACTCATAACAAGTGCTGCCGTAAAAACCTTGGAGATAGACTGAATAGAAACCTGCTGTGCAGTATCTCCCCTCTCATAAATATTTCCATTTTTATCTACTAAAGTAATACCAAATATTTTTGGATCGACGATAGCAAGAGCTTTTATGTAGTCAGCATTTTTTCCACCAACATCACCCTTGTACTTCACATAAGCTTCTTGAAGTACTTGGTTAATCCTCTCCTTGGAGAGTTCTGCTGCATAAAGTGAAGAAAAAGTGAAAAAAACTACGAGACTTACTACAACTTTTAGTGATTTACTGAACATAAAAACTCCTTATTGAATGCCAAGTATTGCTAAGTATATCAAAAATTATAGTGTGCATCTTTCGCATTGTCAACGATAGTATAATTTTAGTATGTAGATTCTTTTTCAATAATGGTAATATATATAATTAAAAACAATGAAATCGGGGAAAATATAAGAAATTCAAAATTGCATCTCGTAAGAAAATGCTTAAATGTCTTTATATGACGAGACGTTACGAATCACGCCTGTAAGCGTTAGCCCTTAGGGGCTGCGTTTATCTACTAATAACAAAACCTCTAAATTTAAAACTCTATCCCTCCTGTACAGCTCCTGACTTCATCAAAAGCACTACAGAAATGATTATAGTCTAAGATATAGATTCACATAGTTTATTTTACGGTCTCTTTGATATCTATACCGTTATCATCAAACAAATTATTTTCTTTTAAATAATCAACTAACTTTTGTGCATCGATAACTGTAAAGTCATTTTGCTCTTCGTTATACATAGCGATGCTTAGGTAAGCACGTGTGTTGTTTGTGCCACACTTATGAAGTCCTCCTGCTCCCGGGATACTAATAAAAAGGGCTGCATTAGGATCACATTTTTCAATTAGTTCTTTTCCTGTGTTGCTAAGGGAGCCTTTTATGTTAGAGATGATATCTGGTTTTAGTATTGCAAAATATTTATAACCTTGTTTCAGAGTTGTAGTTGCTGCTGCTTCTAGTACATTACGAAATGCCTTTGATTCATTATGTGACCACGATGGTGCTCCTGCACCATTATGAATCCTAATAAAAGCTCTTGGAGGATTGTAATTATTATAGATAGAAACAGCTGGTTTGGATGCACATCCACTAAATAGAAAAAGTGCTGTAATAACACCAAAAATTGAGATTTTTTTTAACATTTTTTTCCTTTTTAAAATATATTGGAAAGTTGTGTAGCAACTTTGTTAGATAGAATTGGTAATGCTTCATTAAGTTTTAAGTTTGTTTGTACAGCTTCAGCTAAAATCCTCGTTTTATGTTCCTTGTAGTCTTGACCCATAATGCTACCATCTCCATATTTAGATTTTTCATCCACAACTACATCAACAACAGCTCTATAAGTTTCATCTTCCAATGCATTACTTACTAAACCTCCAGCAAGTGCAACAGCAGCACCAATTAAAATAGAATCACCAGTATTTGACCCAGAAGCCGCTGCTATTATACCTGTGGTCGCACCAAGGGCTGCTCCATTTCTAAGAGCATATGCTTCTTTTAAATTATTTGCAAAGAGAATATTTACCATAAGTACATAGTGTGCATCTTTCGCATTATCAACGATAGTATAATTTTTAGTATGTAGATTCTTTTTCAATAATGGTAATATATCTAAATGGTCGCCCGTCATACTTTTAAGAGAGATATAGATAGATCTATCTTGTGCATTTTCTGGTTTAAGAAACACACTTTTTGTCATTTTGACATTTGTCTGTAAACCCAATGTTCCACATCCTGTAAAGAATGGTGTAGTAATTATTGTCAGAATAAGTATTTTTACTAGATTTAATTTTAATTTATTGTATTTAATCATAAATTTAATGTTAGCATATTTAAATAAAAATCATCTTAATGAAAACAACGAAGTCGGGAAAAATATAAGAAATTTAAAACTCAATCCCTAAACCAAACAGTAACTGATAATCGTTCTTATACGGCTCAATTCCATCTGAAGTTATCTGCGGCATATGTGTATAATCCCAAATACCTGTTATATCAAAATCCAACCAATTTAAAAGCTCATTTTCAAGTGCTATAACCATATGGTGTTTGTATTGTCCAGATTTTTTATCTGTAAAGGTCATCTTATACTGATAGCTTATATCTGTCTTCCTTGAGAGTTCATACTCTAAACGGGTACTTAACTCTAACGAAACAGAGGTTGGAGCATCATTCTCTCCAACATTGACTGTAATATAGCGAGTATATATGACCGCTGGACCACCTGAGAGATCCCACTCTAACTCCGGAGTATCTATTACGGTATATCCAAGACCAGCTCCAAGGGTATACTGGTTTTGAATATTTTGAAACTTGTCTTGATAATACTCGCTAAACACTGGTGTCCAGAAAAAATAACGACTTACATAAACATCGTATTTTTCATTGATACGGTGATCATTTGCTGTCTCTTCCCCATTGTTGCTAGAGATTCTTCCAAGATAATCTAAGCGTAGTCTTGTGGTTGCAGTTCTACGATTAAGATTTGCTTTTACATTGTAATCAAATTGCTTTTTATTTCCAGCTCTTAGATCTAAATTGATTGTAATCTTCCCTGACCAGTACTGTCTCTCTTTATTTCCAGACAAGGCTAAAGAGACTATCTGATCTTTATCAAAAGTGTAGGTATTATCACCCTGAACGATGTGGATTTTTTTATCTTTATAACGGATAATTCCTGGTATATTCGCAACACCTTCTATATTAACATCAATAACATGATAACTTTTAATCTGTTGAATATCTTTAAATTTGAAAGTATATAAGCCTATCTCATCACTGTCAAACTCAAGTTTATCATCATACATAGCCTTTATCTCACCCTTAAACCATTCTCCGGACTTTGTTTGTATCCAGTCGTATTTTTGGGGTGTAGGGGAGAGTTGCTCCCAAGGTTCTTGTAAATTAGCAGAAGATACTTTTTTATCTTGTGCAATACTCTCATCAACTGTTTTTGCTTTTTCACGGAGCTGCTCTTCACTCAATCCAGAGGTATCTTCCAATAACATAGGCTTAGTAGGTACACTTTCATCTTGTGCAAAACCTAAACTTACCAAGAAGCACAACAATATAAAGTATCTCATCTAAAGTTTTCCATACATTTCATTATAAAAATTAAGTGCATATCTATCACTCATACTTGCGATATAATCAGCAATTACTCTATGTTTATTGCGTTTTAAGAGTTGCTCATAATAAAAGGCAGGAAGCATCTTCTCTTCCTCCATTAAACCACTATAGAGTCCTTTAATCGCTTGTTTTCCAGCATACATCTTACGAACAATATTTTTATGTTGGTACATCTTTTGATGGAGGAGCTTTTTGAGTTTTTTAATCTTTGTTTCTAAAGACTTGTCAAAACCTACAGGCATCTCTATCTTTTCATCTGCTATCTTCTCTTGTGAATACTCAAGTAGTGAGTAAACGAGATGATTGATAAGGTGAGAACTAAAACGGTAACGAAACATCTCATCATTCTCTTCACCAACACCTTCAGCAGCAACTTTTTCTAAAATCTCTACTGCTAATTCGCTTGTCTTAAGATCTTCAAAACTAATAATGCCAGAGTTAATACCATCATCAATATCATGACTCATATAAGCTATCTCGTCTGCACGATCTACTATCATCGCTTCTACAGATGGGTGTTTATCGAGATTGAACTGTTGATGAATGCTCTCAGGTAAAAAAGATTTATGGTAGGGGTAAGAGTGTTTTAAAATCCCCTCTAGGGTTGCAAAGGTAAGATTAAGCCCATCAAAATTTTTGTAGCGTTTTTCAAGTTTGGAAACAACACGAAAACTTTGAAAATTATGCTCAAATCCATTAGAAAAACCATCTGCTTTTAAACACTCATCCAAAGTGTCACCACCTACATGACCAAAAGGGGTATGGCCTAGATCATGTGCAAGTGCAATCGCTTCTGCAAGAGATTCATTAAGACCTAAAGTCGAGGTGATAGAACGGGCTATCTGAGAGACCTCTATAGAGTGAGTTAGACGTGTGCGAAAGAAATCACCCTCATGGTTTAGAAAAACCTGTGTTTTGTACTCAAGTTTTCTAAAAGATCCTGAGTGAATGATTCTGTCTCTGTCACGTGCATAAGGATTACGAAAATCCTTATCTATCTTGTAAAATCTCTCTTGTGGCTGCATTAGGCTTTTTTAATAAACTCTGTTTTTAAGTAGATCTTCGTACCGTTTACACGACCCTCAACATGATCATCCATATCATTTGGTAAAGCTATACGAGTTACTGTTGTACCGCGTTTTGCAGTAAAACCAGCACCTTTTACATCTAAATCTTTGAGTATTACGATGCTATCTCCGGCATGAAGCTCTACACCGTTTGCATCACGAAAGACTACCTTGTTTGCTTCGGCATTGACTGCTTGTTCAGCAAGCTTAAGTTCATCCTCTTCAAGATACATCATCTCTATCATATCTTGACGACCAAGTTTGCTCCATAGTATATATGAAAGTACTTTTACAGCTGGAACCTCTGACCACATTGCATCATTAAGACAGTTAAAATGTGTCTCATCAAGATCACTACTCTCTATTTGCCCTTTACAATTAGCACAAACATAAACGCTCTGCTCTTCACTACCATCACTTATAGGTAACTCCAAAACACTTACATCTTCGCTAGATCCACATAATTCACATACTTCACTTCTTGCCATTTATTATCCTTTATATATTTTTGAAATTATATCGCATCTCCCCAAGAAGTCTATTAATCTTCTTGGTGAAATTCAATATCTTTATCTGAAACTTTTTTCTCTTCAACAACTTTGTCAAAAGCTTTTTTAGCTTTGGCTTCATTGTATGCTTTACACTCTGCTGGTACTACAGCATTTGGGTCTTGTGCAATCTCATCACACATCGTTCCATTAACACTGAAGTTAGCACATCCGCTTAGTAAAAGGGCCATTAGTATTGTTGTTTTTATCATTATTTCTTCTTTATTATAAGATCGAGATATTTTTGTGGTGTTACCTGCATCATCTCTTGAGCAAGCCAACGGATTTGAAAAAATGCCGCTCCACTATCACGCAATGTAAAGTAATTTTTTAAACTTCTCAGATTAAAAGTCACCACCATATCTACTTTGACATTATCAGTGATGATGTGCTTAAAAGCATCTCCAACATTACGCTTTTTCTTTCCAAGCTGTAAAGCGGCATAAAGTGCCTCAGCATCCCCTTCATGTTCTTCTATAAAAGGGAGTGAACTTTTTGCAACAGATAAAGCATGAAAATCTTCTACAAGCCCAGACTGAAAGTCCAACTTATCGTACATTGCCCCTATCTCTAAACGGTTATATGCTTCATCACAAGTAACAAACATGTCAAACTCCATCACTTTGTCGATAAAGAACTCTTTATCTCCACCGTGCTTCGAAGCAACGAAGGCATTGATGATACCACTCATAGTATAACGTGTACTTCTTACAGATATCGCCTGAATACGATGACGAGCATGCTCTTGTAAAACGCCACGAGAGGTTCCACGCACTAAAAAACTTAGGTTTGCATGCTCTAAAATAGAGTGATGGAAGTATGTCCAAGCCAAATCATCTAATAGTTCAGACTCATCTATACCATTAAGTTCTTTAAGCATCTCTCCACTGGGCATTGTTTTTTCAATCTCTTGAACAACTTTATTTTCACTATTTGTAAAAGAATCGTAACAAGTTCGTGCTGCAGTTTCAGCTACACCTATCCCTGTATCTTGAAGTAAAACCACTTCTGGTCTTGTATACTTAATACCATACATCTCTTCCATCATTACTTCCTAAGTTTAATTGTATTATTTTACCTTGTGTAAACTTAGTATCCGTTATAATCAACAATATTTAAAAAAAGAGTTAGAATGAAACTACTAATCTCACTTCTTCTAAGTGTATTTATTGCAAATAGTTTACTCGCTGGTATTGGTACCCCTTTTATCTTAAGTGGTATCAAAAAAGTTTACCCTGTAGTGGAGATAAACACAGGTAATGTAGATCAAAAACTTAAAAAACAGATACAAGAGATACTCCTTAAGAGACTCTCTGCGCTTGGCATAGAAACAAAGGGGTATGATCCACGTGCCTTTGCCATACTTATAAGCAGAGCACCTGTTGGCAGCAGTAAACACCTTGTTTTAAAAACAACACTCATCATGGGTGAACAAGTAAAACGCCGTGATGGTATGGAAGTTTTTGCTGTTACTTACGAGGTTGGCGATATCTATGAGCCTGATATGGATTTTTTTGAAGATAGTATTGTTGAGAGTGTTGAGTATCTTCTTGATATGTTTGAGAGCCAATACCAAGAGGACAACAAAGTCATTTCTCATAAAAACTTTAGTGTAGAGATGGCATATGAAACAGATTTCAGAGATGCTGTAGTACAAGCAAAAAAACAGAAAAAAGATATACTTTTTGTGATGGTGACAAACTACTGTCCTTGGTGTAGAAAACTTGAGAAACAAACACTACAAGATAAAGAGGTCAATGATTTTATCCATAAAAACTATGTGCCTTTACTTCTTAATCGTGAAAAAAGAGAGTTTCCAAAAGAGCTTTATAAGCCTATAGTACCTGTTGTTTATATCTTAGACTATAAAACACTTAAGCCGAAAAAAACAATGCTTGGCTTTAAAAACAAAAACGACCTACTCAAAGAGCTTCATTAGGCTTTTTGAACCCCATCAAGTATGGGAACAAAGTCGCAATCTTCAAGCTCCTCCTCCTCTATCTTTCCATCGCGTTTCATAAAGCGAGTAATCACCTGCTTCCCATTTTTTTCTATAGGTGCTACCAAGATACCATCTTCACTCAGCTGCTCGAAAAGCTTTGCTGGTACCTCTTTAGCTGTAGCGGAGAAAAGGATTCTGTCATAAGGGGCATAGGCTATCCAGCCATTTTGTCCATCATCTGTTCTTGTGTGAACATTATTGATATTTAAAGAGCGAAAACGTTTCTTAGCCTCAAGTATCAGAGGCTCTATACGCTCTATAGTAAAAACGCCACGAAAGAGTTGAGAGAGTACCGCTGCTTGGTAACCACTACCACAGCCAACCTCTAAAACTCTGTCTGCTCCACGAGGAAAAAGATACTCTGTCATCTTCGCAACTGTTAATGGTGAGCTTATGTACTGAGCCTCCCCTATAGGTAAAGCATCAAGCTTGTAGGCATTGTGTCTAAAACCAGTGGGGACAAAAGCCTCTCTGTTTGTCTTGGCTATCGCCTCTTTTACCTCTTGAGAGAGAGCAAACTTTTTCTCTATCTCATCCGCCATTCTTGCTGTTTTTGTAGCTGTTATTCTGTCCAAACTATTGTATCCCTACATCCATATATCGTCTCATAAGATCGATATCTTTTCTTATATATTGTATCTCTAAGCAAGGCTTATTCCCATTTCTATGCTCTTCACCCATGGGAGTAATCACTCCACTCATCGCTGTACACTCTTCATTTTGAGCATCACTTGCTACGACATAGCATTGATTGATGATAGCCAAAGATTGTGTAAGTGCACGAAAGTGTTCTCTGCGACTTGCACCCCACCAAGCACTAACACAGATCACATCTGCACCCTCGCTTTTATGCCATAGCTCTTTAAAACGCAGCTCAAAACATATAAAGAGTGCCAATTTAATCCCATCAACATTTATAATCTCAAATGCCTCATCACTTCCTTCATCAAGATACTTATGCTCATCACCAAAACGAAAAAGTCTCGCTTTAGCTCGCTCATACACCACTGCACCATTGTGAAATACTTTTGCAAAGTTAAAAACTTTCCCATCGCGTTCTTCTATCATTGTTAGTACTATGATCTTATCATAGGAAACTTTTTTAATCTCCTCTATCGCTTTTGAAGCGAAGGCTATAACACTCTCAAAGTTATCGTAATCATAAGAGGTCAAACAAACCTCAGGAGCAACAATCAGTGTGTTAGGTGTTGTTTGTTTTATGAGTGTTAGTAGTGTTTGGAGGTTTTTCTCATAATCACTCCCTGTTTCAAAAAGGAGTGAAGCGAGTTTATAGTGCTTTTTAGAAGTCATCATCAAAAGATAAAGAACCTTTTGAGTAGTTTGTTACAGTACCTTCAAAAAAGTTTGTTTTTTGGTCATTAAATTTAGCAAAATCATCTACCCATTTAATTGGATTACTCACATTGTAAAGTTTCTCAAAACCAACTGACGTAAGTCTATCATCTGCAAGATATTGGATATACTGCTCTACGATATCATCCGTAAGTCCTAGTATCTGCCCTTGTGTGATATATTTACCCCAGTCTGTTTCAAGTTTTACAGCCTCTTTAAACATCTCAATAACATCCGCTTTAAGCTCATCTGTAAAAAGATCTGCTCTCTCTTTACGAAGAGTATTGATAAGATTTTGAAAAAGTACAAGGTGTGTCACTTCATCACGTTGAATAAAACGGATCATCTGAGCACTCCCCAACATTTTTCCAGAGCGTGCGAGTGTATAGATATAAGTAAAACCACTGTAAAAATAGATCCCCTCTAAAATCTGGTTTGCAAAACAAGCCTTCACAAAGTTTGTCTCTGTCGGATTTTTTGCAAGCTCTTGGTAGACTCTAGCTATCGCATCATTTTTCCCTTTAAGCATCATATCCCGACGCCAAAGATCATAAATCTCTGCAGAGTTTGTTGAGATAGAATCAACCATAACCGCATAAGACTGAGAATGGAGTGCCTCTTCAAAAGATTGACGTACTAAAATCAAATTGACCTCAGGAGATGTAACATAAGGATTGACATTGTCGATAAGGTTGTTTGTTTGGAGTGAATCCATAAAAATAAGCTGTGAAAGTGCCTTATCGTATGCTGTTTTTTCTGCCTCTGTGAGATTTTTATAATCATTCACATCACGAGTCATATCTACCTCTTTTGGGAACCATGTGTTGTTTAACATCATCTCCCAAAGATTGTATGCCCATTGGTATTTAATATTATTAAGTTCAAAAATTCCGGTTGGATCTCCACCAAAAATTTTTCTGTCATTGACATTTTCTATTGAGTCTGGATTATATATCTGTTTTCTGTTCATTCTTTCACCCTCAGCTTATAACTTAGTGTATGATTATAGCCATCTCCTTATTAAAAAAATATTATCCCAAAGAAACAAAAATTCTTAAATCTTTTTCAGTATTATCTTATTTTAGATTAGATAGACTAGTTCATATATATTATAGCTATAAAGAGGTCTAAATTATGGGATTTTTTACAAAAGAGAGTGTTGATTTAAAGATACATGAAGAATTAAAACAAAAGTATGAAAAAACATTAATGCAAAACGAAGAGCTCAAACTTCAACTCGATACACTTCAAAATAAACTTGAAAAATCACAAAATGACAATAATCAATCTATAACCGACAAACTGGTACTTTTACAATCACAACACCTGAAGTCCAATATTGTCGATATTCAAGGTAATATGGCAGAATCTGTTTCAAACTCTAAAGAGAGTCTTCAAAAAACAAGTAATCTTGTTGACAGCCTTACCGATATAGGCAACAGGACACAGAAAATCTCCCATGTACTAGATGAACTTAATCAACTCTCAGACACATCTATAGATACCGTACAAGGGCTCTCTTCTCGTACTGACGACATCACCTCTATCTTGACACTTATCAAAGATATATCTGACCAAACAAACCTTTTAGCACTTAATGCTGCCATTGAAGCAGCACGTGCAGGAGAGCATGGTCGTGGTTTTGCTGTTGTTGCAGATGAAGTGCGCAAACTTGCAGATAGAACAGATAAAGCAGTAAGTGAGATCAATATCTCTTTACAATCAATGAAACAAGATGTTGATTCAATGGCAGAACAGTTTTCAGGTATACAAACCAATGTTGATGCATCCAATGCACTTATCAACGAACTCAATAGTTGCATAGAAAAAAATCACGAAGGTCTCACTCAATCTTTCAATACTATGGGATTTTCAAATGACAGGGTCTTTATGTCTTTAGCCAAGCTAGACCATATTTTATGGAAAGTGAATTCCTACTACTCCGCCTATACCAAAAAGGAACAATTTAACTTTGTAGATCATCATAACTGCCGCTTGGGGAAATGGTACTATGAGGGTGATGGCTCAGAAAACTTCTCTACAACTCAACACTACAATGCTTTAGAAAAACCTCATGCAACAGTGCACAATGGGACTCATAAGGTTTTTGATCTTATCAAAGAAAATAACACCGATGCCAATCTTTTACTTCAGGCCTTTGAGGAGATGGAGAACGGAAGTGAAGATGTTTTTCAAATTCTTGATAAAATTTTACACGATAAGGATGTATAATAGCCCCCTTTAAGCCTGCCTTCGGTCTTGCAAACAAACATCTCCAAACTATCTACTCCACACTCTTTGCAAAAAAGAAAATTCTTGATTTTACAATTGAAAAGTTTTCCCTTAGTGATGGAGATTTTCTAGAAAGCTACTGGCATAAGACAAAAAATTCCAAGCAAGAAAACACTCTTGTTGTTTTGTTTCATGGTTTGGCTGGAAACTATAAATCTCCTTATATTTTAGGCAATATTCAAGCACTCAATGATGCAGGGTTTGATGCAGTCATAATGCATTTTCGTGGATGTGCTGAGCTAGCAAATCTACTACCACGATCTTATCATAGTGGAGAGACTGAAGATGCTAAAGAGTTTCTCAGTCATCTTCATAAAACGACAGATTACTCTAAAATATTTTGTATGGGATTCTCTTTGGGTGCCAATATGCTACTCAAACTCTTAGGGGAACTCCAAGAGAACAATCTTATAGATGGAGCAGTTGCTATCTCAGCACCGATGCAGTTAGATATCTGTGCCAATGAGATAGATCAAGGGATCTCAAAATACTACCAGTACAGACTTGTCAAAGAGCTCAACAAAGCACTTGATGCCAAATATGATTTACATGATATGGAAGCCCTTATAGGACTTCAACGTGAACAGATACACAACATAAAAACATTTTGGGAGTTTGATGAAGCTTACACCGCTCCCATACATGGTTTTAAGTCCGCACAAGAGTACTATACAAAATGCAGCTCAAGGCAATTTTTAAGCAAGATACAAACACCTACTCTTATCGTCCATGCTAAAGATGACCCTTTTATGTCCCCCTCTGTAATCCCTTCACAAGAGGAGGTCTCAGACTATGTGACACTCGATATACAAAAAAATGGTGGTCATGTAGGTTTTGTGGAGGGAAGTTTACTCAAACCACATTACTGGCTTGAGAGGCGTGTGGTGGAGTATTTTAGATCTCTACTTTATAACCAATCCCAAACACATTCTTAATCATCCCTTCTGGAATCTTTCTTCGTAGTGTTTTCACTAAGGTTTTAAGGGATGATATCTTTTGATTGTCATAATCGTACCAAAGTTCAAAAATAATATCTTCACTGCTAAATACCCTTTGAGGATCAGAAAATAGATAACTTAATAGATCTCTCTCTTTTTTTGTCAACTCTATATCTTTGTCCTTGTAGTGCAGTTGCTCTCTATCGCAGTCCCAATGGCAAGTTTCTGAAATACGAATGATTTTATTTGCTTGTATTGTGTAGTTTACAATCTCTTCAATAGCTATATCCAAGGCTGATTTTAACTCATCTCTGGAGATGGGTTTTACTAAATACTTTGTCAATTTAAGCTCTGTAGCTTTGAGCAGTGTTTCTATATCTGATTTGGCAGTCAGCATAATTGCTTTGATATTATGATCAAACTCCCGAATCTCTTTAAGGAAAGTAACACCATCTTTTTGAGGAAGATTGATATCTATAATCATAATATCGATCTTATGCTCTTTGTAAATTTTTGAAGCCTCTTCTGCACTAGAGGCCTCATAGATTGTCTCAAAATATCGACCTAAATAGTTCACATAATTTTTTCTTACTATCTCTTCATCTTCTAGATACAAAAGAGTGTAGTCTAGTTTTGTTGTTTGCATATCTATCTATTCCTTTGGAAGTATTATATCAAAACAGACACCATCTGCTCTATTGTTTACATTGAGTGAACCCCTAAAAGTTTTTTCTATATGCTCTTTACACATAAAAAGACCTAAACCTGTTCCCTCTGAATTATGCTTTGTTGTAAAGTTTTTTTCAAATATTTTTTCTCTCATACTTTTAGGAATACCTCCTGCATTATCGCAGATATGGATGAAAAAAGAGTTTGTATCTTCACAAATATTTACAAGAAGCTTTGGTTTGTATATATTACGTTCTATCAAAGCATCTTTTGCATTATTTAAAAAGATAAGCAGTATCTGTTTTAAAAGTTTAGCATCACCGAAGAAATAACTTTTCACATCGAGATTAAGCTCTAACTCTATGGCACTCTCTTGAAAACTTTGTGCTACAAGTTCAAGTGCCTGAGTAAACAACTTACTCAATAACAAATCTTTCTCTTGTGTAGCTTCAACATAGTCTATCTTAAAGTCTTCAATAGTATCAGACATATATTTTGTCAACTTCTCTATCTCTAAGAGATGTTGATGTAAGACTTTATCATCTAGTTGTAATTCGTAAAGTCTGTTATCAATAGCACCAACAACAGAGTTTATCCCCGAGAGAGGTTGTCTCCACTGATGTGCTATAGATAAAAATAATTCTTTTGTTTTTGTGTCTAAACTACCCATTTGATATCCCATTTGTAATGAATAAAAAATATTATATCTAATGTATATTTATTTTACTATATAATAGAAAAATTTATTGAGCTATTGTATGTAGCAATACTGGAGATATATATGTCAAAAGAAAACAAAACAAACGAAGATATTTCACAACTTGGAAATGTTGACCAAATAAGAGAGATACTCTTTGGTTCACAATCACGTGAATTAAAAGAGAGATTTGAGCAGTTAGATACTTCTATAAAGTCTATGCATGATGAGATGAGAAAGAAGATTGAACAAACACAAAATGATTTCAATACTCGTATCGACTCAGAACTTGATGCACTCTCAAGAAAAATGAAAAATATGCTTACACAGCAACAAAATGAGTTTGCTGATGTACGTGATAGTGCCCTCAAGCAAGAGAAACGCCTTCAAGGTAGTATGGACATCATGGAAGAGGAACTCAATACAAAACGTGAGCAACTTCATAAACAACAGATCGATGGTCATGCAGCACTTCGTTCAGATATGGATGCACTTAAAGATGAGATGATCCATACACTCAACGAAAAGATGGCTGAGATGAATGGTGTGAAACTCTCTCGTGATGATGCAGCCGAAATCTTCATGGAAGCAGCTATGACAATGAAGGGAACTCAAATAAACCAACAACTAGCACTAGCACAAGAAAAAAAATAACTACTTAAATGGTAACAAACAATAAAAGTATCGATGAAAGCCAAGCACTAGAGGAAGCATTAGAGCCCATAGTCAATAAGCTCATCGATAAAAACTTTGAAAACTCTCAAGAAAAACTTGCCACTCAAATAGCTCCACTTATAGGTGTGGCTATTAAAGAGCAGATACGCTCTCAAAAAGATGATATTATCGATGCACTCTATCCTGTTATGGGTAATATGATAAGTAAGTTTGTTACCAAAAGCCTTGAGGAGATGCTCCAAAAGATAAATACACAAATTCAAAATGGCCTCTCAACAAAAACTATTAAACGCAAAATAAAAGCAAAAATGAAAGGTGTAAGCGAAACAGAACTTCTCCTTCAAGAAAACAGCTCTGCACAGATTCAAAGTGTGTTACTTATCCATAAAGAGAGTGGAATACTCCTTGCAAAAGTGGAAAGAGGTTCTCATGGACTCAATGACCCAGATATGCTTGCCTCCATGATGACTGCTATTCGTAGCTTTGTCAATGACTGGATAACAAAAGACGACAACTACCAAGAACTTGGTGAGATTGAATACGGTGGCAATAAAATCATCATAGAAGCGAGTGGAAGTAGTTATCTTGCTATCATTGTTGAAGGGGCTGCTTATGCAAAAACATACGAGACCATCAGTGAGGTTTTTGCAACACTTGTCAGCCGTTATGGTGATGCTATTCAAACCTTTGATGGAGATATACAAAATATTCCACTTGATGATATTAAAGATCTTTTGCAGACCCTACTTTTAGAAGAAACACAACTACACGAAGAGAAGAAAAAGATACATCCTTTACTGATTCTCTTACCCCTCTTACTTGTAGTGTGGTTTTTCTACAGCTTGTATACAAACTACCTTGATACACAACTCCAAGATGAAGTGAACAATAAACTTTCACATACACCACAACTGCTTCTTTACAAGATAGATACGAAAGTCAAAGATAAAGAGCTTACACTCTCTGGAAATGTACCTTATGTGTACTATAAAAATCTTACAGCAAAAACATTACAAAATATCAAAGGTTTAGAGTCCATAAAAAATGATATAACTGTAGTTCCAACGCTTCGTGATCCTATGCAGATAAGTGCACTTATCTCTTACTACCTAAAAGGGCTTCAGATAGATAAAGGTATACATCTCTCCTATACTTTCGATTTGAGCACCTTAAAGATAGAGGGCTCCATAACAAATAAAGAGCTAAAAAAAGAGATACTTGCAGAATTAGGTAAAATAAAAGGTATTCAAAAGATAGAAGATAAGATTAAAGTTATACCACTAACAATAGATAAATGTATCTATTTTCAAAAGAACTCTAGTCGTTTAGATCTTATATCGCAAAATAAGCTTATTGCCATCATCAACAAACTACACAATACTAAAAATACAGACACTCTTGTTCTAAAAGCCTATTCAGACAAGGTTGGCTCTATTGAACACAATAGATATCTAGGTACGAAAAGAGTGAAACAAGTTGAAAAGTTTTTACAAGAGCATGGAGAGATCACAAACCCAATCAAAAGTGAAGTTTTTGATTCTTATTATCCTGGTATGGATGCAACCAATCCTGATAAATCGAGATGTATTCACATCTCCTTTCAACAAAGTCAAATATAATGCTCAGTTATAAAATAGTACTTGTAGGAAATTTTGGGGTGGGAAAAACAAGTCTTATACGCCGTTTTGTTGAAAACTCTTTTAGTGAAGATTATCTGAGTACCATAGGGGTAAGCATCTCTAAAAAAACTCTTCAAAACGCCACCATTATGATCTGGGATATAGAGGGACATACAGAATACAAACCTATCTTTAAACAGTATCTTCTTGGAGCAAAGGGGTTTATACTTGTTGCAGATCTACTAAGAGAATCAAGCATACAAGAGTTACAAAACCATCTTGCTCTGTGCAATGAAGTGATTCAAGATGCACCTGTTTGTATCGCACTGAACAAAAGTGATTGCCCCCATGATTTTAATGAGGAGCAGGTTAAAGAGCTTTTTGAGCTTTCTAAAAATATTGTTGCCATAGAAAAAACATCTGCAAAAGAGGGAACACAAGTAGAATCCCTCTTTCTGCAACTCAACAAAGCTATTACAGAGTCACTTATATAAATGCCTAACACTACCCCCTACATCCTATTTGACAAATCCTTTATAATAAAACAAACAAACTATTCACCTGTACAAACAAACACAGATCTTCGTGAGTATTTTTATGAAACAGTTGGGATGGAAGAGAGTATTCTATCACTTCAAAAAGATGAATCCATAGAGATCCCTATGCTGCTTCGTGATGGATTATACTATGATATTGAGATTACACTTTTGTATGAAATACCACAAGCATATATGCTAAGTATGCAACAACACTCTAAACAGATAAACCAATACACAGATGCACTTAAAGAGATCAACAAAAAAACACTAATGCAAGAGATTCACAAGGCTAAAAAAGAGCTTGAATATGCAGCACAACATGATACACTCACTAATCTACCAAACAAAAGTTATCTTCTCAAAGAGATGAGTAAATTTGCAAACGAACAAACAAGCTTTTCTCTTTGTTTATTAGATATAGATAACTTTCATTCACTCAATGATGAATATGGAGCTCATGCCTGTGATATGCTTTTAAAACACCTTAGCACCCTTTTACAAAACTTTTTTAAAGAGGGTACCTTTATATCAAGGGTATTTGGAGACTCATTTGCCATCCTCCTAAGTCTGCAAGAGGATCTAGATCTTCATGCTCTAGAGAATAAGATAGCACTTAGTCCTCTACGCTATTCACAAGAAGATATCATCTCTTTTAGATCTACTCTTTGTTTTGAGCACTATGCTTCTAAGTATAACAATCCAAAAGATTTTCTAGAATATTTACAAAATAAGATAAAAAAAAGAAAAATTGATAAAAAATTAGCGAGGTAAGATAGCTCGTATTTGCTGGGGTACATAGTACTTAAACTGCTTTGGAAAGATAAAAAAGTCTATATCACCTTTCTTCTCGACAATATCAGACCAGCAATCCTCATCAAAGTTCACAGCTACAACACCCATAGTAGGAATTTTAGATATATGCTCTTTAGAGAGCATATTGACAAGTTCATTTAAAAATGGATTATGACCCATAACAAAAAGAGTGTTAAGTGCATCATCTTGTGCTTTAAGGATCTCTATAGCCTCGTCATTTGAAGAGATATAGAGCTCTTGAAAATACTCTATCTTCCCATCATATTCTATCCTTTTTGCTAACTCTAAAGCACTCTCTTGAGCTCTTAGTGCACAAGAAGATAAAAATAGATCAGGAGAGATACCTCTTAATTTTAGATAAGAGCCTATCATCTGAATATCTTTATATCCTTTCTTTTTTAAAGAGCGCTCATAATCACTCTCTCCTTGAGAGAAGTATTTTGCTTTAGCATGACGGATAAAATAGATCGTTTTCATTTAGATTTTTGCTAATTCTTCAGAGATAACTTTAGAAGATCTTTCAATAATCATCTTTGCTAATGCGATATTGCCATCATCTCTAAAGATACAAAAGATATCTATTTTTGAGAGATTATCGTCTATATTTGCACTTGCACTTCTCATTAAAAACACATGACCATCTTTTGTTTTTGTTTCAAAAGATGCTACATCACTAAAACCGATATCTAAAGAGGCCTCATTAATTGAACGGAATGAATCATTAAAAATTGCCGAAGCATAACCAATATCTGTGCCTGTATTTTCTTCATCTATATAAAGAGTTTCCCCTGAATAGTTTAGTACTGCTGAACCTAAGTAACCATTTACACTTGAGAGTTTTTTCATTTTTTCATCAAAATTTATCATACTATTTTCCTTATTTGTTTAAATTTTTCATATATGCATTAAATAGATCGACACTGTTTAGATTGTTGTCATCTAAAAATGAATAAAATGCCTTTTGAGAAGCTTCCTCACCCTCAGTTGTTTCAAGCTCTAAGAGACTTTTATAAAGTTCACTTATTGTTGCCTTTGCATTTTCTGTTATGCATTTACGTGTTGACATATAGTTTCTAAAAGAACCATCAGGATTCTTTGCCATCTTTACTGTTGCAATCACCCAGTAATAACCCCCATCTGCACAAAGGTTCTTTACATAAGCTATCACATCTTTACCCTCTTTGATATTGTCCCAAAGATACTTAAAGATCACTTTTGGCATATCAGGATGGCGTAAAATGGCATGGGGTTGTTCTAAAAGACTTGCTTGAGAGTATCCCGATATTTTTATAAAGACAGGGTTTACATAGGTAATATTTCCCTTCTCATCTGATTTAGATACGATTAAATCTACATTTTTTACTATATGTTCTGTATTGTTTGCTTCTGGTTTTGTCATCTATTACTCCTTATATTTTAATGATATAAAACTTTTTTAATGTCATCTTTTTTAAATGGTTTACCCACAACAAGATTAAAAAGATCTCTATCTACATCATGATGTATGGCATTACCTGATGTAGATACTGCATAGATTTTTTCTAGATTGTTATCTTCTTCATACTCTCTTACTTTTCTAATCACCTCAATACCATTCATTATAGGCATCTCATTATCGATATAAACAAGAGAGAAAGGAAGATTGTTCTTATGTGATTGGACAATCAAATCAAGAGCCTCTTTTCCATTTCTGGCAACAAAGATTTCACAAAACTCATCTTCTAAGATATTTTGAATTAGCAATACACTAATCTCATCATCATCTGCTACTAAAACCCTTGGCTTTTTTTGAGTATTGATAAATTCATATAATTTATCTGCTATATATTCATACTTGGAGATAACATCGCATGTTTCACATAAATCATCTTGATCTACAGAAAACATCTCCTCTTCTACTATAAGCACTTTTTTATGGCTCTTAGTAGCCTTATGTAACTCAACATAATCAATTTTATTTTGAAAAACAATAATATGCTCTATAGAGCTATCAACACTTTCAAGATCTTTATAAGGTTTAATACACTCTTTATCTATCCCCATATGGGCTATATATCTTGCTATATTGTTTGCTGAAAAACTATTTTCCTTATTCATTACAATGGCTACTGGTATTGTTTTGTTTTGTACAAGACTAAAACTGCTCTCTATATCAAGAGCTTTGAGAGGAAGTTCAAAACTAAACTTACTCCCCTCATCCACTACACTGCTAAGATGAAGTTTTCCACCCATTTTTTCAACATACTGTGCAGAGATAAAAAGTCCTAAACCACTACCACCATAGTTAAGTGCTGTGGTGTCACTTGCTTGCTTAAAGGCTTCAAATATATCTTTTTGTTTTGATTTTGCTATACCAATACCTGTATCTTCTACACTTATTGCTAATTTATTTGAAGATGGTATGTAACGAACTACATATTCTATAGTTTGATTGTTCGGGGTAAACTTATAGGCATTACCTAAAAGGTTTAAAACAACTCTTTTCATCTTCAGGGTGTCTACTTCTATTGTTTTTGGAAGTAAAGGGTCAATGTAGATATTAAAACTTATATTTTTTGAGTACATATTTGAAGAGAAAGATTTTGCTATTGATGAGAAAAATTTTATTGTGTCTACCTCTTCTAAGATAGTTTGTCCACTCTCTTTATGATTTGAAACCAGATCAAGTACTGATGTTGTCATCTCATTTATAAAAGCAGCACTCTCTTTGGCATTGCTCAGATAATTTTTAAGTCTTTTATCTTCAATTTGATCCTCTAGTAGATCTAAAAAACCATATAAGGTGTTTGCAGGTGTACGTATATCGTGTACAAAACTTGATACAAAGGTTAATATATCATCTGAGTTATCTTTATTTTTAGAGAGATCTTCTATCTTTTGTATACTATCTATAGCTTGTGATTCTATCTGTTTTGTTTCTTTTTTGTTTTTTTCTGGAATATGCATCTTGTAGATGGCATCTATAAGATAAGGAGAAAGGGCTTCTAAAATTTTTATATCTTCTTTATAAAACTTTTTATTTTTATTGATAGAATTGTATGCGGTTACTATCCCTATAAAGTTGCCATTATCTACTAAAGGAAGCATTATTTTTGATTTTATTTTTATAGCATCTGGATTATCAAGAGAAGCAACATACTCTTTATCGCTTGCTAAATAATTATATAGAGAGCTTTTTTGAGTCATAAAACATTTATAGATAATCCCTTTTTTTTGGGATAGATCAATCTCTCTTACATCCCCTTCTTCTCTTTCTCTTTTAAGTATAAATTGATTTTCATCATAGAACCATATTGAGGAGAATTCGGCATCTAAAGAGGAGATAACAAGGTTTTGTAAGATAGCATTGACCTCTGTCTTAGTTGAAGCTGCATCTATTTTTTTTGAGATAGCAACAAATTCTGATTGTAATTGTTTACTACTAAATTTTTCCAATACATACTCCTACCATAAAGATTGAAGAGAATTATATTATAAAGAAGTGATAAAGAAGTGAAAGAAGGGGTTTGGAAGAGAGTAAATAACCTAAGTAGGTTATTTACGAGAGTTACGTTTACGCTCATTTTCTGTTAAGAATTTTTTACGAATACGGATAGACTTAGGAGTTACCTCAAGTAATTCATCATCTTCAATCCACTCTAAAGCGCGCTCTAAAGACATATTTCTAAACGGTACAAGTTTAATCGCTTCATCAGCTCCACTTGAACGTACATTTGATTGTGCTTTTCCTTTAATAGGATTTACCACAAGGTCATTTGTACGTGAATGTTCACCAATAATCATACCTTCGTATACTTCAGTTTGAACACCAACAAAAAGAACACCACGGTCTTGGATACCAAAGAGAGAAAATGCTAAAGTTGAACCTGCAGTCATAGAGATAAGAGCACCATATGAGCGTGACTCAACTTCGCCACTAAATGGACGAAATTCTAAGAAAGAGTGATTCATTACACCCTCACCTTTTGTGTCTGTTAAGAACTGACCACGGAAACCGATAAGTGCACGAGCAGGAATCTCAAACTCAATACGTTGGAAACCAGAACCCATAGGAAGCATAGATTTCATCTCAGCCTTACGTTTACCAAGACGTTCAATAACAGAACCGGAAAGATCTTCAGGAACATCAATTACTAAGTGCTCAAATGGTTCACATTTAACACCTTCAATCTCTTTAACGATAACTTCTGGTCTAGAGATACTAAACTCAAAATCTTCACGACGCATATTTTCAGCAAGAACAGTAATTTGAAGCTCGCCACGTCCTGATACTTTAAATTTACCCTCACCAACTACTTCAAGTTTCATTGCAACATTTGTATTCATCTCAAACTCAAGACGTTCACGAAGTTTGTTACTTGTTACATGTTTTCCCTCTTTACCAGCTAAAGGAGAATCATTAACAGCAAAAATAACTGTTAATGTTGGCTCTTCAACATGCATAGGATCAAGTGCTACAGGATTAATAGGATCAGCAACTGTATCACCAACATCAACAGTTTCCATACCAGCAAATGCTACGATATCACCAGCTTCAGCCTCGTCTATCTCCATACGGTTAAGACCGTGGAAACCGATAAGTTTAGAGATCTTACCTTTAACCATTTCACCATCAGCTTTTGCAAGCATAATGTTGTCACCTTTTTTTACTGTTCCATTAAAGATACGGCTAATCCCAATTTTACCAACATAGTTGTCATAGTCAAGTGTAAAAACCTGTGCTTGAAGTGGATTCTCAGGTGAACCCTCTGGCTCTGGAACAGACTCTAGGATAGTGTCAAAAATACATTTGAAGTCACCGCCTTCTTCTGCCATATCTAATTTCGCAATACCATCACGAGCAGCAGCATAAATAACAGGGAAATCTTGTTGATCATCAGTTGCACCCATATCAGCAAATAAGTCAAACATCTCATCAACAACACGATCTGGCTCAGCAGAAGGTTTGTCAATTTTATTGATTACAACAATTGGTTTTTTACCAAGAGCAAGCATCTTTTTAACAACAAACTTAGTTTGAGGCATAACACCCTCATAAGCATCAACAAGTACTAAAACACCATCGACCATTTTAAGAACACGTTCAACTTCTCCACCGAAGTCAGCATGTCCCGGAGTATCGATAATGTTAATCTTATGATCACCATATCTAATAGCTGTATTTTTTGAAAGAATCGTAATACCACGTTCTTTCTCGATATCGTTGCTATCCATAGCACGTTCATCATGTTGTTCGTGAGAACCAAAAGTACCAGATTGTTCTAGTAATCCATCAACCAGTGTAGTTTTACCGTGGTCAACGTGAGCGATAACGGCAATGTTTCTAATTTTTTGCATTAGGGTTTCCTTAAAGTGGGAAAATTTTTCGCGATTATACCCAAATAAATATAAGAAACCAGTAAATTAAATGATATACTTCTATGGTTATAATTTAATATGCTCACTATATGCTCATAATTTCTCTAAAGGTATTATAGAATTCAAAGAGATCAAAGAAAATAATAATTTTCATACTCTTATATAT
>CAZFGS010000011.1:0-27546 GCA_964518545.1 uncultured Sulfurimonas sp. | reverse complement strand
GTGCTGGTAACAAAATTGTTGATGCATTTGTTCCACTTGCTGAGATGTTTGGTTACTCAACTGACCTTCGTTCTGCAACTCAAGGTCGTGCTACATATGCTATGGAATTTGATCATTATGAAGAAGTTCCTAAAAATGTATCTGAAGAGATTATCAAAAAACGTAACGGTTAGTCTTAACTCTTACTCCTCGAGATACTCCTTTTATAGGAGTGTCTCTTTACTATTCCCTCACAATTTTTCGATATAATCCGATTTAGTATTACAATATTTATAAATAGGTATATAAAATGAAAAAACTTTTCCTTATCATAACAATTTTAAGCACATTTCTTCTTGCACAAGATGCAACTTTACAAAAAACCCCTAGGGTATATGCAGCTTTAGGTGATGTACTCTACAATAATCTAGATGAGATTGAAAAACTCAAGGAGATTGATACATTTTCCTCTTATAATTCAGAGATCAATAGATATATGAGAGATCTGTCAAAACTTAAAAAAGAAGGTTTTAGAATTGAAGAAGGGGATGCAACTATAGATAAAAAAGAGTACTTAAATAAATTAAGAGAATTCTCAAAAAAGAATGATTACTTTGTCTTTTTAGCAAGAAAAAGTTTCAAAAAATCTCTAAGAGATCAAGATAGTAAAACTTTTGAAAAAATTATAAATACTGGTCTTATTGATACGCAAAGAAATAAAGACAAAATTATTGATTACTATTTTGAACATCAAGAGGAAATCAATGCTAGTGGAGTTATACAGTCTTATTTAGATGAAGATGCAAAACTCAGAGCAAAACGCGAGAAGCAAAGAAGATACTATAAAACAAAAAAGCAACTTGAAGCTGAAAAAATTAAACGCATTCGTGCTAATGATAAAAAGAAGCAAGAGGAGTTAGAAAAAAAATTGGATGCAGAGGTAACAAAGAAAAAAAAAGAGATACGGGCAGAGCAAAAAAAAGAGCTTTTTAATTAGTCCAGTTATACTCTTCTTCTAATTGGGGACGCCCCTCTAATGTAAGAAAAGGTTTATACTCTGCTTTATAAGCCAATGAGGGACACTCCTCTACATAATATCCAAGATAGATCCATCTTTTCTTGCTTTGTTTTGCATATTGTATCTGTTGATAGAGTGAGAGTTTTCCTAAAGAGTAGTGTGAAAATTCAGGATCATAATAAAAATATATAGAAGATACACCATCATCGAGTATATCGATTAGATCAACCCCTATAAGTCTCTCATTGAAAAAATAAAGTACTTCATAGCCAAACTCATGGGCTCCGTCAACAAAAGATTGAAAATAATGCTCAGGTGTTGTGTGGTTATAGTCCCACCCCTTTTTTTTATGCATATATCTGTGATACTTTTCAAAGACCTGTAGATGCTCCTGTGTCAGTGAAGGTTTTTGCATATAAATCTGAATATCTTTAGATTTTTTTAATATGCGTCTTGCAGATTTACTAAAATGGTAATTTTCTACATCTATCTTGATACTTTCACAAGCTGTACATGTAGGACAAACTGGTCTGAAAAACATTTTTCCAAAACGTCTGAAACCTCTTTCTATAAGATCTTGACACTCTTGTTTTGTGCAGTTATCTACAATCTTATAGTGAGTTGATTGTGTCATATCAGCTAAGTATGAGCATTTGTCTTGAAGTGAAAATTCTTTAAGTAAGTTCATATTTGGATTTTGACATAATTCTTCTAAGAATAAGCATAGAAAAGAGTAATAGTGGATTTTTTAAAAAAATATCAAATAATTTTATTGCGAAGTGTTGGGGGATTTATTGTTTTACTTGCCTTTGTTATACATTTTTGGAGTACTCCGAAAAAAGGAGTAAGTGAGAATGAGAGGGCAGCTGCGAATGTTGCAAGAATGGAAGCACAAGTTACAGGTGTCTCATCAAGTTCAAAATCTGCACAGCCAAAAAAATCCCCATTTTTAAAAGCCTTTGAATCTAAAAGAGAGAAGCAGATGCAATATTTAAGCATCTTAGTAATGCTACTTGGTCTAGGTTTTTTTGTCTATAGTTTTGTTAAGCCAAAAGAGTAGGGAGGCTATTGCTTATTTTGTGAGATAAGAACACCCTCTACCATCTTGTCTATATCACCATCAAGTATTGCACTTACATTTGAGTAAGCCTCATTAGAGCGGGTGTCTTTGACCTGTTGATAAGGTTGCATGACATAAGAGCGTATTTGATGTCCCCAACCTATCTCACTTTTAGCAATACCAGCTTCTTTTGCTTTTTGCTCTTCAAGTTCTAGCTCATACAGGCGAGACTTTAACATTTTCATAGCAGTAGCTTTATTTTTATGCTGGCTTCTATCATTTTGACACTGCACTACTACACCTGTTTCTATGTGTGTAAGACGGATAGCGGATTCTGTTTTGTTAACATGCTGTCCTCCAGCACCACTTGCACGGTAGGTGTCTATGCGTATATCTTTATCTTCTATAACAATATCAATATCGTCATCAATCTCAGGAGAAACCATTACAGATGAGAATGATGTATGGCGTTTTGCATTGGAATCAAAGGGGCTTATACGAACAAGTCGGTGGATACCGTTTTCCACTTTAAGATACCCATAGGCATTTTCACCTTTTATGATAATAGTTGCATCTTTAATACCCGCTTCTTCACCGTTTTGATAGTCAAGCACTTCCACTTTAAAACCACGCCGTTCTGCCCAGCGTTTATACATACGAAGTAGCATCTCTGCCCAGTCTTGAGACTCTGTTCCACCAGCACCGGGATGGATAGAGAGGATGGCATTGTTAGCATCACTCTCACCGCTTAGAAGCATCTCTATCTCCATAGCACGTATCTGTGATTCAAGTGCTGGAGCATCATCGTAGAGTGATTGAAGGGATTCTTCATCCTCCTCCTCTTTAGACATCTCATAGAGCTCTTGAGCATCTTCTACTGCATTTTTTGCTACAAGATACTTATTGAGTTTTCTTTGAAGTTGTGTTTTCTCTTTTTGTATTTTTGCAGCATTACTTGCATCGTTCCAAAACTCTTGGTCGTTTTCAAGATCTTCAATCTCTTTAAGTTTTGCATAGATTTTTTTTGGCTCTACAACACCCTCTATATTTTGTATCTTGGTTTGTATCTTTTTTAAAAGTTCTGTGTATTCGTAATTATCCATAAATAAGTCCAATAGTGTATAATTGCGATTATATAAAAATGAGGCTTAAAATGAAGATTATTTCTAATCCCTATGAGTTAAAAGAGTTTTTACAAAGTGTTAAGGGAAGTATTGGGTTTGTTCCAACGATGGGAGCTTTACATGAGGGGCATATATCACTTATAAAAGAAGCAAAAGAAGGGAACGATTTTGTTGTTGTCTCTATCTTTGTAAATCCTACCCAATTTTTAGCAGGGGAAGATTTAGATAAGTATCCAAGACGCGATGAGGCAGATAAAAAAATATGTTCACTTGCAGGTGTAGATATTTTATTTTTCCCTCAAGTTGATGATATCTACACAGATGATGAAGTAAAAGTGTGTGCACCAGATATAAGAGCTTATGTGCTAGAGGGTGCAACTCGCCCTGGACACTTTAGCGGTGTATTAACAGTGGTCAATAAACTTCTTAACATTGTCAATCCAACTCGTGCTTATTTTGGAAAAAAAGATGCCCAACAACTTAACCTTATCTCTTTGATGGTAAAACACTTTTTTATGAATGTAGAGATAGTTGGAGTAGATACAGTACGAGAAAGTGATGGCTTGGCTCTCTCAAGCCGTAATGTGTACTTAAGTAAAGAGGAGAGAGTAGAAGCACTGAAAATATCTACAGCCCTTTATGAGGCTTCAAAGATGGTAAGCAAAGGTGTTGTGAGTGTAGCGGAGATTACAAAGGCGATGCGAAATATATTAGAGCCTTTAGACGTGAGTTATGTAGAGATTTTGAGTAGAGATTTTGAGATAATTGAAGAGATAGAGTTGAAAAATACAGTAGTTCTTATCGAGGCAGTTGTAGGTAAAACCCGTTTACTTGACAATATTTGGCTCTAGGTAGCCATCTTCTATCATGATATCTACAGCCTGTTTAAAAACAGGTACAGCCGTTTGTGAAGCGAAATGACTCCCTTGGGGTTGAATCACAATGACACCTATACTGTATCTATGAGTTGCATCATTTGCAAAGCCCATAAATGCAGTATTGTACTTATGAACATATTTCCCTTTTTCAACTATGTGTGCTGTTCCTGTTTTTCCGCCAATCTCTAAACCAGGTGTACGAGCTTTTTTCCCTGTTCCTTTATTGACTGTTTTGATAAGAATTTTTTTCATTCTTGCTGCAGTTGCACTACTAATCACTTCAACACTTTCTAACTCTTCAGATATTTTTTCTACACCATGCTCATCTATAAAAGCATTTACAATTCTTGGGTAAACCATACGGCCATTATTGTTAAATGCACTATAGGCTCTTAGTATTTGCATAAGATTTGCTCTCATACCATAACCGTAAGAACATGTAGCCTTATAGATCTCATTTTCAAGTCTTTTTGCTGATGGGATAGAACCTGCTCTTTCATAGATCATATCTGGGGTAGATTTGTGTCCAAAACCAAATTTATCAAGCCCATTGTAAAACTCATATCCTGAGAGTTTTTGTGCAAGCTGTGCTATACCAACATTAGAAGAATAAACTATAACATCTTCTGCAGAAAGCCAATCAAATCTATGCTCATCCGTAATCACCTTACGGCCAATTTTAAAATGACCATTATGGCCATTGACTAGGTCATAAGGATTGATAAGTTTATGTTCTAAGAGGAGAGAAAAGGTGATAGGTTTGATGACACTTCCAGGCTCAAAACTATACTCTGTCATTCCAGAACGTAAAGAGGGGTAGTCACTGCGTTTTATATGTTTAGGTAGAAATCTATTAGAGGAGGCCATACTTAAAACATCGCCTGTTTTTGAATCTATAATAGCAATCATAATCTGTTTAGCTTGAAGCTTTTTTTTCATAAGATCAAGCATGCGTTCTATCTTTATCTCTAAAGAGATAGGGATGGTGAGTTTTATATCGAGTCCATCTATCTTTTGTTTTGTAAAACTCTCTTTATTTAAAATGATATAAGAGTTAACATCGCGTTTCCCACGAGAAGAGCCATTTTGTCTCGGCTGTAACTCTTCATCAAAACGCTTTTCAAGCCCTTTGACCCCTTTGATATGAGTATACCCATCCTCTTCAAGTTTGTGAGGGTAGCCTATGATAGGGGTTAAAAGATCTCCATAAGGATACTCTCGACTTTCCCCACTCTCTATAATACTTAAACCATGAATCGATCGGTACCCTGTTTTTGGATTTTTCAATTCCATAAATACTTTAAAACGGCGAAGTTCACGGGCTAATTTTTTAAGGTATTGGGCCTGAATCTGTGTGATGTTATAGCTTAGTACAACTACACCTTTGTGTTTTGTGAGTCTTTGTTTGATTTTTTTTACATCGATACCAGAGTAAATGCTAAACAAGGAGATAAAAAGTTCTTTTTTTTGAGGATCTATATAACGGGTATTGACAACAGCTTTGTAAAGTTTTTTTGTAGATGCAAGATGGAAACCATCCGCAGAGATAATACTGCCTCTTTGGGCTTTGGAACTCTCTTTTGCATAGAGAGATGGCATGTGGCGAGATTTGAGAACATTGACAAGCATAACACTTAAGAAAACTATAAATCCTAAAGATAAAAGGATATAGAGAGAAAGAATCTTTTTGCTTTTGCTTTTACTTTTTTTTGTTTTTTCTATAGTTGTGTTCTACCTAACTCTTTGTATGCATTGAGTGCTTTATTTCGAATCTCAAGCATAAGTTTCATACTTGTCTCTGCTTTACCAATAGCTAAAGCTGCTTGGTGAAGATCTTTGACCTGCCCAGTTGCAAGATCAGCTAATGCTTCTTCTGAACCCTCTTGATACTGGTTTACTTCGTTGATAGCAGATTTTAACTGCTCAGCAAAGGCAGCTCCACCATTGTTCTCAACTTTTGATTTTTGTTTTAATAAGTCGGCAGTTGATGTGCCTGAAATGCCACTAACATTACTCATAACTTATCTTTTCCTTTACTGTAACAAAGAGATAGCAGAGTTTGCCATATCTTTGGAACTTTGAAATGCAGCAACATTTGCTTGGTAAGAGCGTGTTGCTTCTACTAGATCGGCCATTTCGATTACAGGGTTAATATTTGGGTATGCAACATATCCATTTGCATCTGCATCGGGATGATTTGGCTCAAACTTCATTTTTGGTTTAGAATCATCTCTAACAACCTTATCTACTATGACACTCATTATAGCAGGATTTACCTTTTTACCAAATTCCCCTTCATTTAAAGGGTCTTCATATTTTGAGCTTTGGCTCATCTCTTGGAGTGCTTTATTGTACTCATCATTAAAGTCAATGGCACGGAAAACAACCTCTTTACGGCGGTAAGGTCCACCCTCTTCAGTACGAGTTGTTTGTGCATTGGCGATATTACTTGAGATTGTATTTACACGTACTCGTTGTGCTGAGAGTCCATAACCAGAAATGTCAAAACTATTTAAAAAATTACTCATGGATTAGTCCTAATTTACTTTTTGTGATGCTTCAATCACACTTCTAAAGATAGCAGCATCTTTTTTCTTTGCCATGACGAGTGTATTAAACATAATGGAGTTTTTACTCATCTCTGTTGTTTCTACATCTATATCAACAGAGTTTCCATCATTTCGAGCCATATGTCCATCTCTATAATAAAGTGTAGGTTTGATACTTGCACTCTCTTTCTCTGGAGTAAGATGTTTTGTATCTGTCTGTGCAAGTTTAAGTTGCCCTTTGTTATCGTTAAAAATCTCTGCACGTTTTGCACGAAGAGCATCTTCAAAGCGAATATCACGAGGCTTATAATTTGGAGTGTCAGCATTAGCAATATTTGAAGATATCATATCTTGACGGGCAGCTCTATAATCAAGAGCATCAGTTGCAAGCTGTGCTGAACGTGAAATCTGATAACTCATAAAATATCCTTGCAAATGTAATTAAAACAAAGTAAGCAATTATAGTTCCAGATATCTTAAACAGCTATGTATAACTTAATATGTGTAAAACAGTTTTATTTAATATTCTCACAAAATCCCTATATTTGGGGAGTAACTGGTGAGTTTAAGTAAGTATTAATCTTTTAAGGTTCATAATACCTTTTAAGGTTACTAGTGTAATCCAAATTTTTAAATATTCAAGGAGTTCTTATGAAAAGAGCTGGTTTTACAATGATCGAATTGATCTTCGTTATCGTTATTTTAGGTATTTTAGCAGCAGTTGCTATTCCAAAGTTAAGTGCAACTCGTACAGATGCTCAAGTTTCTAAACTAAGTTCGAATCTTGCTACAGTAGTAAGTGATTTAGGCTCTCATTATACTTCACAAGGTAATTTTACAGGAAACTGGGATGATTTAACAAATGTTCAACTTACTACGGATAGTTCGGGTACAACTACTGCAAGTGGGACTGCATGGGCAACCGGAACAGCTGTTTATCTAGGTTCTGGTGCAACAGCTGCTAAAACTTGTTTTAGTATATCAGCAACAACAGATGGAAATGTGAGTGTTACGAGTTTAGCAGCAGGAACAGATCCAGTATGTGTTGGAGCACAAGCAGCAGCTGCAAAAAATAATTTAACAGATGCGACGGCTGGTACAGCAAAAGTACATCAATTTGGTGGTGCTGGAGTTTCTTACTAATATTAACTCATTCCCATGATCTCCATGGGAATGTATATCTTTCATAAGTTTTTCCACACAAGCTAAAATTAATTTGCCTCTTCTTTAAACTTTAAATAATATAAAATGTGCTATTGTACTAAGAATTTAATTATTTTATAAGGATTACTGTGCAAAATAATAGAAGTGCATTTACTATGATAGAGTTGATTTTTGTCATTGTTATTTTAGGTATATTAGCTACTGTTGCTATTCCAAAACTCGCAGCAACAAGTACTGATGCAAACACAGCTAAACTATCTAGTAATATTATGCAATGTCACAAGCTCAAGTTAATTCAGATTTATCTGTAATGTCTAATGCTATTACAAGTTTAGTTGCTACAGGTGATGCAGTACTTGCTAGTAATAAAGCAACAATAACTTGTGGAACCGTTAGTAATTGTGTAGAAATAGTCGTTGACTCAAATGCAACAACGGGTGTAGATACATTAAATATTAATTTTTCCAATGCAAACAGTGATGCAAAATGCATAGCATTACAAAATGTCATAGATGCTCAGCAGTATCCAATGAAACTAAGGGGTAGAAGTGCAAAATTTCAATAAAAAAGCTTTTTCAATGATAGAACTTGTTTTTGTCATCGTAATTATGGGAATCTTAGCAGCTGTTGCCATTCCAAAATTTAGTGCAACAAGAACAGATGCTCAGATATCTAAAGGGCGAGCTGATGTGGCTTCCATACGTTCTGGTATTATAAGTGATAGACAGGTTCGTCTTATAACGGGTAACCCAGCATTTATAGAAGCTGGAAGTGGAGCAGGACAGTTAGATAGTGGTGCTGTTGCTGTAGGGAGTGGGCCTCTTTTTGGAGGAGTACTTGCATACCCTGTTTCAGACAGCTACTGGAAAAATGTCACACGTCCAGATGTCAATAGCTCTACATACACTTTTAGTGCCGGTGGGACATCCACTACATTTACCTATACACGAAGTAGTGGTCAATTTACTTGTAGTACAACAGCTGGAACAGCAGACCAACAAGAGTTGTGTAAACAATTAATCAATTAGTTTGGATTTGAACTACTATAAACTTTCCATCACAGGCTCACCACTTGGTGAGTTTACTTACTCCTCAAAAAAAGAGCTATCTGTAGGTACACAAGTACTTGTGATATTTAATAAAAAAGAAAAAAAAGCAGTTGTACTTGAAAAGAGTTGCAAACCTGATTTTGAAACATTAGATATTTTAGAGATACTTCCCTTTTATTATTCACAACAACAGATACAGCTTGCTCAATTTATCTCTTCGTATTATATTTGTTCTTTAGGGGATGCTTTTTCTTTAATGGTGGCGTTTAGTGTTGAGGGTAAGGATTCCCAAGCTCAGCATTGGAACTTCGCATCTCCTAAAGATAGTAAAATCAAACTCTCCCAAAAACAAATAAAGAGCTTAGAGTTTTTACAAAAACACAAAGTTGGTCTTCTCTTTGGAGATACTGGAAGTGGTAAAACAGAGATTTATATGAAGTATTTTGAGCAGATGACACAAGAGGGAAAAAGAAGTATCTTTTTAATGCCAGAGATCTCACTTACTCCTCAAATGTCTCAACGTTTAGAGGAACATTTTGGAGATGAGGTTGTGATGTGGCACTCAAAACTTAGCCCAAAACAAAAAAAATTATCTCTTGAACATATCAACTCCGGCAAAGCAAAAATCATAGCAGGACCCCGTTCAACTCTTTTTTTACCTATAGAAAACTTGGGTCTCATTGTTGTCGATGAGGAGCATGATGAAAGTTATAAATCTGCTTCTAGACCTCGTTATAATGCACGAGATATTGCCATCTATATGGGTAAACTCTATGGGGTGAATGTTGTTCTTGGAAGTGCAACACCCTCTTTAAGCTCTTATGTGAAATTTCCCCATACCCGTTTAAAAGGGGGACACTTTAGTGCAAATAAAACATTTGTCTATGAAAAAAGTGTTGAACAACTCTCCCCTTTAATTTTGGATGCTCTTGCTCAATCGCTCAGGGCAAAAGAGCAGGCTATCGTCTTTTTACCAACTCGTGCCAACTTTAAATACCTTATATGCCAAGATTGTGGGCATACCTATGAGTGTGCTTTTTGTTCAGTAGGGTTGAGCATACATCAGAAAAGTCGTGCGATGAAGTGCCATTATTGTAATTTTACTCAGGCTATTCCTCAAGTATGCTCGGAGTGTCAAAGTCCTAATTTAGTGAGTTCGCGTTTGGGAACTGCTGAAGCTGTAAAAAATATTGCCGAAGAGTTTCCAACTGCAAAAGTGGAGCAGTTTGATAGAGATGTTATCACTACAACAGCAAAGCTCAAAAAGGCTCTTAAGAGATTTAATGATAAACAAACAGATATACTCGTTGGAACACAGATGCTAAGTAAAGGGCATGATTACCACGGTGTAACACTTGCAGTAGTTTTAGGGATGGACAATATGTTAAATATGGGAGATTATAGAGCACGAGAGAAGGCTTTGAGTGCTCTCATTCAAGTCTCAGGGAGAAGTGGTCGTATCCAAGATGCCAGAGTAGTTGTACAAACATTTCATGAAGAGTTTTTTAGTACATATCTTGATAAATACGAAAATTTTTTAGAAGATGAAAAAGGTTATAGAGAGGGACTTTACCCACCTTATAAAAAACTATGCCGCATTTTGTTTGCCCATAAAAATGCACAAAAGGCAAATGAGGCAATGCATACGATGTATGATGCTTTAAAAAAATATGCAGATGTCGAGATAGTAGGTGCTGGTAAGTGTGCTATTGAGAGAGTTGCAAATAAGTATCGATATGAGATACTGCTTCGCTCAGACAAGAGTACTTCTCTTATAAAGGCTGTTCATGCTACAAAGGTAACACTTGCAGAGGTCGATATGGATCCTATAGATTTTATTTAGTGAAGTGCTTTTTGTGTAAAAAACCAATAAAATGCCATCAACATACCTGGCGTTTTTTTATAAGTCTCATCAAACATAAATTTTTTTGCTTTATCTAAAGGAAGATAGATAACTTCTATCTCCTCTTCAACTAAGCCACCACCCTCATTACATTGCATACTTTCATCTATCTCTGCATAATAGAGTGTTTGAGAAGCTCCAGAGATACCTACAGAGGTATAAAAAGTAGTAATTTTTTCTAGATTTTTTAAAGGAACATCATAACCGCACTCCTCTAGGACCTCTTCTTTTGCTATCTCTTTGTTGGAGAGCTCTTTATCGACAATACCAGCACATAGCTCATACATATACCCATCTGCTTTGTCCATATTGAAAATAGGGGGACGAAGTTGTTTGACTATTACAAAGCTTTGTTTTTCTTTATGATAGAGAAGAATGGCAACACTATCGTGGGAGAGTACAGCTTCCCATTTTTTCTTTATCCCTTTTTGCATATAATGAATAAGTATAGGTTTAATGAAGTTTGGATTCTCTAAAGTGTCTATAGAGAGAATCTTATCCATTTAGTACTACTTTTTTCTTCTCAAAATGAAAGTAACATTTAGAGATGAAATGTGTTTGTTTCACAAAAGGTGTTTTGTTCTTCAGATGAAGCTCAATACTTTCATCATAATTCTTTTTGAGCTTTTTAAAGGCTTTATACTCTTTACCTTTAAGCTTTTTAGTAGTGACTTGAACAACATGAAGAGGATTGATGGCACGTCCATGTTTTCGAAGTTCAAAGTGTAGATGAGGACCAGTTGAACGACCTGTTGTCCCTACATAGCCAATGGTTTGCCCTTTTTTAACACGCTTACCTTTTCTAATACCTCGGCGAAAAGATTTCATATGTGCATAACGTGTCTCATATCCATCAGCATGACGAATTTTTACAAGATTACCATAGCTTCCCATTCGAGCAGCATAGATAACAGTTCCACTCCCAGCGGCTACGATAGGTGTACCACGTCTAGCTGCATAGTCAATTCCAAGATGGGCTTTCCATTTGTGTAAAACAGGGTGCCATCTGCGTTTTGTAAAGTAGGAGGATATTCTAGCCCCTCTTACAGGACGAGCAAGTAAAAACCCTTCTACCTCATGCCCTTTTTCATCGTAATATCTATCGTCGTCATTCAAGTAGATGAAGTGGCGTTTTTTTCTCATCTCAATCATAGCAACTTTGAGTTTAGGCATGGAAAAAGGTTCCCCTAAACGGTATTTTTGCTCATAAATCATGACAAGTTCATCACCTTTGCGGATATCGTTTTTAAAGTTAAGTGAATTTTTAAAGCTTGAAACAAAGATCTGTGCTAGCTTTTTACTGCCTGTTGCTTTAAGAATATTATACATGGGAGAGCTTGTGATAGTTGTATAAAAAGCTTCTGTTTTTGTCGAAGAGATGATAGGGATAGCTTCAAATTTATACTCTTTCTCTTTTTTATAAATATGAATTTGTAGTTCATCATTGAGTGGAAGGAGAACTTGCTCTATCTTTCCATCTTGAGAGCGTAAGATTTGATAATGAACACCTGTTCTCATCTCCTCTGTAAGTCTTTGATCATCTTTGTCAAGATTGTAGTAAAGATCTCTTACTGGTAAGTTGCTTTTTTCTAAAAAAACTAGGTATGTTTCACCATTAGCCCAACGATAACGCTCAACCTCACTTGAAAAAAGTGCTGTGTAAAAAAGTAAAAAAAGTATGAAAAATCGTATCATTCATCTAAGCCTGTCATAAATAATTTGTGAACTTTAACAAATTTTGGCTTAGTCTATGGTTTGTTTGATATAATCGCATAATATTAATATAAAGAAGAGACAAAATGAGATACATATTGTTACTACTAGCTATAGTATTTGAGTTAAGTGCAGGAATTTTAAAAGCACCTATTATGACACTTGATGAAGACAAAGAGATAGCAACAATTCAAGTAAAAAAGATAGATGTGGGTATGAGTGGTTTTATCTCCCATGAGATTGCACCTGATCATTCAAGTATCTTAAAAAATGCTGTAGTGATAGATTTTGATAAAGATGCTGGTGTTGCCACTCTTAAGTTGAGTGAATATAATGGATTAAGAAATAATGCACTGCCTAGTGGTAAATGGCAAGTAGAAGTTGGAGATACTGCAATATTTGCTTTTGGATATACCCGTGGGTTACTTATAGCTCCAAATGAAGAGATCTATCACCAAGTAAGTAAAGGTGTAAGAATTCAATGGATCCATCCAGATATGTTTGCAACGATTCTCTCGTTTCTTGGGCATCCTACACCCTTAAAAGAAGATTTTGATTCAATGGCTATTGCCAGTAGTATAGGGCTTCTCTTTCTCTACTTGGACCAAAAAGTTTATACTTTAGATATAAGAAGCTTTGCTATTTTAAGTATTAATGATGCTCCTTTGGTACAAGATAGTGTGAAACTTCCTTTTTATTCTCGTGTTGAAGAGATTGATGCAAACTGGTTTGGAGATGGTAGTGATGAGATGGAGGAGTATGAACCTCATTATTATGAGTTACTTGTTGAATACAATAAACACAATAAACATCTTTATAATATCATCAAAAAAGGTCCTGCAAAATACCACGATTTGTTGGACGAATTTGAGATAGAGGAATAATTATGATTGAAGCAAAACATCTACAACATTTCACTTCAATTGTGGGTGAAGAGAACATCTACTCAGATAAGGCACACTTAATAGCATACTCTTATGATGCAACACGTGAACATTTTGAGCCTGATGCTGTTCTTTTCCCTCGTAATGAAGAGGATGTCTCAGAGATACTAAAATACTGTAATGAACACCGCATAGTGATTGTTCCTCGTGGTGCAGGAAGTGGTTTTACCGGTGGTGCACTTCCAAGTTCTGGGGGGATTGTTCTTGCGATGGAAAAACATATGAACAAAATTCTAGAGATCGATATGAAAAACATGGTGGCTATCGTACAACCGGGCGTCATAAATATGGATCTCCAACGTGCAGTAGAAGAGGTGGGTCTTTTTTATCCACCAGATCCGGCAAGTCAAGATTACTCAACACTTGGTGGGAATGTAAGTGAAAATGCAGGTGGTATGCGTGCTGCGAAATATGGAATCACAAAAGATTATGTGATGGCAACTCGTGCAGTGCTTCCAAATGGTGATGTGATAAAGGCTGGAAAACGTACCATTAAAGATGTAGCTGGGTATAACATCTCAGGTATCTTAATAGCCAGCGAGGGGACTTTGGCAGTACTTAGCGAAATAACCCTCAAGCTTATTCCAAAACCAAAACTGACAAAAACTGCCATGGGAATTTTCCCAACGGTAAATGATGCAATGGAAGCGGTATATAAAACAATGGCAAGTGGAATCACTCCAGTTGCCATGGAGTTTTTAGATAACTTGACCATTCGTGCAGTGGAGCAGACATTTAACAAAGGGCTTCCTGTTGATGCTGGAGCCCTTCTTGTGACAGATGTTGATGGAAATCTTGAAGATGATTTAGATTTTCAACTCAATCAGATAGAAAAAGTGTTTCAAGAGAATGGTTGTTCTGAGTTTCGTCGTGCTAAAGATGATGCTGAAGCTGCAGATATCTGGTTTGCTCGTCGGAATGCTTCTCCTGCACTCTCAGTATATGGAAGTAAAAAGCTTAATGAAGATGTAACTGTACCGCGAGCTGTACTCCCTGAACTTTTAGAGAAATTTTACGCCATAGCAGATAAATACAATGTAAAAATCCCATGTTTTGGCCATACTGGAGATGGTAATGTACATACTAATGTGATGGTAGATGGTAAAGACCCTGAACAGGTAAAAATTGCTTATAAAGCGATCGAAGAGGTTTTTCAAGCAACTGTGGATTTAGGTGGAACACTCTCAGGTGAACATGGTATCGGGCTTGCAAAAGCCCCTTACATGTCGATGGCGTTTACTGAGGAGGAGATGAATCTCTTTAAGTCCATTAAGATGGCATTTGATCCTAACAACATTTTAAACCCTGCAAAAATGGGGCTAAGTTAAAATTATGAAACTCAAAGCTACAGATATTTTAAAACAGATAAAACTTTTTGTAGCGAGCTTTGTAGATAAAGAGTTAACACTTTTTGCTGCAAGTTTGAGTTTTTATACTATCTTTACCATCATCCCCCTTTTACTTATTATGTTTACTCTTTTAACATCACTCCCTAGTTTTGCAGAGCATTATGAAACTATTAAGGCTTTTATATTTTCTAACCTTTTACCTGGAAATTCTGAGGCTATTATGGGACATATTGATGGATTCTTAGCAAACTCGGCGAAGATGAGTGTGATGGGTTTAGCGATGATTTTAGTTGCTTCACTTCTATTTTTTAAAAACTTTGAGTATATTGCCAATCGTATTTTTCATGCATCACCACGCTCTTTATGGGAGTCGGTGACAACATATTGGACGATGCTGACACTTACCCCTATCGCTTTGGGTGTTTCATTTTACATTACAGGTTATATTGCTACTCTAATGGCTTCAAACTCTCTTACTTCAGGGCTCAATATCTTGCCCCTTATCCCTTACATTATTATCTGGGCACTTTTCTTTTTGCTTTTTCAAATCTCAGCAAATGTAAAGATCAGCCCCCGTGCTTCTGCCATAAGCTCTTTTATAGTCTCTATCATTTTTAGTGTGAGTAAAAATGCCTTTATCTACTATGTATTTTTAAATAAATCATATAGCACTATGTATGGGACTTTTGCCTCTTTAATGTTTTTATTTTTATGGATCTATGCTTCATGGATTATCTTTTTGTATGGTTTGAAATTATGTTACATAATAAATCGCATATATGAAAAACGCTACATCGAAGCAGAGTAGTAAAACTAAAAAACTTTTTTTATATAATGATACAAGTGAGAGTAGTACTTGTATGAAAAGCCACCCATAGTGTAATTTCATTTGAAAAGTATCTAATTTTATGTTGATAAGCCATTGCAAGGCAGGGTCCATAAGAGCACCTAGTGAAAAAAGATGTAAGGCTACACTGAGTGGGTAAAAAAGAGTGAAAAGTGATGTCCAAAGGATAGAGAGTGGATGATAAAGACTAAAGTTACCAAAGATTACTAAAGAGTAGGGGAGCATGCAGATGTAAACCCAAAGAGGTAAAAAGATAAATTGCCATAGTTTGCTTTTATGTTTAAAATACAGAAGAAACAAAAAGATATAAAAAACACCACTGACACTTAAAAAGAACCCTATACTAAAAAGTAATCTCGGAAAAAGTGCTATAAGTAAAAGAAGACTTAAAAAGAGTGTTTGCATGGAGATCACTTCCACTCCTCTATCGTAGAGGATAAAACCAATAAGAAGCATCCCATAAGCACGAAGTAAAGAAGGTGGCAGATCTAAAAAAAGAAGATAGGTGAGTAAAAGAGTAGCGATTATGAAAAAAGCATCTCGCTTGTAATTTCTGTAGGGAAAATATCTCTCTTGGAAAAACTTATAGGGTAGTTTGATTAGAAAAAATAAAAGTGCTGAGAGAACTCCAAGATGGAAACCGCTTATAGCGATGAGATGAGAGATGCCAAGTGATGAAAATTGATTTTGGAGTTGAGGTGTTAGACTTGAAGCACTAAAAAGAGCATTATAGATAGTGGCTATATCTTTGGCTTTATGTTGCGAGGCTATATATCTTTGCAACTCCTCTTTGAGTGAAGGTTTTTCATATACGAAAAGGAGTTTTGAGAAACTGTAAAAACTACTCATATACTCATAAAAACTGATTTTCCCCATCCAAACCTCAAGCTTAATCTTTTTGCCAAGAATATTAGGTGTTTTTTTTGATAATGATGTATAAAAGGTAAAACCTTTTGGAGATTTGAGTTTGAGTACTTGGTAGGTTTTAGTTTTATTTTTTTCGATTTGCTTTGTTTTTGTGTATTGCTTCAATACCTGTACTTCGATGATAGATGAGTCAAATTTTGTAAGCTTAAGGTAGTTGTTATACTCAATAAGTAAAGAGTAAAAAAGAAGAAAAAATGTAAGGAGTGCAAGAAGATAAAAGTCTCTCTTAGTGTTTAAGAGGGGGACTTTTTCTATCATTTAGAGTGTTGGCATATCAACTTGTGGGATGTCGATGTCAGCAGAACTTGTGTCTATGTTTTCATACACAGTTTCTACACCAGAAGAGTATGCAGGAGCATCCACAAAGCGAGTAAGTTTTTTCTGAAAAACAAGTTTTACATGCCCTGTTGGACCATTACGTTGTTTTCCGATGATGATCTCAGCATCCTCCTCCTCTTTCTCTACATACTCACTCACAAACTCTTTTCCTTCAGCCTTAGCTGCTTTTTCACGCTCTTTTTCCTCTTTGTAGAGGTAAACATCATCACGATACACAAAAAGGATGATGTCAGCATCTTGTTCAATAGAACCAGATTCACGAATATCACTTAGCATTGGACGTTTGTCATTACGGCTTTCAAGTCCACGATTAAGTTGTGAGAGTGCAACGATAGGCATCTCCAATTCACGAGCAAGCATCTTGAGTCCACGAGAGATTTCAGAGACTTGAAGATGTCTGTCTTGGTTCCCAACCCCTTGCATAATTTGAAGGTAATCAATCACAGCTATCTCAATCTCTGGATGTTGGTTTTTAAGCTTTCTTAGTTTTGAGCGTAGTTGATTGATATTGACACTACCCTGATCATCTACAAAAAGTTTGGCAGAGTTCATGTTGTCTATAGCACCATTGAGGCTTGACCATTGTTGATCATTCATATCTCCAACACGAAGTTTTTGTAGTGGGATTGATGTTTGAATGGAGAGCAAACGCAACATCAACTGCTCAGCCGGCATCTCTAGTGAGAAAAAGGCAACCCCTTTGCCTTGGTTGATAAGGGAGTTGACTGTGTTTAAGATAAATGAAGTCTTCCCCATCGCTGGACGAGCAGCGATGATCACTAAGTCCCCTTTACCAAAACCGGTTGTCATCTTGTTGAGTTCTGCAAAACCGGTGTCAACACCCACTAAAACAGAGTTACCGCGAGCCTTCATCTCTTTAATGTACTCCATAGTATCAAAGGTCATTTTTGGAGCATCTTTAAAGTCACTTGTTTGATTATCTTGTGTAATCTCATAAAGCTTTTTCTCTACGATATCAACAACTTCAGCAGAGGGAAGTTCCTCCTCGACTGTTACACGTTTTATCTCTGTTGTAAGTGTTAAGAGGTGGCGTTTTAAAGATTTGTCTTTGACCTCATTTATATAGGCTGATGTATTTGAGATTGGGTTGGCAGAGAGTATCTCAAGCATCACCTGCTCATCAAATTTTTTTATCTTTAAAAGTTCTTTTTTGATGAACTCTTCATCTATAGGTTGATCTTTTTGCAAAAGTGTGAGCATCGCTTTAAAGATATCTTGGTGTGCTGGAAGGTAAAAGTCATCTACTTTAAGAGCGACACTAAGTTCATCAAATTGACTTGGCTCAAAAACAATAGAGCTAAGAATGGAGCGTTCAAACGCGAGGTTATATAAGTTATCTTGCATTAACTCTCCTCTGCCATTTTTTCCACTTCTTTGACAAACTTATCTACTAACTCTTTTTCATCAAGATTTGCGACAACTTCACCTTTGACCATTACAAGACCTTTCCCTTTTCCATAAGCAATAGCTACATCAGCATGTGCAGCTTCTCCTATGGCATTGACCACACAACCCATCACAGAGACATTGAGTGGCGTTTTTATGTGGGCTGTGCGTTTTTCTATCTCAGCTACTGCACTAACAAGATCAGCTTCAATGCGTCCACATGTTGGGCAAGAGATGATGTTAAGCCCATCTGGGAGTGCTCCACTATCTTTTAAGATAGCCCGAGCGACATTGATCTCTTCTTCTAATTCTCCTGTGATACTGATGCGCATAGTGTCACCAATACCATCAAGAAGAAGTGCACCAAGTCCTATGGAGCTTTTGATTGTGGCATGAAAGAGTGTTCCCGCTTCAGTGACACCAAGGTGAAATGGATAGTTGTTTTTTGGACGAAGCATTCTATAAGCATCTACGGTACGTTTCACATCACTTGCTTTGAGGCTTATTTTGATATCATCAAAGCCTAAATCTTCAAGATACTTGATGTTGTACTCAGCAGATGCAACCATAGCTTCGGCTGTCGGACCGTACTTGTTGTCAAACTCTTTTTCTAAACTTCCAGCATTTACACCTATACGGATAGGAAGGTTTCTCTCTTGGCAAGCTTTAACTATCTCTTTGATTTTAGTTTTATCGCTGATATTTCCAGGATTAAAACGGATACAATCAACAGATTCTGCTGCAATAAGTGCAAGTTTATAGTTAAAATGGATATCTGCAACAAGAGGGAGAGAGGTTTGTTCTTTGATGCTCTTGAGTGCAAGGGCATCTTGCATATCTGGAACAGCAACACGTACAATATCACACCCTGCAAAATGGAGGCGGTTTATCTGTTCAACAGTTGCAGCAATATTGTGTGTATCTGTGTATGTCATGGACTGTGTGGAGATTGGAGCATCTCCACCAACAGCTACATCACCGACATATATTTTTTTTGTTGGGTATCTTTTTATCATAAAGAGATTTTATCTCTTTTTAGATGAAAAGGTGCTTATCTTTTCAACTAGATAGGGGTACTATTTAAAATTTGAAATCTATATTTGTGTAAACATAACGTCCAGGTTCATTCATAAGCATCACATCACTTCCCCCACCAGCAGTAATAAGGATAAGGTCTGCATATGTATTACTTTGTGCATAAGCTTTGTCAAAAATATTGTTTATACCAAGAGTTATGTCAAGTTTTTTGTTTACAGCATGTTTTACTTTTGCATTAAAAATCGCCCATCCAGCAAGCTCTTGTTCTCCATTGTCGCTATCGATAGTATCCCATCTATCACTTGCTTGCATTTCAAGTGTTGCCATTGAATTTGTAGCATACTCATAGTTAGCAGCGATATTTCCACGAAGTGGTGCTATATCTGCTAGGTCTTTATCTGTTTGACCTGCCATAGCAGAATCTTTTTTACCATGTTTATATGAAGCACCCATATCAATCGTGAGATCATCTGTTGCGTAGAGAGAAGCTGATATCTCTGCTCCATAAATTTTAGCATCGATATTTTCAAAGGCATTAAGCGATACAACACTTCCGGCAATGACTGTAGTATTGTTTTTATTGTAATAGATATAATCTTTAAGTTTTGAATAAAAACCTTTTATTTTTAATTTAAACATATCGGTGTTGGCTTCATATCCTAAATCAATCTCTTGGTTTGTTGTATCTTTAAGATCAGGTGTACCTGTAAGATTTCCTTTTGATCCGAGGAAATAAAGTTCTCGAGCATCTGGAACGCGAGAAGCCTGACCGATTCCAAAGAAGATTTTATTGTCTTTATTGAGGTGGTATGTTGCTAAAAGATTTGCACCAATTGAATGGTATGTATTATCTTGATAGCTGTCATTTGTGATAGAAGTATCATCAACTCTTGCACCCAAGGAGATATCTAAAGCACCAAAACTATTATCAAGTTTTGCAAATAAAGCAGTATTTTTTGTATCTGTGTTATCTATACTTTTACGTCCAGCACTTCCTGGAAGATAGTATGGATTATGATTCATCTCATAATGTCCATCCCAATTTCTTTGACTAGCATCAAGACCAACTAAAAGAGTATATCCGTTAATATCAAATGTATTTTTTATTTTCATTGCATCCATAGAGGTTGTGAGCCAGTTTGTCATAACTGGATTTGCACCATAAGAAGAGATTCTATAATCTGTACCCATTGGATGATCAACATCTGAGTGATATACTTGAAAATTAAGGTTTTTATATGAAGATGTAAGAGAGTCTATATTGTATTGAGCTGAGTAGATATTTGAATCATCATACATTGCATCCATCTTAGAGTTACCATATAAAACATCATCACTTCTGTTAGCAGTTACACTTAAACGAAGCTCTTGATTCTCAGCTGTTGAGATATAAGCTTTTGCCATAGCACTACTTTTTTTGTAAGCTTGCATATCTCTGTGCTCTGGTTGAAGTGCTGTACCAGCTGCAGCAGGGTTTGAAAGTATATAATTGTCAATTTGATCAGCAATAGTACGACCATTTCCATCTCTATATTGATCACTTGACTCTGTTGAGAGTGTTGCTTCAACTCTTACAAGATCATTTCCGCCGCTCACACTCGCACCAAATTTTTTGTAGTTCCATGATCCAAATCCTACATTAACAGAGGCTTTGAGATCTTTAGATGGTTTTTTAGTTTCGATTTTTACTCCACCGCTGAGTGTTCCAAATGTTGTAACATCATAAGGACCTTCGATCACTTCAACTGAATCAATTTGATTTGCAACGATGTGAGATACCGGTGGGTCCATTCTATTTGGACAAGCACCATAAACCTTTGTTCCATCTACTTCTACTGTGATGTTATCGCGTTTTTGTCCACGTATGAAGATATCGTTAGCAATACCACTACGGCGGCTCATATCAATACTTGGCACACTGTCACTGAGTGCTTGTGCAACATCAGCTGAAGTTTGTGCATTTTCTGCTACCTCTGTAATAACAGTAGCTTCTACACCAATAGAATCGAGTTGGACATCAGTTGCATGAAGCGCAGTTAATGCTAAAAGTGAAAGAGTAATTGTTCTTTTCATATTTGGTAAACCTTAAAAATTAAAATTAATATAATAATAGTGAACCAAGTGTTACATTAGTGTTAATTTTTTAGTTAATTTTGATAAAATTGCATTATGAGTAGATTTGAAAAATTAAAAAAAATGTTTACAATTGCCTTAGGATTTGCTTTGGCAACATATTTGATACTAAGTGGGATGGCGATGCTAGAAAAAGAAAAAAAACCTCAATCACTTACGAGTGAAGTTCACGATAGTAAGTGAAGTTATCTCTGCCTTGCTCTTTTGTTTTATACATCGCTTCATCAGCAAATTTTAAAAGAGACTGTAGATCTGATGCATCTTCTGGATAGATAGATATCCCGATGCTAGTTGAGATCTTTATCTTATGCTCTTTGAGTATAAAAGGGGTTCTAAAGGAGTGAAGAATTTTTCTTACTATGGGAGAGATGGAGTTCTCTTTTATGTTAGTTAAGATGATAACAAACTCATCTCCCCCAATTCTTGCAAAAATATCATTTTCTCTAATTAGAGATTTTATCTGTAAAACGCTCTCTTTAAGTAATAGGTCTCCAATATCATGCCCTAAGGAGTCGTTTATCTCCTTAAAATTGTCCAAGTCTAGGAAAAGTACAGCAAAATGTTCCTGATTGCGTTTAGAGTTAGAGAGGATAAATTCAAGTTTATTGTAAAGACTTAATCTGTTGAGTATCCCTGTTAAAGTATCATGTTGTGAAATATAGTCTAATCTCTTTTGTATTAGATATTGAGATGTTATATCTCTAGCGATCCCTTCAATCTCTACGACATTACCATTTGCATCAAGAACAGGAAACTCTGAAATCTCTAAATAACAAACAGAAGTGTTTTTATGGTAAATGCTCACAATGTATGGATCTTGTTGTTCTTTTTCAATAGCTTTTTGTACGGATGGTCCTATCTTTTGATTTATCTTATCATCAGTGAGATAGGTTGAGTAGTGTTTTGAAAATTCATCAACACTATAGCCTAGAATGTTATGTATAGAATCACTAACATAGGTTATGATCCCTTCAAGGTTACGGGCATAAAAAAAGTAATGATCTTTAAGTGCCCTAGTCATAGTTTCATAGCGTTCTTCTGTACGTCGTAACTTTTCTTGAGTCGTTTTTTGTAGCTCCTCATAAAGATCTCGCATCTCTTGAGAAGACATATCTAAAGAGTGTTCCAAAAGTTCTCTGTCTTCATCTGCAGAGATATAAGCTTGATTGACAAGTTCTAAAAATTTTTTATCAACAATAGCTCCAGTTTTTTTGAGTTGGCGTTTAAGTAGATGGTGCATGGCTTTCCCATAAAAGTGTGAGTGTCATTGTCTGATTATGTAGATCGCACTCACCTGAAGAGATGGGTGAGATCTCCCCATAAGAGTAAAAACCAACTTGTTGCACCTTAGAAGGGAGATTTTCAAGTGTTGCTTCAAGCTCATCTTCTACCCTTTGTTTTAAAACAAGTTTTCTCCCTATACAACTTATAGCAATACAGAGAATATCTTCATCTTTATAATTTACAAGATCAATCTCTTTTGATGCATGAAAAGCACCCTCTATAAGTCTATCGTGATTGGCTTTCATAAGTGATACCATACTCCCCTCAGGAATATCTCCTGCAAAGGTGATAGACTTTTCCTCTTCATTTACAGCCAAGATTGTACGTACAGTTTTGATATCCTTTTCTCTATCTTCTTGAAGTTCAAGTGGAAAAAGTAAACCACTTGCTGGAAGTTCTTTAGCTTTTTTAGCAAGATATTTTTTGTAGATATCAAGGGCAGGTTTATTGTCTAACTCATATAAAATATTGTCTTCAGAACGGGTTACTTTTCTTTGTATTCCAAATTTATCCCATCCCCCTTTAAAGTTATACTTAATATGGATATATTCACCATAGAAACCAACACCACTTACATAATTACTTTGGGGTTTGCCATCTACAAGAACCCATGTCGAATGAAATCGATCTCCATCTCCGGCAAGTCCTCCACTTACAATAACATCAGAATGAACAACAGAAGCGAGTCCTGAAGTGAGTTGGGATCCATTGATATTTAAACCGTCACTCAGTATAAAGATACTTTTTAGTGTATCGTTATACAGGGAATTTGCTAGATTTTGTCCAATAATAAAAGAGTTTTTGGGTGAATCTATATGTTGAGTTGCTAGTTTTAAAGAGGTGTTTTCAAATTTTACAATACTCAAAACAAGGGAATTTTCTTGAAGCTCATCATCTCGAATCTCACCGGCTGTAGATGTTCCAATAATAAGAGAATTTGGAAAAAGAGAGTATATCTCATTAAATGCAGTACTAAAAGGGGCATACTCCGCACTAGCAAAAATGATAAGCAGAGTTTGTTGAGAATCAAGAGAGTTGTCTAACTTTTTATCCCATGATTTTTTATAAGTATATGTTTGAAGAACCATAAATTATCCTTTACACTCTATTCATTTTAGTCTTGAAGAGCTTAAGAGTTACTAAAAATTCATACTTATGCAGTGAAGAGAACCATGTTGCCTTATAAGTATGGAACAATCTAAGGGGATAATCTCTCTATCTTTAAAAGTTTTTTGAAAGATCTCTAAAGCTTCTTTATCTTGTTTGAGTCCATAGATTGGAACTAAAACAGCACCATTCACAAATAAAAAATTTGCATAAGTTGCTGGAAGTCTCTCTTTTTCATAGTAGATAGGATCACACATAGGAAGTGCTATAAGCTTGAAGTCGTATATTTGTGCAAGAGTTTGCAGCTCTTTTTCCATAAGAAACAGCTCTTGGTAATGTTGATCTTCTTTATTTTTACATTGTATGTACATAATGGTTTTTGTATCTATAAAACGAGCAAGGGTGTCTATGTGTGAGTCTGTGTCATCACCTGCAAGATAGCCATGATCAAGGTAGAGAACTTCATTAAGATGCAAAAATTGTTTGAGCTTTTGAGTGATCTCTTGTTTAGTATATTGTGGATTTCTATTGGTGTTGAGTATACATGCTGAGGTGCTAAGGAGTATGCCATCTCCATTACTCTCTATTGCACCACCCTCTAAGACAAAATCAATTTTTTTTGCCTCAGGTGTCAAAAAAGATGTCATGGCATTATCTTTTGTAGCATCAAATTTTCCACCCCAAGCATTGAAAGTAAAATCAAGTAGTTCTATATGGGTACCATTTTCTAAGGATATAGCAGAGCAATCTCTAGCCCAAGTGTCATCTGTAGTGTACTCTTTAAAAAGTAGATGCTTTGTATCTTTAAAGTGTGTTTTTACAGCTTCAATATCATCACACACTATAAGACAGGTTTGAAATTTTTTAATGGCATTGATGATATTTATAAAACACTCCTGAGCCTCTTGAAGATACTCTGCCCAGTCGGTATTTTTATGGGGAAAGATGATTTGGGTATAAGATTGTGTTTCAAATTCACCAATTAAACGCTTCATATTGTATAATTCCTTTATGGCTTATATAACTTTAGATAAACAACATTTTTTTAATAATCTTGATATTATTGCAAAGCAAACTAAAAGCAGAGATAAAATTGCTCTTGTTTTAAAAGATAATGCATATGGGCATGGACTTTGTGAGATGGCAAGCTTAGCCAAAGAGTATGGACTTACAAGGGCTGTTGTTCAATTTGAACATGAAGCTTTAGAGATAGAAGACTTTTTTGAGTATATACTTATCTTGGCAGATACTCCAAAGAGTCCAACAGAAAAATTTTACTATACAATCAATGAACTTCAAATGATTGAAAAACTTCCCCCATCAACACAGATAGAATTAAAAGTGAACACAGGAATGAACCGAAATGGGATAGAGATGGATGAATTAGAGGATGCTTTGGTGATGATTCAAAAGAATGATCTTCAACTTCGTGCTATCTTTACACATCATGGATGTGCAGATGAAGAGAATGGTTTTTATGAGATGCAAAAAAAGAATTTTGAACACTTGAAGCTAAAAGCAGAAATTTTACTTAAGGATTTAGATTTGCCTCAAGTTGTTTTTCACTCTTCAAACTCTGCTGCTTTGTTTCGTGAGCAAGATTGCCATGAGGATATGGCAAGAGTAGGGATAGCAGCCTATGGATTGCTTGAGCTTCCATTTGTATCAGAGGCAAAGAACTTACAAGCTGTGCTTGCTCTTTATGCCTCGAGGTTGAGTACAAGAAAAGTAAAGAAAGGCTCTTGTATAGGGTATGGGGCGAGTATAATGATGCAAGAGGATGCTCTTGTAAGTAATTATGATTTTGGTTATGGATCTGGTTTTCTAAGAGGTTGTTCTAACACTTATGTGACACCAGAGGGTGTTCCTCTTGTGGGGAAAATCTCAATGGACAATGCCTCTTTTGTATCAGGTCTCGATGAGTTATTGATTTTCAATGATGCATCGAAACTTACAAATTATGTCGATACTATTAGTTATGAGGTGCTAACCTCACTTAAGCCTCATCTGAAACGAAAAATTATCTAGCTAAAACTCTTCGTGTTTGCCAGTATTTATTTCGCCAATAAGGGTTGTTAAGATTAGATATAGTAACTCCATGCTTCGTCGAGGTATGGAGAAAATTTCCATGTTCTAAGTAGATCCCTGAGTGTCTTGTTCTCCATCCAGTTTTAAAAAGTACTAAATCTCCCTCTTTGATAAGAGATTTTTTTACGGGGTAGCCCACTTGAGCTTGGAGAATCGTTGTTCTAGGAACTTTAATTCCAAAAGCATCATTATAGATAATCTGTACAAAAGCGGAACAATCAATGCCGTTTTTATCAACTCCACCATAGCAGTACTTTACACCATACCATTTTTTATATTCCTCATAAAGGGCCTCTTTTATGGGTGTTTTCTCTTGAAGTCTATAGGGTGGTAACTCCTTTTGAGGAGTTGGTTTTTCAAAACTACATCCACTAAGAAAGAGGAGGCAGAGAAAAAAAAGAGCTGTTGTTTTCATCTCTTAGGAGTTTATTTTAATGATGGCATTTGGATAGACAACACCATCTATGCCAAGAAGTGCCATCTCCTCTATCTCTATCTCTTTATCTATATGTACTAGAATTTTTGTATCAAAAAGGTATGTTTCTGCAATCTCTTGGGCTTTTTTTGCCAAAGATCTACTAAGAAGAACATATTTTGCTCCCAATGATGAGGCATAGATAAGTTCGCTAATAGAGGATATCTCAAGGGAAAATGCGATGCTATTGGCTCTAGCATGCTCAACGATATCAAGATTTTCTTCACTAAATTCTAAGTAGATAGTTGCTGATGGAGGAGTGTGCATAATAGCATCTATATCCCTTACATGGTAGAGTGACTCAGCTTCTAGAAATGGATGACCTAAAAGTATCATAAGGAGCCTTTTTGTGCACATTCATTGCAACAGTAATATTTTGCATTACTAAGAAGTGCTTCATTGAGTTCTATATAAACACCACAACTTTCACATTTTACAAGCTCATTGATATCTTTAGACTCTTTTGCACTGTTGCTTGTTTTACTCTTCTTTTGTTCTGTAACACTTGGCTTTTTTTTAAAAAACATCATGTATACAATGGTGATAACACCTATAATAAGCAGCAGTTTTAAAATCATAACTCTTCTCCTAAAAGTAAGTAGTGTCTGTTATCTGTTTCAATAATTTTGTGGGACATATCTTTGACACCATCTTGCACTTCATCATAAACTCTCTCCCCTTTGTAAAAAAGGAGTTTTGAATTTTCATCTCTAAAGTTTTGGCTAAGCTCAAGAAGCATTTTTGTATCTGTAACTGCTCGTGATGTGATGATGTCAAAGATCTGAGGGTCCATCTGTTCTACTCTTTTTTTCACTACTGTAACATTGTCCAGACCTAAATCAGCCTTGATAAATTGTAAAAAAGAGGCACGTTTAGCAAGTGGTTCAACAAGAGTAACTTTTGTTTGTGGAAGTGCCAAGGCTAAAATCATCCCTGGAAAACCAGCTCCTGTTCCTATATCCATCAGTGTTTGAACTTTTGGAAGAAAGTTTATAGGAAAAACAGCATCATAAATAAACTCATTCATAGTTTGTTCATCTCTTGCACCGGTAAGGTTATGGACTTTGTTCCATTTAAAGAGATGCTCTTTATATTTTTGAATGTTGTAAAAGAAGTTTTCTGGTAATTTTATATTTTGATTTTCAAGTGTAGTTTTTAAGTTCAATAAAAT
>CAZFGS010000010.1:0-28203 GCA_964518545.1 uncultured Sulfurimonas sp. | reverse complement strand
ATCCATCCTGATTCACTCAGAAACTGGATAAAACGATTAGAATCCCCAGAAGCAATTAAAAAACATCAGATATTAGATGAAAAACAATTAGAGATAAAGAAACTTCAAAAAGAGCTAAAAAGAGTAACAGAAGAGAGGGACATCTTAAAAAAGGCCGCAGTACCCCAAGGGCATTTGTCACTTCGTTCGGGCATGTACTTTGCAAGCCACACCGACTAAAATATGCTTTTATCAAAGAATATAGTCAATTTTATGCAGTTGGTAGACTGTGTAAAGTTATGCAAGTGCACAGAAGCGGATATTATCAGTGGCTAAATCAACCAATATCAAATAGAGAAAAAGAAAACCAAGAATTACTTGTTAAGATCAAAGAAGCCTACAAAGAGTCTAGTGGAGTATACGGTTATAGAAATATACACAAAGACCTCAAAGAATTAGGCATACATGTAAATAAGAAGCGTGTAGCTAGACTAATGAGTGAGGCTAAACTCTATGGTATTGGTACTTATAAGAGAAAGCCATATAGCAAAGCAGGTCCAGCACATAAGGCATATACAAATCATCTACAGCAATGTTTTTTATCATCTAAACCAAACGATACATGGGTTAGTGATATAACTTACATTAGAACTAAAGAGGGATGGATATTTTTAGCTACAGTTATAGATCTCTACAGTAGGAAAGTTGTAGGTTGGGCAACAGGACATAGACAAACAACAGCATTAATCATTAGTGCATTAGAGATGGCTACAAAAAGACTAAGTAAAGATGATAAGGTTATTTTACACTCAGATCAAGGAAGCCAATATGCCTCTTATGAATACAAAAAGTTTGCTACACAATATAATATTACACTTAGCATGAGCAGAAGAGGTAATTGCTATGATAATGCTGTTGCTGAGAGCTTTTTTAAAACACTAAAAAAAGAACTTGTCAGAAAACAAATATTTGAGACTAGAGAAATTGCAGCTTCTAAAATATTTGAATATATAGAGATGTTCTACAACTCAAAAAGAAGGCACAGTTATTTAGGATATATTTCACCAAATGAGTTTGAAAAAAGGTATAATTTAGAGTCTTAAGCAAATTAGGTTTTTACTGAGTTAGTAATTGTCTAGTTTATAGGGGACATTCCATGTTTAGTGGAAAAAGTATGGGTTCAGGAACTAAAAAAGCATCGATGGCATAAGCATGCATAACTTGAAAGCTCATCATAAAGAGTAAAAGAAGTGAGAATAAGTTTTTCTTTTTCATGGTTTATTATAGCTTAAGCAGAGTAACAACTCCCACTATTACACTCATTTTTTATACATCTTTAAAGACAAATCTAGTTTGTGGCGATATACTTGTATATAAATAAGTATATAGTTAAACAAGGAAAGTTCATGGAGCTCACTTTACTTTTAAAATCTATCATGGGGCTTGTTGTTCTTTTGCTTGTCTTGGTAGTTCTATTGTATCTTCCTTTTGGAAAAAAGAACAAGAGTGTGAAAAAAGAAGCTAAGCATTATAAAGAACATAAAAAAGTCAATGCTGATTTAGAACATTTAAGAGATATTGTAAAAAGTAAAGAATCTACATCATCAGAGCTCAAAGAAGCTTTAGAGTTAGTGATAAAATATCATGGAACCATGCATAAAAAATTAGGTCTACGACCCCATCCAGAATCAGATATATATATGGATATTTTATTTAAAGCGGCAAGACATCCAAATATTGAAAAAAATACAATAGTGAGATTTAACTCTGAACTGGAAAAACTCAATCCAGAGTATAAAAAAGAGATCAATGATGCACTTATGCGAGGGCTTAACTCTCGAGGCTTATAAGCTCTGTTGCCCTTCCTTGAACCGTTTGGATTCCTCTTTTTTGTAACTCTTTGAGTGTTTCTTCATCCATAACACTTGTAGCAATAAGATCTATATCAACAGCATCAGTGATGAGTTTGAGAGCGCTTAAGCTCTGTTCACTTTGTGTAAGGTAGTAGGAGCTTTCTGCTTTTATGTATGCTGGTTTAAACTCTTGGAGATAGTTATAATCTCCACAGTCTCCAATAAATTCAAAAATTCCCATCTCAATATGGTACTGTTTAAATAAATTTGTATAGTCTTTGATAAGCTCAGAACGAGTGTTGACAAGTTTGTCCGGCATCTCTATGATGAGTTTAAAAGGGAGTTTTTTTGCATATTTACTTATAAGAACTTTCATCTCATCATATGTTGTATGAAGTAGTAAAAAATCGTAAGGGAGTCTTAGTGAACAGTTTTTTCCTTGAAGATCATGGTTGGGCATTGTAAAGAGTTGGTGGAGTACAACTCTGTAGATATCATCACTCAATCCTGTTTGGTTGGCGACACCCATAAACTGTGCATAGCTGTAGGTGGTCTTTTTATCTGCCTTGAGCGTAAGACTGAGTACATGATGTGCAACTTTTTTTGCTTGAGTATTGACAACAAGCCATGAAACAAAGGCAAATTTATTGTTTTTAATAGCATCATTGATAACATCTCTCCAAGCATCTTTACCCATAACTTCAGTCGCACTGTTTGCTTGAATGAGGTGAAGGTTCCATGCTTTGAGTTTTGCCTGCATAAGAGCATTGTCAGAACGTGAAAGAACCTCTCCTATACTCTCTTGGTAGTTATACTCATAAAGCCCAACACAAAGAAAAGTCTCTTCTGTATCTAGCTCTTTACTTTGGATGATCTCTTGATTTTTAGTAATGATGGTTTGAGCAAGTGCTAGGGCATTCTCTTGTGCCACACCCGGTAAAAATATGGCAAACTCTGTTCCATTCATCCTTGCAACGATGGCATCTTCATACTTTTGTGTAAGCTCTAAAAAAAGTTTTGCAATAGTTCTGTAGAGTTCATCAACTTTTCTATGACCTATCCTCTCATTTGCTTCAACTACACCACTCAGGGCGATCATAAGACTCATACCACTTTTTGCTTTGGCGTCTATCTTTAGGTATTCAGGGAGTTTATCGATCAGGTATTTACGATTTCTTAGTTTTGTTGTAGGGTCTATGTACTCTAGCTCTTTTTGGCGTTTGAGTTCGGCATTGCCTTTTTCAAACATCGCTTTGACTTTTCGTACCATATTGTTCATCCCAAGTACTACATCTTTAAACTCTTTAGTAGAAGGGATCTCCTCTTGGATGATAAACTCATTACGAATGACTGCCTCGGCTTGTTGCTGTACTTTTTTTAGAGGTTTTAAAATGGCAACAAGTAAAAGATTTAGTAAAACTAAACCTACAAACGCGATGATACTAAAAGATATAAGAAGGTTTTTTGAGATGCTATAGAGTTGGTTATAGGCATAATCAACATCACTTTGAACACTTAAGATACCCACCTGTGACCACCCTGCGGAAACATTAGCAGTTGCTATGGGAGCTGTAATCTCAAAGGTATTGATAAACCATTGAGGAACACCAATGATTTTACTCTCTTTTTTTCTGTCATAAAGAAGCTTGTCATCGACATCAACAAGAGAGATAAGTTGGTAGTTTCCACTGTCAAAGTTGGCATTTATCATAATCGACATCATTGAGATATCACCATTTGCAGATCCTAGAGAGAGGCTTAGTGATCCAGCAGTGTTTTGTGCATCTTCATAAAGTCTCTCTTGTACAGAGTGTGTAGCACTTTGAAAGTTAAGGATTAAAACAGTTGTTAAAATGGTGAGAAGCAATAGAGAAAGGATGAGGGCTATCTGTTTAAAAAGTGTCATAGTGTATGGAACTCCCCGCTTCATTTTATACAAGTTTATCAATATATAGCTTAATAATGCCCAAAGGGGCATTATAAGCTACTTCTTTTTCCCATAAAATAGGAGATAAGTAGAGGGTAAGATAAGCAATGTTAAAAGGGTTGAACTTATAATTCCTCCGGTTATAACGACAGAGAGAGGGTACTGTATCTCACTTCCTACTCCTGAAGCAAAGAGTAGAGGCAAGATACCAAATAGTGTTGTAAATGCTGTCATCAATACAGGGCGTAAACGCAGTAGTGTTGCATCTTTGAGCACTGTTTTTAGATCTACATCAGGAAATCGTACACGCAGTTCATCGATAAAACTTACAAGTACAATCCCATTTAAAATGGCAATGGCAAAAATGGCTAAAAAACCAACAATAGCTGAAACGGAAAGGTAGATACCGCTTAGAAGTAAAGCAATAATCCCACCAATAAATCCAAAAGGAACATTAAGTAAAATAATCATCGCTTTTGCTAAGGAATTAAAAGCAGTATAAAGCAGTAAGATAACAAGCAAGATAGTTATAGGGATAATAAGCATCAGTTTTTGTGTTGCCTCTTGCATATTTTTAAAATCACCAGCCCAGCCTATGTAATAGCCTGCTGGCATCTTCACTTTTTCTTTTATAAGCTTATCTGCTTCTGCCACAAATGAGGCAACATCACGCCCATCTACATCCATGGAAAGTACCATATATCGGCTCAGGTTCTCGCGTTTTATAAAGGCAGCTCCTTGGAGTATCTCCACTTTAGAGATTTGATCAAGTGTGACAAGTGCACCTGATTTGGAGCGAAGGGTGACTTTTTTGATAGATTCTATATCTTGTTTGGCTCCTTGAATTTTGAGTACAATACCAAAACGGCGAACTCCTTCTATCTTTTGGCCCACCTTCTCTTCGCCTATACCATTTCGTATAACACTCATCACCTCATCTATGCTGATACCATAACGAGCAAGTGCTAGGTAATCGGGTGTGATTTTTATCTGTGCTTGTCCAAGTTGTGTTTCAAGCTCCATTCGTTCAAGACCATCAACTTCTGCTATGGTTGATTGAATCTCTTTGGAGATGGAGTCTAAAACTTTTTGATCTGGACCGTAAATCTTTACAGCTAGCTCTGCTTTGACACCCTCCAAGAGCTCCTCTATCCTCATAGCTATAGGTTGAGTAGGAACAAAGGCAAGATACTCAAAATGATGTTCTAGATCTTCATTCATTTTGTGTGTGAGTGCTTCAAGATTCTCAATCCCAGGTTTTAGAGTTAAGAGTATCTCCATGTAGTTTCCTTGAGCTGTTTCCCCTTTTTCACTTCTTCCTATCATAGAAAGAACGGATGCAACCTCATTTGGATAGTTCTTTAATATATGCTTTTCAATCATTTGTGCACTTACAACTGACTGGCTAAGAGCAGTACCAGGGATGGCGATAACACGGTACATAATTGACTCTTCGTTGAGTTCAGGCATAAACTCTCTACCTTGTTGGGTGAGAATAAATGCCAGAGCACCAAAGAGTAGAGTTACCGCAATTAAAACTTTTTTTGCATTATTGAGTGTAAATAAAAGAAGAGGAGTATAAGCCTTTTTGATACTCTTCATCACAACATTTTCAGCTGAGGATGTGGGCTTTAAAAGGAGTAAGATGAGTACAGGCACTAACACTAATGCAACTAAAAGTGAGCCTAACATTACAAACACAATATTTAAAGCCATAGGGGTGTAGAGTTTTCCGGCAAGCCCATCTAAAGAGAGGAGGGGGATGAAAACAGCTGCAATGATTAAGACGGCAAAAGTCACAGGTGTTGCGACCTCTTTTGCAGCTTGTGTGACCACTTCTAGCTTATTGCTTTTTGGTTTATCATGCAGCAGTCGAAAGCTGTTTTCCACTATTACTATGGTTCCATCAACTATCATCCCCACAGCAATGGCTAAACCACTTAAACTCATAAGGTTTGCAGAGAGATTATAATAATCCATCAGTAAAAACGCGATGAGTAGAGAAAGAGGTAAAGACAATATCACTATAAAGGCAGAACGGAGTTCAAATAAAAATAAAAACAATACAATAGCAACTAAAATAACACCACTTATAAGTGCTGAGGTCATAGTGTCTACAGCCTTGTGGGTAATCTCTGTTCTATCATAGATACTCTCAATGCTAACTCCATCAGGAAGAGCACCATTGACTGTGGCAAGCTTTGCTTTGATATTTTCTACCACCTTAGCTGCATTGGTCGCTGTTCTTTGAAGCACCATCCCCATAACAGCCTCTTTGCCATCTATGCTTACAGCACCAAAGCGTGGAGCGGAGCCTGGAGTGACAAGAGCAATATCCCCAATAGTTACAGAGTGTCCTTGAGAGGTTTTTATAACACTGTTACGGATATCATCTAGGGTTTTGTAAAGCCCTGCACCACGAATAAGGTACTGCTCAGAGTTAAATTCTAAGTATTGTCCTCCTGCTGCTTGGTTTGATCTTTGCAGAGCATCAACAACTTCACTATAGGTGGTATTGAAATTCTGGAGTTTTTTTGTATCTATAAGTACATTATATTGTTTCTCCTCTCCACCCCAGCCAATCACCTCTTCAACTCCACTGACAGATTTTAAGAGAGGTGTGACTATGTACTCTTGCATCTCACGAATTTCACGAAGGGAGTACTTTTTCGTACTATCTTTGACTTGGTACCAAAAGACCTGTCCAAGTCCTGTGGTATTTGGTCCAAGTTGAGGTTTTCCCCATCCTTGAGGTATATCTACCGATCCTATACGTTCTGAAACGAGTTGACGTAAAAAGTAGATATCTAAATCATCTTCAAAAAAAACACTGACATAGGAGAGCCCAAAGATAGAGTTAGAGATGATAAGTTTCACCCCTGCCATCCCTGAAAGAGCTGATTCTATAGGGTAAGTTATCAATTTTTCTATATCTTCAGCAGAGTTTCCCGGTGATTCTGTATAGATAACTACCTGCTTTGGAGTGATATCTGGAAAGGCATCTATGGGTATCTTTTTGTAGGCTTCAAAACCAAAGGCAGCAATGGCTATGAAAAGCACCAAGACGAGTATTTTGTACTTGAGCGAAAGCTCTATAAGTTTTTCTAACATCATCTTCCCCTAGTGTCCATGTTCGCCAAGGGTGCCTTTGAGCAGCATCGATTTAACATAATACGATTTATCGCTTACATACTCCTCCCCCTCATGCAATCCAAGAACAGCTGCATACTCTTCATCTTGAGTTATTATCTCTACTACTGCTAGAGTATAGGGAGCTTCTTGGTGATCTTCATTTTTTTCATGCTCTTCTTTTTTTGGAACAAATACAATCCATTCATTATTGAAAAAACTAAGAGCAGATTTTTTAACAGCGAGGTGTGTGGAGCTTTGAGTAAAGTAAAGAGTAGATTGAAGATAGGTATTGATAAATAGATTTTCCACCTTCTCATCTACACTAGAGAGAACAACGATGCGTTGTGTGACTTCATCTACCTTAGGTAAAACTTGAGTCACATGGGTAAGGATATTTTTGCCACTATACTTTACCATGATTTTATTGCCAATTTTTACCTTTTGTGCATACTCTAGAGGTAAAAAAGATTTGATGTAATAAGCTTGGTCTTTGACTATACTAATCACGGCTTCATCTGTACTTATAGAAGAGTGAAGAGGTTTTAAAAGTGCAGAGACTCTCCCCTCACTGTGAGCATACAGTATAAAATCCGCAGTGGCATTTTTGAGTTTGTTTAGGTCTATACCAAGTGTTTGAAGTTGCGATTCTAGTGTTCTTAGTTGTGCATTGATTTCATCTCTTCGAATCTCTTGATTATTGAGATCTTGCATAGAGCTCATCCCTTTTGCATAGAGCATCTGTGTCGCTTTGTAGTTCTTTTCTACAGCTTTGAGTTGCTTTTTAAGGGAAAGGTACGAGGCACTCATCTTAGAGAGAGTAATCGATTTTATGCGGGCCACTTTTTGCCCTTTTTTCACTTTTTGTGCTGGTTGGACAAAGTATTTTTCAAGGTGCCCATCTATTTGAGATGTGATAGACTGCTCTGCATTGGCGAGTTGAATAACCTGTGCATTGAGTGTAACAGACTTGTTAAAGTTGTATTGTTTTACTTTTTGTAGAGGAATCTCTACACCAAAAGCTAAAGTTGTCAGACTGAGGATAAGTAGGGTAAATTTATTCATTGTAAGCTCCATAAAGGTAGTTAAGTTCTATAGCATTTTTTTGCAGTGCTATATTGGTTTGTATAAGTGACTCTTGTGTATTTATAAGTTTGTTTTTTATATTTTGTAAGGCTATAAAGTTTGTTTTTGCAATCTTATAAGCATCTTTAAACATAGAGAGTAACTCCTTTTGATGCTCTAATGTTTTGAGATTATCTGTTTTTAACTTTAGAAGTAACTCTCTTGTTTTCTCAAGTGATTTTGTTTGAAAATCAAGTTTTTTCTCTGTATAGGAGAGAAGTATCTGTGATTGCTTTGCTTGAAGTTTTGCAAGTTGTCGCTCCTCTTTTTTTGTATTAAAAACTGCGAGGGGAACAGAGATACCAAAACGGTATATATCTTGATCGGGTTCTTGTTCATACTCAAGATTAAGATCAAGGTATGTTATCTTATTTGTATTGAGTTGTGCATCAGCATCTGCAAGGTTTTGTTGTGCTTTAAAACGAAGTAGTTGAGGATTTTTGGAAGTAGAAAGATTGTTTTTTCTTTCAAAAGGATACTCACCATCGAGTACTACCTCTTGAGTGATACCTGCAAAAGTTAAGAGAGTGTTATAGCGTTCTTGCAACTCTATAAGTCGCATTTGGTATTTCATCTTAACAAGTTCAAAATCTACTTGTGATTGAAGGACAACTCCTCTTGCGATAGTCCCACCTTTGTATCTCTCTTGTGAGATGGTATAGATCTGTTGTGCGATCTTCTGCTCCTTTTGAGCAAGTGAGGCATAGTTTTTTATTGCAAGGTAGTTGAGATAAGCAAGGGAAAGTTCTTTTATAAATTGTGCTTTATTTAAAGTGTATTTGAGCTGTGCATCTTTTGTTTGTGCATCAGCATAGCTTTTTTTATCTTGAGATATACCCCAAAGTTGTAGAGGTTGTGTAAGTGCTACTCTGTAGCCTGAATCGTTAGCACTATTGTTTATCTGAAACTCAGAGTATTCTAAATCTACTCTTGGGTTTGCATAGCGTTGAAGTTTTTCTCCCTCTATCTTTGCTCTTTGTATCTCAAGGGCATTTGATTTTAGGTAGGGACTTTTTTGTAGGGCTTCTTGTAAAAATGTATCAAAACTTTGTCCATAGACAAATGAAGAGATCATACAAGTAAGCCAGATATATTTTATCATGGTTCTTCCTCTGTGTTGATTAGTTAGTTTGTTATTAGGTAAAGAGGATTATGCGATAGGGGGTTTGAAAAATTCGAGTTGTGTTTGAAAGTTGTAACTTTGATGCTCAAAAAGCTCTTGGCTAGTTCTAGGAGTATAAAGCGGGAGTTGAGCATCTTGTGTTAAGAAAAAAGATTGGTGGTATTGAAAATGGATATCACAGATATCTCCATGATCTTGAGGTGCCTCTAGCTCTGCTACATACTCAGTTGTAGAGCAATGGTTTGTATCATAAAATGCAAAGGCATACTCGTGTACTACAGAAAAGCTCAGAGCAAACAGTAGCATCAAGGTGACAAAGTTTTTTGTTTTCATAGTTTCATTATAGCCTATTTGGATTAACTAAGCAGGGTATAACTGTTTAGAGCTCTTTCATAAGTTATATCTAAGCCAATTTTTTTAAGTTTAGAGATGTAAACGCGAAGAGAACCATCGCTAGTGCTTTGGAGTTCTTCAAAAAGTGTATCTTTAGAGAGTGGCTTGTTTTTGGAGCTAAAGAATAACTCTACAAGGATGAGTTCACTTGGAGAGAGCTTTATCTTCTCTTTTTTGTAAAAAAGTTGTTTTGTGTTGGCATGAAAGTAAAACTCTTTGTAAAGGATGATATTATTACTGCAATTGTAGATTTTTGAGTAGTGGTAGTGGATACGTACTTTAAGTTCATCTGTAAAAATAGGCTTGAGTATATAATCATCACCAACTCGAAAAGCTTTTTTAAGATTATGAAGGGAGTAATACTCATCAATAAAGATACAGGGTGTGGTGTCTCCGGATGCTCTAAGTATCTCTAAAGCACTTAAGCATTCTATATGAAAAAGATAAAGATGAAAATCTTTTTCATAGGTACGATCAACTATCTCATCTTTACTATATGCTATATCATAGTTATAAAGACTTAAGAGTGAGGGTGCTAGTGCTACTAAGCTCTCTTCACAAATAAGTACTCTAAACATCACTTCATTTCGCTTCTTACGAGGACATTATTTGGATCAAGTATTAAAATATCTTCATAAAGTTTTTTAAGGTAGGGAGATGATGTATGCTTATAGACGATAGCAAGTTGTTCTAAGTATGCGATATCTGTGGGATAAAGTGCAAGCATCTTTGTAATCACCTTTGTAGCAACATTATATTTCTTTTGAGCAATCAAAGCTTTTGTAACATACAGATTTGCATAGTAGTTATAATAATCTATCTTTAAAAGTTCATAAGCAACCATTTCTGCTTTTGCAAAATCAGCAGTATCAAGATAGATACGGATAAGTCCAAGCTTCGGATCAAGTGCATAAGAGTTGATCAATGATGCCTGTGTATAGTACTTAATAGCATCACTATATTTTTTATCAAGGTAAAAAAGCCATCCAAACCGTAGGTTGAGTGTATACCCTTTTGGGTACTTTTTATACAATGGCGAAAGTACCTTAATAGCTTCACCATAGCGAGACATCTGCTCATAATCGTAAGATTTGAAATACTGTGTTTTTACATCTTCAAATTCACTTTCTCCAAGAAGAATACTGCTAATGATAAGTAATGCTAATATTTTTTTCATCATTTAGAAACTATAGTTAAGGCTTGCAATGGCAATAGAGTTTGTATTGTCTGTTACAAGCCCATACTCTGTATATGTGTTTTGAGCATAACTCACACTCACTACAGTACTTTTACTAATATAATAACCAAGTTTTATATCGTAACCACTTTTCATAAGGTCAAGAGTGTTGTATGCTGTCATACCGCTATCCTTTACACCTGTTCTCATCTCACCATTATAGTACTTTAAAGTAGTAAAAAAGCTTTTATAAAAGATGGTATCACTGATCTCAAAAGAGCTATAACTTGTCTTAACATAATCTTGAGCCTGTTGGAAGTTTCCTTTGAGAACAAAAGTGTTCCCCCAGTTAATGTCAATAGATTTATAGTAGCTTATATAAGGTGTTTCTTGAAAGATATTAATTTTTTTGACCTCTACATAGTTCTCATCATGCCCATTTTTATAGTAAGAGTAGTATCCCTCAACACCATAAGAGAGTTTATCGTAGCCAAAGTATTTATATCCACCAAGCGCAACAATACCGATAATTCCATCTTCAAGTTGTTTATCATTAGTGTTGATATAATGTACACCAACTTTAAACATTGTTTTTGCATTGTATTTGCTATAGGCTAGTGTGATATCATCTTGTTTGAGATCTGGTGTTGTGGAGTCAAGATACTTGGTAGTGATTCGTGAATAGTCAACTTCAAGAAGATACTCAAGTGTGCCTATGCTCATATGTGCACCGACAAGTGTTGCCTTGTCTTTAAAAGACTTTGTTGCATCATTACCATAATCAATAGTTCCACCATAAGGTGTGATTGTTGTCACCTCTGCCATAAGTGCTGACGCTATAAGTGTTGTTCCTAAAAGTAGTTTTTTCATTGTATTCTCCTTAATTCGATTTTATTATATGAAATATTTGTGTGTGCTTTGTGTTGTGGACCTATCGTAACAGAACCAAATTCTGAGTGAAGAGTATTTTTTGAAAACTTATACTCAACTTCCATTTTATAAAGTTCCTTGTTGAGTGTAGATGCAAGTTCTATAAAAAGAGTTTGCATTTTTGATCTTACAAGATAGATAGGTAAGCAGTCTTTAAAAATAATATCTTGGGAACTCACAAAAGGGATGCGAGGACTCAAGATAAAGAGCCATTTGAGATGAGATTCATCTCCTGTGTAGTTGTAAAAGTAAAATTGTTTGAGGTCATTGTAGAAAAAAAGTTTGTTATCTGCTTCATCCTTTAAATAAAATTCGCCAAGTGCGTTCATCTTGACTGTAAAACTCACTTCTCCTGTTCTTTTTCCACTCTCATAGACCTCATAAGAAAACTGATCATCAAGAATATATATAAAACGCGAACTGATGCTTCTGTCATGTGTCACAGAGTGGATAATCTCATCTTTTTTAGGAATTTGATTAAGAAGTAATTGCTCCTCTTGAATATATTCGCTAAAGATAAAAGGCTTGGTAAAAGCACCTATAATTCCAAGATCTTGTACTTGTATGTGTATGTGTGGTTCAGGAGAATAGCCAGAGTTTCCACATTTTGCAATGATGCTGTTTGCTTGAACATAATCTCCAACATTAACACTTATAGAGTACTGCATCAGATGGCTGATCTCTACAAAAAAGCCTAGATCACTTTTGATGATAATGTAGTTTCCCCAGTTGTTGACTCTGTCAACTTCCCCTATGATATTGTCTACTAAGTCTTGTCTCATATCTACTACATAGCCACTAACAGGTGCTAAAATGGACTCTCCAAAAGCATAGTAATCTTTGGTATAAAGACCATCATTTTTGTATGTTTTTCCATCTGTTTTTTTCACAAAGTCGTAGGCATATTTATAATGCCCTTTATGGGTCCACTCATCATCAAAGGCTTGGTAGACACTCCATTTTCCACTAAATGGGAGAGAGATCTTTGTGATTATCTCACCAAAACGAAAGATTTTACTAAGGTAGTTTGAGAGAGATGCTTCTGGTGTAGATTTAATCTCAGTATTGAACTCTTTGTAGTAGATGATGGAGAGTATAAAGATAAAGACAATAACTGTAATGTTAAAAGGGAGTGTAAACACAGGGATAGCATAGTAGTTAAAAAGCACCCCAATGGCATCGGTAAGAACGACACTAATAGCTACACCAATAAGTGCTAAAAAGAAGTTCTTGAGAGTTGGTAAAAGAAAAACACCACATAATGCAATCGCCACAAGGATGTAGTTGAAAGCATAAGGGTCATAGAGGGCCTGTTGATAAGAGCCAATAAGATAGCTATGAACTAATACACCAAAATAAAACCCTACCAATGCCATAATGAGTGTTATACGAGAGAAATATACAATAAGCAGTGCGATTAAAACTCCGGCAAGTGCATTAGGAAGAAAAAAGATAGTTCCTAAGGATTTAAAAAAACTTCCTAGCACTAGAGGGAGCTCTATATCATATATGGAAGCATTGTGAACTAGGGTAGAGAGCAGCCCTGAGTACTTGAGTGAAGCAAGATAGAGAAACATAGTAACGATAGAAAAAGGAAGAGAAAGTATAGGGATCTTGTAAACACTAAAGAGACGGTTAAACATAAAAGCAAGCATAAAGGTAAATACAGCCGAGATAGCAATAAGGGCAATACTTAGAAGGGAGGGCTCAAAGATAAACCCTATACCCATCCCTGTAAGCAGAGAGTTATAGATATAAAACCCTTGCGCGAGATATGCTTCTTTAAAGTCTAAAAATTCTGCAAAAATGATGGTAAAAACAACAGCTAAAACACCACTAATAGCTACAGAGGGGTTTAAAAATGTAATAGCTAAGAGTAAAACCCCTGCAAGCTGCGAGTTTAAAAACAGTATTGCAGAGTAGGGTTTAATGGCATTTAAAAGTAGTGTTTTATATTTTTGCATTGGTTTGTTATACTTCTTTATAGTTTACAGTTGCAAGGTCATCAACCTCTTTGATACACTCAGTTGTACCATCTTTTCTGATAAGAACTGCTGCTGGCTTATAGCGGATAAACTGCATTGCTTGTGTGTAGTTATAGGCACCAACCGGTGAGATAGTAAGAAGTGTTCCACGATTCAGTGGTGGAAGCATAAGATTCTCTTCAATGATATCTATATTCATGCAAAGTGGACCGTTGAGCATTGATGGCTCATTGTCTCCATTGTAGCGTTTATCGAGTTCTATGTTAAAATTATACCATGTTGAGGTATACAGAAGGTTCACACCGGCATCTAAAATATACCCTTTTTTCCCATCTGGAAAACGTTTGTAGCCATGTACAGAACTGATGAGATATCCTGCCTCATCAATGAGTGCACGACCTGTCTCAAGGTAAAGCTTTGGAAGTTTATCACTTTTGTTAAACTCATAGATGGTGTTTGTAATCGCTTCTGCATAATCATCAGCAGTTGGGATGATAACATCAGCAGATTGGTAGACCCCTTTGAGGTTTGATTTACTTGCAAATCCACCACCAAGGTCGATGTAGTCTATCTCTGCATTAAAATCATGCTCTACTCTCTCTTTGAGTTGCATAATTTTCATCGTTGCAAGTCTGTAAGCATTCGCATCAAGCATAAAAGTACCTATGTGTGAATGGATACCATTGAGGTAAAGTTTTCCACCGGCATACATCTTTTTAATTGCATCATAAGCCTCTTCGCTCTCAAAGTTAAACCCAAAACGTGACCATTGTGGGTAGGTTCCTGTATCCATGTTGATACGAATTGCTACAGGAATCTTGATACCAAGCTCATCTGCAATCTTTTCTAAATCATCAAGCTCAAAAAGATTGTCAACATGAATCTTAGCACCCTCTTGGACAGCTATCTTTAAATCTTCATAGGGTTTGTAAGGACCATTAAAGATGATATCTTTACCCTCAATCCCAAGTGCACGAGCTTTTTGATACTCAAATTCACTAACCACTTCAGCACATGAGCCTAAGCGATGAAAGATATTACAAATCTCATTGAGATAGTTTGTTTTATAGCTCCATCCAAACTGTACATCAGGGTAGCGAGCACTAAAAGCAGAGTAAAGATTGTTATAAAGCTCCTCTATCTTTTTCTCAGAAAATACAAAAAGGGGAGAACCAAACTTTTGTGTAAGCTCATGGACACTCACATCATCTATCTGTGTTCTTATCTTTTGTGTTTTCATAGGGCTTCCATATTTTGATGCCATAGCGAAGTCGATTTTATTAATAGTTGGTTTTTGATATCTTAGTTTGCTCATTTTAAAGCTCCTTTTTAGAGAGTAGTTTCATAAAGTCTGTAAAGTCTGTAACAAACTCGCCTGTATAACGTACATACATTTTGTTTTGGGGATATGTTAGTTGAGGAGTGGGTTGTTTCCCCTCCATAAGCTCTACTACCATTTGAGGAAGATTTACACCTATCTCGGTAGCGAAGTAGACCCATGCTGGAAAACGTGGATTGATCTCTATCATAAATACTTCATTTTTGTTTACAATACATTCAAGCTCAAAAGGACCCTGCCACTTTGTATGTTTGACAAACTCTTGTGCAATTTGTGTTAGTTTGTCGTTTTGGATGGTCACCCCTGTCCATATTTTACCTATCTCTGTTGTTGTAAGTTTTTTAATAGCAACAGCACCAATAAGTGTACCTTTGCCATCTCCAACTCCAACAAGATTGAGCTCTTCACCCTGGACTACCTCTTGAGCAAGAACAGGAAAACCCCACTCGTTAGAGATTTTGTAAAAGTTCTCAAGAGCACTCTCTTCGTTGTGTGCCATATATGCCTTATAATAGTTTCCTTTAATCATAAGTGGAAATGGATTCTCTTTTTTATCTATAATATCTCTGAGTTCTTTTTCGCTACTAATCTCGTATGTTTTCGGATATGTCATAGAGAGTTGTTTTGCTAAGGGCTCGAGCTTGTTCTTATTTCTAAGTTCAAAGTTTTCTAAAGAGGGTAAACAAAGCTTAATGCCCATCTTTTCTATCTGATCTTGGTATTTGATGTAAAGGGGAAGCTCTGCATCAAGATTTGGGATGATGGCATTAAGACCCTCTTTGTCTTGGATATATTTGAGCCTCTCTTTAAGTTCATCAAAGCCTAGAGAGGGGTAGGGCATAAGGTAGGTTTTTTCACACATCCCCATGTAATTTCCAGGTTCATTTGGATCATAGGAGAAGCCTATAATCTCATTACTCTTTTGTATACTTTTAATAACAGGAATTCCAGGAGCTGGATTATCTGTGTTATTAAGTCCACTTACAGCAATTTTCATTAGGCTAATCCATACACTTTCATTTTCGCAAGAAAATCACTTACATCAATAAAGAGTTCATTGTGTGAAACATCATATTTAGAGGAGAGTTCTTCTATGATTTCATCTTTTGTTTTATGCAATTTTAAAAGGGTAAGAATTTCACGAGCTATGTCGTTAAGTTGGTAAGAGTTTCCCATCATTGGGTGAAACGCGATGTTGTTTTCATCTAAAACTAATTGATCTACAGTTTGCATTTGATGCTCCTTATGTGTAGTGATGTGAAATAGTACGATGAAGCTGTTAATGATATGTTAATAGCATCTATATCACTTGTTTGTTCATCCTTCTTTTTAACTCATCCCATTTTTTATGGGCCTTGTTATTGTTTACCTTTTTCCCATTACCTCTTTGTGCAGCTCTATAAAGAGACTCTCCATTGAAGTTGTATACTGGGATGAGGTCTTTGCGTTTACTTGCAGGAAATATTTTATAGTTGTAGTTTCCTAAAACTAAGGGTTCAGAATGAGGTGTTTTAAAGTAGGTAAGAACCATATGTGATGCATTAAAACGCAGTGATTTTACATAAGTAAAAAAAAGTTTTTTAGAATCTACACCAAGGTAGATCAATGCAAAGTATTTACTGATGACATAATCTTCACAGTCCCCTTTATCTTTGCCTAAAAACTGCCAAGGTGTCGCCCAGTAATCTTTTTTGCCGTAGACCTTCATATCTGAAGCATAGCGAACCTGATTATAAAAATCGTTGACTGCTTTGAGCTTTGCCATCTCATCTTTATCTTTGACCTTGTCAAGTGTCTTTTGTAGGTAAAAGAATCGTTTTTTAGCAAAAACCTTATACTTTTTTGTGATTTTTTGAAGCAGTTGAGCCTCCACATAAGGTTTATCAGCATAAAGAAGATTTGTGAACAATAGTGCCAATACAATTACTTTTAAAAGTGACATAAAGATAATTATAGCTAAGTTTGTCTTTTGTTAAAGCCTGAGCTTCCCTCTTTTGCATGTGAGATGAAATCTTTCGCATAAGGTTTAAGGTAAGAGGGAACTGCTCTACCTTTGAGTTTCATCATATCTTGAAGCATAAGCTGTGCTATCTGCTCTGGTGGAAGTTTTTTGACTTCTCTTAGGTAGGTAAAAAGAAGTTCTCCAAGCCTTTGCAGAGAGATTTTCCATGTGGAAGATGTTTGGGAATAGATCCATAAACTAAAAGCATAAAAGTTTTCATAGACACTTTCATTTTGCCACAGTAAAATAATGGAGTTTTTAAAATTTCCACTGTTGTAAGTGAGATCCCAAAACCTTGCAAAGCGCTTCATGGTTTGAATATCGTCAAAACTCAGTTGTTTATTTTTAAGAATATCGTAAGGAGGTATATCACTATAGACCATCTCAAAGAGCTCATCATGGCGTTTTATGTAGGTGCCAGAGAGTTTTTTGAGTATCCCTATCTGGATCTCACATTTTGCCATAGAGACAAGGGTATCAAGGTTTTTTCCAAAACTCTCTAGTGTTTCGCCTGGAAGACCAACTATAAGATCGAGGTGTATATGTGCATGGGTTTCATTTTCTAAAAATTCGATGTTACTTCGCATCTTCTCTAAGTTGACTATACGAGAGATATTATCAGCTACTTCAAGGTTGAGTGTTTGGATCCCAATCTCAAGTTGCAGAGCTCCATGTGGAAAAAGTTTAATCTTTTCCCTTAGTGATGTTGGGAAATGGTCAGGTATCACTTCAAAATGGGCAAAGTACTCCTCCTCTTTGGCTAAAAAGAAGTCAAGTATGCGGTTGGCTGTTTTCATATTGAGATTAAAGGTTCTATCGACAAACTTGAAGTTTCTTGCACCCCTTTGCCAAAGTATCTCAAACTCTTTTAAAATCTCATCAAGATCAAAGGCTCGTACCTTCTCGTCCATAGAGGAGAGACAAAATTCACACTCAAAAGGGCAACCGCGTGATATCTCTACATAGATATAGCGATTGGCTATATCTTCATCTGTGTAGTACTGGTAAGGAAGAGCGAGTGTTTTGAGATTTGGCATACCCATAGGGATAATCTTCTCACTTGGTGGCGTTTTATGGATAATTTGCTTAGACAGCTCATAAAAAGCAGTATCACCCTCACCTTGGATGATAAAATCAGCATCATCAAAAGGGACACGGTAAGGGGTATAGGTGACTTCTGGACCACCAAGTACAATGGTAGTTTGTGGGGAGATCTTTTTAAGTATGTGGATAAGATGAGCCACTTCACTTACATTCCATATATAAACACCAATCCCTATGATTTGTGGGGAGTGTTTGAGTATATCTTCGGCAATGGTTTGAATCGCATCGTTGATACTAAACTCTAAGATTTTACACTCACTTTGGAGCTCTTGCATATTTGCATATAGATAGCGAAGACCTATGGCACTATGGGTAAAACGTGAGTTAAGTGTTGTTAAAATAATTTTCATAAAAGAAGTGTAACATAACTCAGAAGAAGGGGAAAACACTCAAGCTAAATAAAAGGGGAAAAACTTGAGTGTTAAAAAAATTGTTAGTAGGATATAGTCTCGATTATGAAAGGGGGAAAACATAATTGAGATGTGTAATTATAATAATTATAAGTAAATGTTTGGCAAATAGTTGTTGTTGGATTGAATTTCATGAATTCTTTTTAATATTTGTAATATATTTGCTTATAGATTTTAGTTACAATTGCAGATGCCATTTTTACTGAGTATATTTTATTTTTTTTATTTTGCTATTGTTGGGGTTTATATCATATTTATACCCAAAGTACTGGCGATGAGTGGATATAGTGGTGTGGAGATTGGTATCATCTTTGCAGCCTCACCCTTAGTGCGTTTTTTTCTCCCTTTTGCCTTTATGAAAGGGTTTGAGCTTAATGCCAAAGTGTTTAATGTCGCACTTGTTATTATGCTTGGGAGTGCCTTCTCTTTTTATCTTTCTTTAGAGTATTTTTATAAATTGCTTCTCTCAAACATAGGCTTGGGAGTAGGTCTTGGACTTATCTTACCCTATGTGGAGTTTATTGCATTAAAAGAGATAGGCAAAGAGAACTATGGAAAAGTACGCCTTTTTGGCTCTATTGGTTTTGTTCTAGTTGCACTTGTTTTAGTAAAGTTCTTAAGCTCTTCGCAGGTTGCTTTAAATTTTTTACTTTTCTTAACTTTTTGTACAGCCCTCATCTCTTTTTTTGTGGCAAAAAAAGCAAATATTCACACAAGAGAGATAGAAAAAGAGAATTGTCAATCAGAAAATATTTTAAAAGACTATAAACTATGGATAGGATTAACGCTTATGCAGGTAAGTTTTGGATCTTTTTATAACTTTTTTACTATCTATGAAACAGCACATGGCATAAGCTTAGATATGACCATCTATCTTTGGAGTTTTGGAGTTTTATGTGAGATTGTTATGCTTTATTTTCAAGGAAAATTTTTACAGCAAAATCTTCTCAACATCTTGAAACTCACAACCCTTATATCGTCATTACGATGGAGTCTGCTCTTTTTATTTCCACAAGATTTGCCCCTACTTTTTTTCTCACAATCTTTGCATGCCTTTAGTTTTGCACTCTTTCATACAGCAGCGATTAGCTACTTGCATAAAATCTATAAAAACAAAACCTTGGCTCAACAGTTTTTTTCTGGACTTACTTACGGTTTAGGAGGACTTTTTGGTGCACTCTTCGCAGGATATATTTATGAGTATTTTCAAACATATCTCTTTTTAAGTTCTGCTATTTTGGCATTGGTGTCGTCTGGATTTTTAGAGTTGTGGAGTAGGGATAAAGCCTCAAAAGAGAGACTTTAAATCTTTAGTAGTCTACGATGATTCCAACCGTAAAGGTTCTATCTGTACGTTTTTTATCGCCAGGATGATTTACATAGTCAAGTTTGTAACTTACACCTGCTGAAAATATATCGCTGATTTTTGAAGAGAAACCAGTTTTAGAGTAGATAAAGTAGTTTTGTATATCTTCTGAATCAACTCTATAGCTTGCTTCTTGGTCAAATTTTAGGTTATCTAAAATCTGCCAAGTATAGACAGCTTTGGCTCTAAGTGATGCATAATCACGGGAGTTATATGTGCGAGTTTTACTAGGGTCTATGCCGGTAGTATCTGGGTATGAAACTTTTGCTCCTGTTGATGTATAAGTCTCATCCATCTTTTGATCGATAGAGTAAAGGATATTTCCCTCTAAAGAGAGAGTATGTTTTTCATTCTTAATCGCTTTATATTTTGCACCGGGACCAGTGTAAAACTGGTAATCAAAAGAGGAAAATTTATCGCGTTTATACCCTGTTAAGTAGTCAAAAGCCAAACGGGGAGTAAAGTGGTAGTCATATTGAAGTTCACTAAAGAATTTATTTTTACTCTCTATACTATTATCTGTCGCATATTGTGCATCTAGTAAAAGTGTAAAGTAGTGTTTCTCCCAGTTCTTTTTAATCTTAGAATCAAGATTAAAAGTTTCTGTTTTTGTGTTACCACCTGTAGAGATATACCCTAGTTCTGTATGTGTAACAAACTCATTCTTTGTTACTTTTACTGCCGGTTTTGGTTTAGGTAAAAGTGCTTGGAGCTCTTTTATCTTTGCTTCAGCTGCCTCTTTAGCAGCTTGAGCTTGTGCAATCTGCTCTTGTATTTGCTGTGCATTAGGAGTACTTACTTCATCTGCAAGTACAAATGAAGAACTGAGAAGTGCAGTAACTAAAAGAGTTTTAGTCATTGTTTTCCTTCGTCATGTGTATATCCATTTGTGGATATGGGAAAGAGATCCCTTTTTCATCAAATGTAAGTTTTACTTTTTCAATAAGTTCAAAATGAACATCCCAATAATCAGCACTCTCTACCCAAGAGCGTGTGATTAAGTTTACAGAAGAATCACCGAGTTCCCCTACAGCAACAAATGGAGCAGGTTCTTTAAGGATTCTTTCATCTGATTCGATAATCTCCATAAGTGTTTGTTTGGCAAGTTTTAAGTCATCATCATAGCCAATACCAAAAGTCAAATCAACACGACGCTGAGGTTTGTTTGAGTAGTTTGTAATATTTCCACCAATGATAGCTGAGTTTGGTACAATAATAGTACGGTTATCAACAGGGGAGATGATAGTTGAAAAAAGATTGATATCATCAACTGTACCAGTCGCTCCACCAGCATTAATAAAATCACCAACTTTAAAAGGTCTAAATATGATGATAAGTACGGCTGCACCGATGTTTGAAAAAGAGCCTTGCAGTGCTAAACCAACAGCAAGTGATGCTGCACCAAGAACTGCGATAAATGATGTTGTATTCACACCAAGTGCATTGAGTGAAGCAAGAACGACCATCATTAGAAGTGCGAAGTAGACTAAACTTTCACTAAACTCTACAAGTGTTTTATCGATGTTTGCTTTGAGCATAAGTTTTTTTACGAGTGCGGTAAGTTTATTTACTGCCCATTTACCGATGACAAATATTAGTATCGCTGAGATGATTTTTAAACCATACTCACTTGCATAAACGATAGCAATATCTGTGTATTTTGAAATATCCATTGTTTCTCCTAGAAAATATAATGCATGATTATATCAAAACACTAATGAGGAATAAGTGATGATTTCTCAAGGTTGATTTTCTCTATGTAACGAGAAAGGGCATAAAGTTCTGGTTGATGAGATCGTACTTTATAGAGTAAAGGTCTGTATTTTAGGTAATTTGCCCACACTTTTTGACTTTGTTTTGCTCGACCGCGTTTATGAAGCTCCAAGCTCACAGCCGCATTGATAAAGCCTTTGAGTAGTTTTACATCGTGGCTTCCCTCAAAGCGTCGAGGAAACCAAGCTTCTTCAAGGGCTTCATGTGCATCGTAGTAGCGTTGCTCCTCTATACACTGTATGTAGTTTTGGATTTTACTCTTCATCTAAAACCATCATATTTTTTCTCCAATAGCCTCTTCCACCCTTAAGGGAGATGCAGTGATGTTGTGGAAATTTTTTCTTGTACTCTTTGAGTCTATCGAGTGTTGCTTTACCTGTGTCACAGTAAAAAACAAGGACACTTCCCTCAGGATACTTGTTAATTTCATAAGGGTTATAGAGAAGAGTTTTTGCTTTTTCTATGGGGGAGAGGATTGTATCAATAAGGAGTACCTCAACACCCTCCTTTTCAAGTTTTGCTTTGTTTTGTAAAAACTCTTTTTGAGTCCATTCGTCTGGATAATTCATACCCAAATTATATAGTAGTTATTTTAGAAAAGTATTAATTTTTTATTTTTATAAGAGTTCTCAGCAAGAGTTAGGAGTGCTAACACATACGAGACACACTTGAAAGTTACAATATGTTTAAAGGCTCTAAAGATGAAACAAGAACCAAAAATTATAAAAGCATTACTTATCAGTTTTTTTTCCATTGGAGTGGTGATGCTTTTACTCACACTGTTTGTACAGTATACTCAGATACAGACAAAGGTGATAAGCTTAGCAAAAAATGAGGTCAAATACCTTGTAAAAGATTTGCAACATTCAAAAGATCTTCATCATGCCCAGACTATACTTGAGGAGACTAACTTTTTATATATTGCACTTTATGATAAAAAAAATATACCTATTTTTGAAAAAGAAAAGGGTGAGTATAAAGAGGTTGTTAAGGAGCTGATGAGTATAGATCACCATGTTACTACCCGTAAGCAGGAAGGTATAGAGGAGAGGGTGATTCATAATCAGATACGAAATATATTTTATTTTGAATTTAAAGTACCACTAGATATACAAAATTTTCAAGGCTACTTAAGGGGGATGTATCAGATATCTCCGGGGGAGTTGCATGCTATTTATGAGAGTTTACTCTACTCTGTTTTTGGGGTACTTATTACTGTTTTTATCACTACTTTACTTTTGTACCCGATTATTATCTATCTCAATAAGGCCTATATACACCAAAGTGAAAAGTTGCTCCATGCAAACTTGGAGATTATGTCTGTATTGGGTGGAGCTATTGCAAAACGCGACAATGAAACAAATGCACATAACTATAGAGTTACCCTTTATACTATCGCCTTTGGTGAGAAGTTAGGCTTAGATGCAAAGTCGATGATGGGGCTAACAAAGGGAGCATTTTTACATGATGTTGGAAAAATAGGGGTAAGTGACACCATCTTACTGAAACCTTCAAAACTTACAGAAGATGAGTTTAAGCAGATGAAAAAACATGTAGAGTATGGTGTAGAGATTATTGCCAAGAGTCAATGGCTGAGTGATGGAGTGGATGTTGTAGCTTACCACCATGAGCGTTATGATGGAAAAGGGTATAAAAAGGGTTTAGTGGGCGAGGCTATACCTCTGCATGCTAGAATTTTTATGATATGTGATGTATTTGATGCACTTACATCTGTGCGCCCTTACAAAGAGGCTATTGCATTTGAAAAGGTGATGGAGATGATTCATGCTCGTGCTGGTAGCCACTTTGACCCTACTCTTGTGCAAGTGTTTAGCTCTTTTATAGCTGATGTGTATGAGGAGGTTGCCTTAGTAGAGAGCGAAGAGAAACTTCAAGAGATGCTAGATAAGAAGTTAGAGTACTTTCGTATCTAAAGCAGGCTATTTTTTCGTTACAATTACACATGGCAAGAAAAAAGAAAAAAAATACAAAAATTAACCAAAAAATTAAATACTATTTTGATGATGATCCTTTTGATGTAGGGATACAAAGAGTTTCCTCTGAGACACTCAGTGAGCTTTTTGCTACACTTGGTATCTATGATGTAGAGCATAACAAAAATCTTTTACTTAAAACGATACGGATGATCTGGAGTGAAGCAGATGGTGGGTATCGAGAAGATATACTCAACTTTTTTGAAGCAAATGGTGTTATCTATCCATCAGAGAAGCCAAAAGAGCCCTCCTTTGATAGAGAAACAAAGATAGAAACACTGCTTGAAGAGTTAGATGTAAGTGATGAAGAGGCTTTTTTACTTACACAAGCTTTTTCAAGTGTAAGAAGTAAAAAAATCACTCTACAAAAGATGGAATCAAAACTTCGTCATATTCGCTTCGATATGAAAAAAGAGAGACTTGAAAAAGAGCTAGAGGGAAGTTTTGACATCGATGATAGTTTTGAGTTTAATGCTTCTTTGAAGTATGAGCTTTATGATCAAAGTTTTCATAAGATCTTAACTCTCAATACAAAGCCTTACTCGTACGAATACATAGAAGAGACCCCTTTTGAAGAGATAGCACAAAAGATTAATCAAGACAAACTTGAAACTCTAGAGAAAAAGCAAGAGCAGATAAATGCTTTTATAGCATCACTGAAAGATCCTCACTCTTATCTGAGTAAAGAGCAGATAGTGACAGCACTTAGAGCCTCTCCACCTAAAACAAAGCTCTCTTACCCACTTATAGGGGTGAAAATTCTCAAAGAGATTATCAAAAAAAAGATAGATGTTGATTTTATAGAGTTGCATGATCAAGAGGTGGTGCTTCGTGTGCATGAAAAGATACAACTGCCTCACTCTGAGAGAACATTTTCTTATATTTTAGAGTTACATATAGAGTTGGATGGTCTTTTAGAGGAGATTTGGAACTCTCGAAGATTTAATTTTGATGATGTTTTAAACCATGCAAAAAAAGAGCAAGAGGAACACTTTTTAGAAGAACTCCATCCCTTAGTAGCAGAGTGTGGACAGTATGCAGAGCTTTTACACTTTAGTGATGAAGAATTATATGAGAAGGTGTATGAGTTTTTACTAGAACTTGTCCCCTCAACTCTCAACATTACACCAAAGATTGTGAGAAAAACAACACGGATTTTTATCTACAATATCCACGAACAACTTGTGAAAAAGCAACGCCAAGAGCTTTTAAAACGCACTATCCGTGACTTTAAGAATCTCTTCCCTATGGCAAGGGAGATGCGAAGAAAGCTTACACTTCACATAGGACCAACCAACAGTGGTAAAACCTATACAGCGATGCAAAGACTCAAGGATGCAGATACCGGGTACTACCTAGCACCTTTGCGTTTACTTGCACTTGAAGGGTATGAAAACCTTAAGGCTCAAGGTATAGAGAGCTCTCTTATAACAGGGGAGGAGCAGATAATTGATGATGAGGCAACCCATATAAGCTCTACAATAGAGATGATGAACTATGAGGTTGATGTAGATGTGTGTGTTATTGATGAGGTACAGATGCTAGATGATCGTGACCGAGGTTGGGCATGGGCAAATGCTATCATTGGTGCTCCTGCAAAAGAGATCATTATGACTGGGAGTTCTAACTCGAAAGAGGCTATCATTGCTCTTGCTGAGTACCTTGGTGAAGAGCTTGAGATTATAGAATTTGAGAGAAAAAATCCTCTTACATTACTTGAGAGTGCAACAGATATGAAAGATGTTGAAGCGGGTACGGCTATTATTGCATTTAGTCGTAGAGATGTTTTACGTCTTAAGCAAAACCTTTCCCCTTACTTTTCCGTAAGTGTTGTCTATGGTAATCTCTCCCCTGAAGTACGTCGTGAAGAAGCACGCCGTTTTCGCTCAGGTGAAACTCAGATACTTGTCGCAACAGATGCCATCGCTATGGGGATGAACCTTCCTATAAAAACTATCCTTTTTTCAAAAGCTGAAAAATTTGATGGAATTACACAGAGAAACTTACTTCCAAGTGAGATACATCAGATTGCCGGACGAGCAGGACGCTATGGACTCAATGAAGAGGGTTATGTAGGTGCTCTTTATAAAGATGTTCTCAAAATTGTAAAGAAAAATTTCTACAAAGAAGCAAAAACTATTGCCATCCCTTTTAAGGTGATGGCAAATATAGAGCATATTAAGCTTGTGGCAAGTATCTTAGAGGAGAACTCTATAGAGGAGATTCTCAAGTTTTTTGTTGAAAATATGGAGTTTAATGGCCCTTTTTATGCAGCAAATCTTGATGATATGCTTGAAGCAGCAGTGATTATAGATAAGTATGATTTAGATATAGCGATGAAATATCATCTCTCTTGCGCTCCTCTTACTTTAAAATCACCTTATATCGTAGAATCTTTTGAGAACTACATTATCTCCCTCCAAAAAAAAGAGGCAGTTCATTATGTGGCTCCAAAACTTGCAGGGGATTATGCTCAAACATCTGAGGAGCTTCTTCGTGCAGAAGATATGGTCAAAGAGATCTCTCTTTACTTATGGCTCTCATACAGATTTGGTGAGTACTTTGTAGATGAGCAAAAAGCAAGAGCATACAGAGGTGTTTTAAATAAGTACATAGAAGAAACTTTGCAGCAAAGTCAACTTTCACGAAGTTGTAAACTTTGTAGTGCTGCTCTACCACATAATTCGAAGTACAGTATCTGTCAGAGATGTTTTAAGAAAAACTATACCCATAATAACTCAAATGGGTATAGACGGGGAAAGCGAAGGTAACCTAACTTTTAAATTCGTTGATTGTCTCTTGGAGAGAAGAAGCCACCTCTACTAAGCGTTTTAAGTCACTCTCAATGCTAATAACACTTGTTCCATTAGCACTAGAGAGGGCTTCAATATTGGCAATATCATCAATGATCTCTTGTATATTCTTAGACATCTCTAAACTATCTTTTTTAGACTCATTGGCAACAACACTAGACGTTGTCATTGCTTCATTTGTTGTATCTATTTTTGCGTTGACCTCTTGAGAGATCTGCGTAAGACTTTCTATATTTGTAGCATTATGGTTCATCTTATCACTAACATCGTTGATAGATTGAACGATGGTACTTACACTCATATCTATCTCTGTAAGAGATTTTTGAGTGCGTTCTGCAAGTTTACGTACTTCATCTGCAACCACAGCAAAACCACGACCATGTTCCCCTGCACGAGCAGCTTCTATGGCAGCATTAAGGGCAAGTAAGTTAGTCTGTTCTGCAATATCTTTTATAACATTAAGAACATCTTTAACTTGATCAGCATTGTCTTTGAGACCTGAGAGTTCCTCTGAGAGTTCATTTTCTATCTCTACAAAAGAACTTACTTCATCACTCAGTGAACTAAGTGAATCTCTCGCAGTATCGAGTTCTTCTCTGGCAGTATCTACCATTTTTTGAGTCTCTTCTGCAGTTTCTATACTCTTGGCAATAATATCTTTTACCACACCACCTTTGAGTGTTGTTTGTGTTACTATGTTTTGTTCTTGTTGTGTCCCTTTACTGATGACATGACTTGCAAGTTCTATCTCTGATGCGATTTCACTGTTTTGCTCTCCAAGACTTTTTACATCATTGACAGTTCCTTGAATCATCTCTATAAATTTATTTACCTCATTGGCAGCATCACCAAACTCATTTCCTTTTTTATACTCAAGACGCTTTGTAAGATCTTTATCACCACTTACAAGTGAGGCGATACGCTCTTTAAGGTTCTCAAGAGGATTGAAGATCTCTTTTATAAAAAAGATTGCAGAGATAATGGCAAATAAAACACTCGCAATAAGTAAGGAGATAATAAGTGTGATATTTGTTTCTGATATATCTGCATCATTAGCATCCAGTGATATGATGAGATCTAGTGCACCTAGTGTGTATCCCACTTGTGCATTATAGTGACAAGCGAGACAGCGTTTTTCTGCAACCATAGGTCTGATCATTCGGATGCTATGGTGCCCATTTTCATTTTTTTCTATAAGTTTCATTGATTGGTTTTGTAGGACATCTCTAATTAAAGGATCACTGGTAAACTTCTCATTCGGAGCATAAACCTCTAGTACAGCACGAGATTTTGTAATATTAAGTCCCTCTATCCCATCTATACTTTTTGCATTCTCAAAAGCTTGAGCAACGATTTGGGGATCTCCCATCATCATGCTTCCTGTCATTGTTTGGAAGATAGATTCACTTAGCATTTTTAAAGATTTTTTTGTTGTATTATTAGAGAGTGTATGGAGTGTAGTAGAGAGATAGTAACTAATTCCAATAAGCCCTAAAATACTCAAGGAGAGGGTAGATGCAATAACTTTAGATTTGACTGAATTAAACATTAAATTTCCTAGTCTAGTATAATTAATCATTAATTGTAGCTAAAAAATGTCTTTGTATTGTCTTAATGCTTTTTTCTTCACTCTTTAATTAATATTTAGTTTTCATTTGTTACAATCTTATCACAAAGTTTTCTTTAAAAATATATATTAAAAGTACATTTTTTGGGATATCTTAAATTTATTAATAGGATATATATATGAAAATATTATTGGCATTAGGTGCGGCTGCACT
>CAZFGS010000009.1:0-28758 GCA_964518545.1 uncultured Sulfurimonas sp. | reverse complement strand
TGACCACTCCGTTATGAGCGGAGGGCTCTAACCAACTGAGCTAAGAACCCACTTTGTCTTTGTAGGGCGAAATTATACAAAGGAGGAGCTTATATACAGCTTACTTTGTATAAGAGTTTTACTTCGTATTTATCATCCAAATAGAAAAGATGTTTAAATAACCCCAAAAAGAGTACAAAGATGTTTCTGTCACACCTTTTTCTTTGAGTTCTAAGATAAATGGTTTATAAAGTTCTAACCACCTTTCTCTTGCTTTTGCATCTATAGCAAAGGGAGCATGGCGTCCTATCATCTGAGGGGCACCTCTATTTTGGTTAAAATAAGCTGGGCCTCCACAAATTTGTATCATAAAATCTGAAGAGTGAATCTTCGCTTTTTCAAACTCTTCATCATCTTGAGGAAATAAAAAATATATATCACTCTGCTTAATCGCATCATAATGATCTGAGATAAGCTTTCGTATCCCCTCTTCACCCATCTCTATAAGAAACTCTGGAATCGGTTTAGTAACTGGTGGTCTTACACCAAACTGTGCATATGTTATATCTAAATTCAATTTTTTCCTTCATGAAGAGCCTCTTTTTGAGGCTCTTTTATTTTGTACACTACTGCAAAAAGGAGTGGTACATATACAAGATTAAGTACTGTTGCCCAAGCAATACCAAATCCTAATGAAACAGCCATTGGCTGAAGTATCATCGCTTGACCAGAAGCAAAGAAGATCAGTGTCAAGAGTCCCAGAACGGTTGTAAGTGATGTCAAAATAATAGGACGAAGTCTTGTTTTTGCATTTTGCATCAACTCTTCAGTATCCTTAGAATTTTTAATAAAATCTACCATAATCAGTCCATCATTGACAACAACACCTGCAAGCCCTACAACCCCTATGAGTCCTGGCATAGTCAAGTTAAGTCCCATCACCCAGTGCCCTACATAAACACCTAAAAGTACAAGTGGTATTGTACTGATTACAATTAAAGATTTCTTTATAGAATCAAACAACCAAACTAAAGTAATAAAAATTAAAAATAAGGCGATGATTCCCGATTGCATCATCTCTCTTTTATTTTTATTGTTCTCTTTTTCTTCCCCTTTAATCTCTACCTTAAAACCTTCTGCTTTTAACTCTTGAAAAACATTTTGAAGTTTATTCATCACCTCTGATGAAGTGATAATCTCTTTATCCAAAGAGGCATAAACACTACGTTGGCGTTTTCCATCCTCTTTTTTAAGTGTCACAAAGCTTTGAACATAGATAAAGTCACATACATCTTTCAGTGCTACATATTGATTTGTAGATGGGATCTGTACCTCTATCTTATTTATAGAATCTATATCTTTGTTGACATCACTTTGGAGACGTATGCGAATCAGTCCTGAAGCATTAAAGAGTTTTCCATACTCACCCTTGAGATAATAAGCACGAAGTTCATTGGCTATGATATCTTCATTAAATCCTAGTTCTTGTCCATACTGATTCACCCGAAGTTTGAGCTCTTTTTCGCCAATGTCTGCATCATCAGAGATGTTATAAACGCCATTGATCTTAGATAAAGCATCTTCAAGAGAGTGTAAGCCTTTAACGATATCTTGGTTTGTTGATATGCCTAAACTTATCTCTATATCATGGGCTATAACACCAGCTCCAGGAACTTTAACCACCAACTCTTCAAAATCTTTTACCTTATCGTTAAGAAGCTTTTTAATATCTGCTGCTATATCTTTGGCATCGCGTTTACGAGTTTGTACATTTGGATCATATTCGATAGAAAGATATGGACTTATGTAGGTATCAAACATATTTACAGGAGCTCTCTCATGCAGATCTATAAAGATATGAAACATATTCTCTCCAAGTTCTGCTCTATTTTTTGCATCCATTTTAAAACCAACAACAGATGTTACAGAAGAAACATTTTCTTTATCTACATTTGCTAAGATTTGCTTTTCGATTTTAGTGACCATCTTTTCAGTGTCGATAAGTTCGTTGTTGATATCTACTTTTCCATACACATATATCTGAGTATTATCAAAATCTGGAAAAAGTTGAAACTTTGAGTTTTTTACCATCACTACAGTAAAAGACAATATAGTCACTATAATCAAAAACAAAGAGAGATATTTTGTTCTAAAAACAAAATGTAAAACTTTTGAATAAAATGTATAGAACTTCGCCCAAAAATCTTTTGTAAAACTTCCCTCTTTGGAAACCTTTAAAAAATCGTGTGCATGCAGGGGTAAAAAATAAAAAGCTTCAAACAATGAAGAGAGAAGTAAAACAGTGATCATAATAGGAATAATTTTTATAAACATCCCCATCTCACCTGTCATTAAAAGCATAGGCAAAAAGGCAAAAACAGTGGTTAGTGTTGCTGTAAGTACTGCAGGAAACATCTCTGAAGCTCCTAGTATGACAGCTTCACGGCGCTCCATCCCCTCTTCTAAATGTCTGTAAATATTTTCTGCAACAACAATTGCCTCATCAACAAGCATCCCAAGAGCTATAAGAGCACCCAAAAGTGAGAGCATATTTAAACTATCTCCTAAGAGCTCCGTTGCTATAAGCCCTATCATAAAACTCACAGGAATCCCAAGACCAACAACAAAGGCAATACCCCGATTAATGAAAATAAGCATCGCTAAAAATACAAGCATCAAACCAAATACAATATTTGAGAAAACAGTATTGAGACGGTTTTTAATCCATACCGATGTATCTGTGTATATACTGTACTTTATTCCTTCATGTTTTGCTTCAAGCTTTTTTAAAAGTTTACGTATATCTTTAACCAGAGCGATGGCATTTCCATCTTTAGACTTTGTTACATTAACAGAGATATTTCTCATACCGTTGTAATGAGAAAGTTCCACCTCATCACTGAGTTTAAAATTTACATCTGCAATATCACCGATACGAAGCTTCACTCCACCAACACCTATGATGGTGTTTTCTATATCTTTTTTATTTTTCTCACCATTATATGTTGAGATATAAAGATGGTGTGCTTTTTCCTTAATCGTTCCAACAGGAAAAATAGAGCTAATGCTTCTTATAGCAGAGATAACTAAGGCTGGTTGGAGTCCATAGGCCTTAATCTTTTCATTGTTAAGCTTTATATCTAGCTCCTCTTCAGCATCGCCACGAATGGTGATGTCACTTAGAGCCTTAAACTTTGTAAGGTCGCGTTTTAACTCATCGGCATACTTTAAAAGTTCCTCTTTTTGCACATCACCAGATATCGCAATTAGTACAAGAGGAAAAGCATGTGTTTTTATCTTTGCAACTGGTTCATTCATATCTGCTGGAAGATCTTTTTTTACACCTGCTACAACATCCTTTACATCATTGAGTACACTAATGTTATCTGAACCATTTTTAATATCTGCACTAATGATAAAAGAACCATTTTTAATACTTGTCTTTACCTCTTCTAGCTCATCAATATTTTGCAGGTCATCCTCTATGCTCTCTACAACCATCTTGTCCAAGACATCTGCGGAGGTACCAGCATAACCACCTTTGATGGTGATTTTATCCATATTCATCGGAGGAAAGATCTCTTTTGGTATGTTTATATATGCAAAGATTGAAAGCATTAAAATAAATGCTAAAAGTATGTGGTTTAACAGGGGTTTGTTTATTGAAAATTCTATAAATTTACGGATCATGATTTATCTTTAAAAAAGGGTATCTAAAATTTGGTTTTTAAATTTTATCGATTCTACAGAGGCAGATATAATTTTATTTTCCTCTTTGAGTGTTTCATATTCTACATTGAGTTTAGCGATATCACGGCTTTTAAAATAGATCTGTTGTGCTATATATATCTTTGGAAAAGTCACCATAAGTACAAAAAGCATTGTTAAGAGTACAAATAAGAAGTACTGCCAATCTAAAACTTTTTTAGGTGCAAGAACACTATCTATCTCCTCTAAAAGCTCTCTCTTGGCACTCATCTACAATCCCGTCTCAAATACACGCATCTTTGCACTACGGCTTCTTGCATTTTCTTTAAGTTCATCATCTTTTGCCATAATCGGTTTTCTTGTAATGATTCGCCCATATTGATGATCATTTCCACACTCACAACGAAAAGCTTCACTTGGACATATACATGACTTCGACCATTTTGAAAATGTTTGTTTTACTATGCGGTCTTCTAGAGAGTGAAATGAGATAATCGCAATCTTGGCATTTGGTAATTTTGCTTCCTTAAGTGATCCCAAGAGTGATTTCAATTCCCCTAGTTCATCATTCACCTCGATGCGAATTGCTTGCATTAAAAGTGTTGCAGGGTGAATTTTCTTTCCTCGAGGCATATGAGGTTTTAAAGTATCACTTAACTCTTTTGCAGAGGTAAATGGTCTATGCTTTACAATCTCTGAAGCTATTTTTTTATAATTTCTCAACTCACCATACTCTAAAATTATTGTTTCTAACTCATCTTGAGTATAAGTGTTGACTACATCTTCAGCACTCAGGGATGCATCTTTATCCATGCGCATATCGAGATTATTGCTCTCATAAGAGAAGCCTCTCTCCTTTTGATCAAGCTGTAAAGAAGAAACACCAATATCTGCCAGAATCCCTTTAATCTCACTTGGATCTACTTCTAAGAGTATCTCTTTAATGACATTGGAAAAACGCCCCTTACGAATGCTTACTCTATCTGTAAATTTTGCCAGTCTTTGTGTAGAAAAATCTATAGCGGTTTGATCTTGGTCTATCGCTATAAGTTTTAGATTTGGATTTGCTTCGAGTATCATAGAGGAGTGTCCACCATATCCCATTGTACAGTCTATGACTATACCACTCTCTATATCTTCAAAAACATTTATAACTTCACGATACAGTACTGGAATATGTGGTATATCTTGCACCTCTAACCTTTTTGTGTAATATTTATGAATTATACAGCATTTTTGTAAAATTTAATTTTTTATGCTGTATCATAAAGAAAAGATTGAGGATTTTATTATGTTTTATGAGTATCAAACAGAGATTATGGGTGCTACAGCGATTTTGATTGTTTCGGTCATCTACCTTATTATAAAAATCAAAAAAGAAAAAAAAGATGCTCAACTCAAAAATATAGAAGAACTCTCAACTATACAACTCCCCGAAGACAACAGATCTCCTATAAATGATTCTTACGATACAGAGCAAACAATCACCGATGAGTATGATATTCAAGAGATAGAACCAGATGGCACTGAAGAAGGTAGTTTTGAAGAGACTTTTGATGAAGAAAAAACACCAAAGATAGAAGAAACAAACACTACCTCTTTTCAAAAACGTGATGTTCCTCCTCACGATAAGATTACAAAAGAAAACTTTAAAGAGTTTGCCGGTACTAGAATTTTAGTTGCTGAGGATAACCTTATCAATCAAAAGGTGATTAGTGGTCTTTTAGCAGATTCTGGGATTGAAGTTGTGATTGCTGATGATGGTCAAGTTGCCTTAGAGATTTTAGAAGAAGATTCCAATTTTACACTTATACTTATGGATGCTCATATGCCTAGAGTTGATGGCTTTGAAGCTACACGAATTATACGTAAAAATCCTCACTACAATCATATTGTTGTTATTGCTCTTAGTGGTGATACAGCCGCTGATGATATACAAAAAATGAGTGATGCAGGGATGAGTGAACACCTTGAAAAACCTTTGAGAATGGCAGACTTATACGACATGATCTATGCTTATACTGGATCACAAAACACTCCTAGCATATCTCAAGAGCAAACAATAATGACACAAGAATTAGATGGGGAAAAAGGTTTAGAGATCTGTGGTGGAGATCAAGAGTTTTACCAAGAGATTTTAAATGAATTTGTTACAACTTACGAAGATTCTCCACAAAAGCTCCAAACTTTTTTAGAAAAAGAGCAGATGCAAGAAGCAGATAAACTTCTTTTAGATTTGATGGGTGTCACTGCAAATATAGGAGCTCAACCACTCCATGAGATTGCAGCAACTATAAAACTGGCACTAAATGATACACAAGAGAAAAGTTATCTTACCCTTCTTGAACAGTATAAAGCACACCTTCAAGCACTGATAAGAGATATAAAAAATTACACCTAATCTTTTCTAAGCACCTAGTGCTTTTTTAACATTGTCATCAGCCATAGAGATGTTCCATACAGGTTCCCAAACAACTTCAACCTCTACCTCTTTTATATCGGCCATCTTCTCTACTGCCTCTTTTACCCACTGAACGATCATCTGATGTAAGGGACAAGCTTTTGTTGAAAGTGTCATAGTGACTTTCACATTCCCCTCATCATCACACTCTGCATCATAGATAAGACCCATCTCTACAAGATTAAATCCAACCTCAGGGTCAATCACTGTTGAGATTGCTAAAAAGAGTTCCTCTTTTGTATATAAAGCCATAAAAATTTCCTTATTTAAAATTTATCATAAAAAGCATGCTACGAAAAAAAGCAAATGCTCCAACTACCAAAAATGATGCTCCGGCATTAATGAGAACATCACTTCTGAAAAGAATTGCTAGAGTCACTAACAAAACACCTACTGCGGAAAATATCATCTGTGCTTGAGAACTTTTATAAGGTACCATATCTGCAAGCATTGGTACTTTTTCTTTTCCTACAAGTGGAGAGAAACGCTCAAACCACACTAAAAACGGAATAATTTTATAGATATGCCCTGTAATTAAAAAACCAAAGAAACCAAAAAACATAATCCATGCCGATGCTAAAAGCATCTCCTCTTTTGCTGTTACAAAGTAAGCGACACCAAGTAAAAGAGCTACAATAAGAGAGCTATACGATACCATCAAAGAGACTGCATATACATCGTTCTCTTTTCTTGGTCGTGTTTTATAAATTATGTAAATGATATAAAAGTAAAAACACATTGAGAGCATAGAAAGAAAATACCCAAGATAAGCCAATAGCTCTACACTAAATAAAGATGATAAAACAACAAGAGAAACACCAATACTCATAAGAGTAATAGAGATCTCTAATGGTCTCATCGAAAAACTGTGTGCTAAGGTAAACATAGGCACAAGCACTATGGAGAGTCCCATAATCGTTACACTTATGTAACCACCTATCACTAAGTAAACATGAGCACGTAGAAGTTCATGGATATTAAAATCAATAGTACCCGCATAAGTAAGTGCCATCAATAAACCAACAATAATCCCAAAAAAGAGAAAAGTATTGGAGATGAGTACACTACTCATTACTAAGTTTAGTTTCTTTACTTTAAAGATAGTCATAAAAATCTCCATCACAAAAATCATCATAGAGATCAAGACAACAACACCACCATAAGGTAGAAGATCTGCAGAGTAAACAAAACCAAATACCATAAGTAAAGTACCTATGAGTAGTAATGGCCAAATAGCATAAAAAAGCTCTACTCCAAAGTGCCCCACTTCTAAAACAACAGGAACAAGTTGAGCCATTGCACCAAAAATGGTCATCATTATAAAGCCAAGTAAAAATAGATGTACAAAACTAATAACACTGGGATTTAAAAATGAAAGTTCTGCACCACTAAAACTAAACACGAAAAATGATGAGAGTATATAAAAGATACCCCCAAGTATAAAATAAGGTGCTATAAGTTTAAAAGGTGGTGCAAAATCTTGTGAGATTGAATTCATAAACTATTCTCAACCACCACAAGAAGTTTGAGTAAGGTCTGATTCTACACCTGCATCATTATTGTAAGAAAACACAACTTTAACAAAGCCATTATCCAACTCTTCAATGACATACTTCACATCTGATTCAAGTTTTCCAAAAAGTCCACCAGGAGCTTTGTGGTTAATCATTACTAAAGTTGCATTTGTTCCTTTAATCATTTGTAAACCACTCATCGCGTTTACCATTGGATGTGGAGGTCCCTCTGCTGATGTATCAAAGTAATATGTACTTTGTCCATCTTTTTCTAATTTATAAAAATCTACTGTAGCACCAGCTACTTCTACTTTTGTTGCTTCACTTGGAATATGTGACATAATATAAATCCTTTTTTATTTTTCATAATTTTAGGTAATGAAAATGAATATCAAATTGATTTATATCAAGAAAAGGGAGAAATTTTGCAATTTAGGGCTTATTCGAAAAGAACTTCTAAGCCCACTCTATTTTTTATACGAAAACCTTTTGTATCTTTTTCAATAAGATCTAATGTAACAAGTTTTTTAAACATACGTGACAGTGTTTCAGGTGTCATATGAAGATGTTGTGCAAGTTCTTTATGTTTCATATTTAAAGCTTGCTCATTCTCACAGATATACTTCGCTAATCTTGCCGTAGAATCAAGTACAATATTAAGAGAGATAACACTCTCTAGATATTTTATCTTTTTTGAAAGTGATTTAAAAAAATTAAGTGTTACATTTGGATTGAGTAAAAACTCGTTTTTAAACTTATCAAAATCTATCTCCAACACCTTACCATCAGTTAAAAATGCAGCTGATGCAGGATATGCCATACCTTCAAGTACTGCCATCTCTGCTATAAGTGAAAAAGGTGCAAAGGTGTGTAAAACAATCTCATTATTTTTAGGATCTGTTTTGTAAATCTTTAACATTCCATCTGTCAAAAGTGTTAAACATTTCGGCTTGTCCTTTTCATAAAAAAGGATCTCTCCTTCTGAAAAACTACGGATATTTGAGAATGATTTTAAGATATTTAACTCATTATCATTCAAATTTTCAAAAAAGCTAACTTTTTTTAAACATTCTATTGTATATTGTGACATTATCTTGTTTGCCCACTTCCATAAATTTTAAACTTGTATGTTGTAAGACCCTCAATTCCCATTGGTCCACGAGCATGAAGCTTGTTGGTACTTATTCCTACCTCTGCACCAAAACCAAAAGCTCCACCATCAGTAAATCTAGTACTTGCATTTACATAAACAGCTGCTGCATCGATTGCATTTAAAAACTCTTCTGCTGAAGTGATATTTTGAGTAATGATGGACTCAGAATGACCTGAACCAAAACGAACAATATGCTCAATCGCTCCATCGACACCATCAACCACTTTCATATTTAAAATATTTGCTAAGTATTCTGTATCGTAATCTTCATCATTTGCATCTGCAACTTCAATGATAGATTTTGTATTTGCACACCCTTTGAGTTCTGTGCCTTCTTTATCAAATGCCTCTTTTAAAAGTGGTAGTACCTCAGAAGCGATTGCACTATCTACAAGAAGTGTCTCCATCGCATTACATACACCTGGGCGTTGCACTTTTGCATTGATAGCGATTTTGATAGCATCATCTACTTTCGCATCTTTATCTATATATGTATGACATTGCCCTTTGTCGTGCTTGACAACACTCACCGTCGCGTTTTCACTTACATGTTTGATAAGCCCTGCTCCACCACGAGGGATGATAAGATCTACATATTTGTCCATTTTTATAAGTTTATTTACACCCTCACGCGAAGAGTCTGGTATAAGTGAGATAAGAGACTCTGGAAGTTCGTTGCGTTGTAGTACTGCTTGAAGTACTTTTGCTATCGCTTTATTTGAGTTTTCTGCTTCTTTTCCACCTTTTAAGACACAAACATTAGAGGATTTAAAACAAAGTGCTGCTGTATCACTTGTTACATTTGGACGTGACTCATAGATAATGCCAATCACACCTATAGGGATACTCACTTTTTCAATTTTAAGTCCATCTTCTGTCACCCAGCCATCTAAAACACGACCAACAGGCTCTTTAAGTGCTGCAATCTCTTCTATCGCTACAGCCATAGCATCGATACGACCCTCATCTAAAAAGAGTCTATCCATCAAGGCTGATGTAAGATTATTTTTCTTTCCATCTGCCATATCTAAAGCATTTGCTTCGATAAGATCCATCGTATTAGCACGAAGTGCTTCTGCCATCTCTTTTAAAATTCTATTCTTCTCACTGCCACTGAGAATATTAAGTACTCTAGCAGCAGATTTTGCTTCACTTAAAAACTGTTCCATATTTTCTTCCAACTCACTCATTTTTTATTAATGCTATAATATCATAAAAAATTGAGGACTTTTATGAAAATTATAACTTTTATTGGAAATGGTAATATGGCACTGAGTATTGCACAAGGACTCAAGGAAGATTACACCATTGAAGTGGTTGGACGCTCTTTAGAAAAACTTGAACTTTTTGAAAAAGAACTAGGAATCTCCATCAACAAATATCTTCTTGATGACTTTGATGTAACAGATAAAACACTTATGCTCTGTATAAAGCCAGCCAATGTAGAAGAAGTTTCACAAAAACTTCAAGGAAAAGCTCGTGTACTCTACTCTGTTTTAGCGGGAACCAGCTTAGAAAAACTACAAACAAACTTCAATACTGATGCAGTAGTCAGAACTATGCCAAACCTTGCAGCTTCAGTTGGTGCTTCAATGACAACACTTACAGGGGATGAAACTTTTAAAGATGAAGCAAAAGAGCTACTTGGTGCTATTGGTACAACACGTTGGCTTGGTAGTGAAAAAGAGATAGATATCGCTACCGCTTTAGCCGGAAGTGGTCCAGCATACTTGGCACTTATGGCAGAATCTCTCGCTGATGGTGCAGTCAAACAAGGTCTCAAACGCGATGATGCTATGGCTATTATGCGTGGATTGTTTGGTGGTTTTGGGGAACTTATACAAGAGATACATCCAGCACTTCTCAAAGATGGTGTGATGAGTCCAGGGGGAACAACTGCTGCAGGTTATGGAGCATTAGAAGATGGCAATGTAAGAAGTGCATGTATGATGGCTGTTGAGAAAGCTTATAAAAAAGCTCAAGAACTTTAATATAAGATTTTGTGATATTTAAGTGATGATAATATGCTAAAATTTATCATCACTATTTAGGAGATTTTATAATGCATAAAACACTTTTACTTTTACCCCTGCTTCTAGGCTCTTTACTTGCTAAGAACACTACAGAGTACTGTTCTAATCCAGCCAAATACATTGTAAAGGACAAGGCTCAAAAATCTACCTACAAAAACTGTAAACGCGATGGAATGACATGGTGGTTTAGAGATAATGGTGAGATAAAGTCTAAAGTCAATTTTAAAAATGGCAAAGAAAATGGTCTCTATACATCATACTATGATAATGGAGTAAAAAAACTTGTTGTAAACTATGTCGATGGACAAAAAGATGGGATTCAAAAAGTCTTTTATGATAATGGTATTCTAGGCTCCAAAGTCAACTATGTGATGGGAAGACGCGAGGGTGTCATGACAGAATGGGATATAGAAGGTTACAAATCTGCCGAGGTTTTTTACAAACACAACTATAAAGTGGGACTTAAAAAGTATTTTGACCATAATGGTAAAGTTGTAAGGACTCAAACATATAAGATGGATAGAAACCCTGTAATGCAAAAACTCCTTAAAGATAAACGCAAAGAGATCTATGTAGATCTTTCTAAGTATGGTCTTGTTCCAAAAGATGCACCAAAAGAGCAAAGACTTAGATAGTAATGATAAAAAACTTTTTACTTTTTACTCTTTTTACTTATGCCTTATTTGCACAGGAATATCCAAGTTTCACCTCACAAGAGCTACAAAATCTTGATCGCTCAGATAGGATTGCTAAAAATCGTATCTTAGATTATGAAAAACAGGTAAAAATCTGCTCCTCCCTTCCACGAAAAAAACAACTCCAAAAGATAAATTTCTATCTTAACACTCTCCTTCCCCAATATGATGCTATCATCAATAAAAAAGAAGATAATTGGGCAACACCAAAAGAGTTTTTAAGAGTTGGCTATGGAGATTGTGAGGATTATGTAATTATAAAATACTACACCCTTATCCACTTGGGATTTGATGAGAAAAAGCTTTTTATAACAGTTGTCAAAGAGAAATTTTATGGGGGTTACCATATGGTCTTGAGTTATTTTAAATACAAAGGGAAATCTCCCCTTGTTTTAGATAACCTGAGCTTTAAAATTCTACCAATGAGTAAACGCAGTGACTTAGAAGCTCAATACTACATAAACTCTACAGGGGTTTACAAACTCTTAAAAAACAACCAACTACATAAAGTTGCAGACAAGTACAAAGAGTTTGAAGAGCTTCAGAAAAAAGTGAGTAAAAACAACTAAAGTAGTGCTAAAATTTTCCCTACAACTTCTGATGGGTTTTCAGCCTGATAGATAGGACGACCCACTACAATAAAATCAACATCCTGCTCTCTTGCAAATACAACATCAGCTACACGTTTTTGATCTCCAGCATCCTCACCAAAGGGACGGATACCTGGAGTCAGTGTCATAAAAGAGGAAGATGTAATCTTTTTGATAGATGCAGATTCAAAGGCAGAACATACAACACCATCAAGACCTGAATCCATCGCATCTTGTGCAAACTGATCTGCTTTAGTTGCAATACTGCTTTCATACACAGAGCTAAACTCATCTTCACTAAATGAAGTTAAAGCAGTTACAGCTAAAACAATAGGACGAGACTCAAACTTTTCTAAACGCTCCATTACAGTTGTCATAGCTCGTTTACCAGCACTAGCATGAACATTAAACATATCTACACCAAGCCCCATTATAGACTCAGCAGCATCTGCCATAGTGTTTGGGATGTCATAGAGTTTGAGGTCTAAAAATATCTTAAAATCAGGATTTATTGCTTTAATCGCTTTTAAAAACTCTTCACCATCACGGATGTAAGTACGAAGTCCAACTTTCAACCAAACATCATAAGATTTGATTTTTTCTATAAGGGCTAAGTTTTCTTCTTTTGTTGGTAGATCAAGGGCAACACATAATTCCATAATATTCTCTTTGTAAGTTTAATTATGAAATTATAGCGTTTATTCGAGCAGTTGGACTTAACCGTTCACCATCTCTTCAAGTGTAGCAACAACAGAAGGATCTTCTAGCGTTGAGATATCTTGAGTGATTTTCTCACCCTTAGCGATAGTTCGTAAAATACGACGCATGATTTTACCAGAACGAGTTTTTGGTAAGCCTGGTGCAAAAACCATATCATCACAAACAGCGATATTACCTATCTCTTTTTTAATGATCTCATTGATAGCTTTTACCTCTACAACTTCATCAGCGACACCCTCATCAGACTTAAGTACGATGTATGCAAAGATACCCTCACCTTTGAGTTCATGTGGTTTACCAACAACTGCAACTTCTGCTACATTAGTATGCTTTTTGATAGCTGCTTCAACTTCAGCAGTTCCCATACGGTGTCCACTTACATTGATAACATCATCAGTACGACCTGTGATAGTGATGTAACCATCTTCATCATAACGTGCACCATCACCTGTGAAGTAAACAGCCTTACCATCTTTTGTGACATCACCAAAGTAAGACTTCACATATCTCTCTTCATCACCCCAAACACCACGAATCTGTGACGGCCAAGGCTTCGTGATACACATGTAACCAGTCTCACCAACATCACACTTCTCGCCAGTAGCAGGATCTAAAATCTCTGCGATGATTCCTGGAAGTGGAAGTGTTGCACAAGCAGGTTTGATAGGTGTAGCACCTGGAAGTGGAGAAACAATGTGTCCACCAGTTTCAGTTTGCCAGTAAGTATCAACGATAGCACATTTGCTACTTCCAACCTCTTCATAGTACCATTTCCAAGCTGGAGGATCGATAGGCTCACCAACAGTTCCAAGAACTTTAAGGCTTGAAAGATCATACTTTTTAGGCTCATCTTCACCCATCTTATGTAATACACGGATAGCTGTAGGAGCAGTGTAAAATTGATTGATTCTATGGTTTTCGACCATTGCCCAAGGACGACCAGCATCAGGGTAAGTGATAACCCCCTCAAACATTACAGTAGTAGCACCCATTGCAAGTGGACCATATACGATGTAAGTATGTCCAGTAATCCAACCAACATCAGCAGTACACCAGTAAGTGTCGTTCTCTTTAACATCAAATACCCACTCCATAGTCATCTGTGCCCATAAAATATACCCTGCAGAGTTATGTTGAACACCTTTTGGTTTACCAGTTGACCCTGATGTATAAAGTAAGAACAGTGGGTCTTCACTATCCATAGGTTCAGCTTCACAGTTTGATGATTTATCTTTAATAAGTTCATTATATGAATAATCACGACCTGATTTCCAAGTCACATCTTCATTGTTACGCTCAACAACAAGTACTTTCTCAACCGGAGTAGGTCCTTCAAGTGCAGCATCCACAACAGGTTTTAGCATATATGGTTTAGTCTTACGAAATGCACCATCAGCAGTGATTACTACCTTAGCCTCAGCATCTTCAATTCTATCTTTAAGTGCTTCAGCAGAGAATCCACCAAATACAATAGAGTGAATAGCTCCGATTCTAGCACAGGCGAGCATTGCATAAGCAGCCTCAGGAATCATCGGCATATAAATAACAACACGATCACCCTTTTTAACTCCAAAATCCTCTTTTAAAAGGTTTGCAAAACGGTTTACATTTTTGTAAAGGTCAAGGTAAGTGATAGTCTGAACATCACCACGGTCACCCTCAAAGATGATAGCCGCTTTGTTTTTACGAGTATCTAAGTGACGGTCAATACACTGAGCAGCAACATTGAGTTTACCACCATCAAACCACTTTACAAATGGAGTTTGACTCTCGTCCAATACATTTGTAAATGGTTCAATCCAGTCAATCTTCTCTTTTGCATAGTCTCCCCAAAAACCTTCATAGTTTTGGGTAGCTTTTTGCATAAGAGCATTGTACTCATCCATACTGCCAATATTGGCATTTTTAGCGAACTCTGGGTTTGGTTGAAAAATTTGTTTTTCTGACATTGTTTATGTCCTTATAGTTGTAATTAATTATCGAAAATTATATCTCAGGAAAATTCATCTTTCCTTTAAGATATAGTTCTATTTTTTTTTAAAGTAAATTTAAGTTGGACTTTTTTCTTCCCCTTACTATATTTAAAAAATTTAACTATAATTGCAAAAAATTAAAATAAGGCTATATAATTATGTTTGGAAGAGCAAAACTTAAAGACTATAACATTAGTGCAGAAGAATCACTAAAACAACAATGGGCAAAACTTGATACATCAAAAGGAACTATTTGGATCAAACTTTTTCCAGATGAAGCACCAAATACAGTAGCAAACTTTGCACATTTAGCAAATACTGGTTTTTACAATGACCTTAGTTTTCACCGTGTTATCCCAGGTTTCATGGCTCAAGGTGGATGTCCTCAAGGTACAGGTACTGGTGGACCAGACTGGGCTATTGCATGTGAAACAGAGTCTAACACTTCTGTACACCGTCCAGGTACACTTTCTATGGCTCATGCAGGACCAAATACAGGTGGAAGTCAATTCTTCATCTGTTTTGTAGATTGTCCTCACCTTGATGGTGTTCATACAGTTTTTGGTGCGATTGAAGAGGATGATGAAGAGAGTTTTAAAGTACTTCAACAAATCCAAGGTCAAGATGCTATCAACTCTATTGAAGTTTTAGAGTCAAGAGACTAAATGTTAGTTCATATCTGCTGCTCGGTTGACAGCCACTTTTTTTTAGAAAAGCTACAAGCAGATTATCCACAGGAGAAGCTTACTGGCTTCTTCTACGATCCAAATATCCACCCCTATTCAGAATACCAACTGCGTTTACTTGATGTAGAACGCAGCTGTAAAAAGCTTGGTATTGATTTAATTGAGGGCCAATACGATTATGAAAACTGGCTTCAAGCTGTCCGTGGACTTGAAAGCGAACCTGAAAAAGGGAAGCGTTGTGAAGTTTGTTTTGATAAGCGTTTTATAACATCCGCAAAAAAAGCACTAGAGATAGGTGAAGATAAAATCACCACAACCCTTTTGGTCAGTCCCTTAAAATCTCAAGAACAACTCAAACGTATTGGTGATGAGTTTTATGCAAAACATGGTGTTGAGTTTATTGCTGTTGACTACAGAAGTGGTGGTGGGACACAAGAGCAATCCCGTGTCACAAAAGAGGAACAACTCTATCGTCAAGACTACTGTGGCTGTATCTTTGGGCTTACTATGCAAAGAGAACAGCAAGAGAGACTTATGGATGAGATGTTCTCTCCAATCTCAGGGCAAACTCTTCCAGCTTCCATAGAAGAGAGACTTGCACTTTATACTCGCCGTAATACCCTAGAGGATGAAGGGAAAAAATACAAAATTATCAAACAAAAATTTCTTAACTATCGTCAATTTTCTTGTAAACTTATTGAGGGAAAAAAGGAAATAGTTCCAGCTTATGCCCTCTCTTACTCTACACTGCCTCGTAAACGTGCCCAGGGTCGTATTGAATTTTCTATAGGTTCTTTACACTATTTAAACCGTGAAGAGATCAAATTTATCACCCTTGAGAAGTTTAATACTATAGCAAAAACCCATTACAAAAGTATACAAGAGCTGATATTTTCACCTCCTCATATTGAGGAGGAACTATCACTTCGCCAAAAACTTTTAGAGACTCATTATGACTTAACACCACTCATAGTTGTTGAGAAAATAAGTGAGAAAAAATTAACACTCCAACTTGATGCAAAAACATACGAAGATGTAAAAGAAAAACTAATCATTATCTAATGGTTTTTTTGCTAAAATGTCCAAAAAATTTATGCAAGGCTTTTACTTATGACTATGGATGTTATGGAAATTCAAGAAATTATCCCCCACAGATACCCTTTTTTACTACTTGATCGTGTTACCGATATCACACCAAATGAGGCTCTTATTGGCTATAAAAATGTAACTATTGGTGATCAAATCTTTCAAGGACACTTTCCAGGACACCCTATCTACCCTGGTGTTATGATACTTGAAGGTATGGCACAGGCTGGTGGTATTTTGGCATTTAAAAGTATGGATATGACAAAAGAAGAAGCAGCAAATAAAGTTGTTTACTTCATGAGTATTGATAAAGCAAAATTCCGTGCTCCAGTAAAACCAGGTGATAAACTTGAGTATCGTATCACTGTTATCAAACAAAAAGGTGCTATCTGGATGCTTGATGGAAAAGCTTATGTTGATGATACTTTAGTATCTCAAGCAGAACTTAAAGCAATGATTGTAGATAAATAAGATGTCTAAAATATCTCCACTTGCTGTCATTGAAGATGGTGCAACTATTGGTGAAAATGTAGAGATTGCTCCTTTTTGTTTTATCTCAAGTGAAGCCGTTATAGGTGATGGCACTACTATAGCCCAAAACTCATGCATCTATGGAAGAACGACTATAGGAAAAAACAACAAGATATTTTCTCATGCTGTTATTGGAAGTATTCCTCAAGATCTAAAATTTAATGGTGAAGATGTTGAGCTTATTATCGGTGATAACAATACCATTAGAGAATTTACACTTTTCAATCCTGGAACAAAGGGTGGTGGAAGTAAAACTATTGTTGGGAATCACAACCTTTTTATGGGTTATGTGCATCTTGGTCATGATGTTATTATAGGAAATCATTGTATTTTGGCAAATGCTGCAACACTTGCAGGACATGTAGAACTTGGTGACTATGTTGTCATTGGTGGGATGACACCTATCCATCAGTTTATCCATATTGGTGATTATGCTATGGTTGGTGGAGCAAGTGCCCTTGCACAAGATGTTCCACCATTTTGTATGGCTGAGGGTAATCGTGCAAACCTAAGAGGACTCAATCTTACAGGACTTCGCCGCCACTTAGAACGCGATGACATCAATCTACTTAAATCTGCTTATAGAGAACTTTTTGAATCAGGAAAACCTCTTAAAGATACAGCAAGTGAACTACTTGAAAATACAAATAATCACTATGTTACAGACCTATGTAACTTCGTGATTAAAACCAAACGCGGTATACCGTTTGAAAGGAAAAATATATGATACATAGACATTGTAGCTTTTGTGATGCAAGTGAGAGTGAAGAGAATCCACTCATTGCAGGCAATGGCGTTTATATTTGTAAAAACTGTGTTGTTTCTGCATATAAGATTATGTTTGGTGATGAAAATGGTGCGACGAAAGAGGAAAGTTCTGAGCTTTTAGCTGCTGTTGACAAACTTATGACACCAAAAGAATTAGATAAATTTTTAGGTGATTATATCATCGGGCAAGAGAGAGCTAGAAAACTTTTAAGTGTTGCCGTATACAACCATTATAAACGTATCTTTAAAACATATAATGTAAAAGATGATGATACAGAGATTGCAAAATCAAATGTACTTCTTATCGGTCCAACAGGATCGGGTAAAACACTTATGGCACAAACTATTGCTCGTGTTTTAAATGTTCCTATCGCTATTGCAGATGCTACAAGTCTCACAGAAGCTGGTTATGTAGGTGAAGATGTTGAAAACATTTTAACAAAACTGATCCAAGCAGCAGATGGCGATGTAGAGCGTGCACAACAAGGGATCGTTTTTATTGATGAAGTAGACAAAGTTTCACGTATGAGTGAAAACCGCTCTATCACACGTGATGTAAGTGGTGAAGGTGTACAACAAGCTCTTCTTAAAATTGTTGAGGGTGCAGATGTAAACATTCCGCCAAAAGGTGGACGTAAACATCCTAACCAAGAGTTTACTACTATCAATACAACAAACATCTTATTTATCTGTGGTGGTGCTTTTGATGGTCTTGAAGAGATTCTTAAACGTAAACAAGGGGACAATGTTCTTGGATTTGGTCACGATAAAAAAACAAAAGATGAGCAAAAACCAACTTTTGATATGGTTGAGCCTGATGATTTAGTTTCTTATGGTCTTATCCCTGAGTTAGTTGGACGATTACCTATCATTGCATCCCTCAATGAGATCAGTGAAGAGGATATGGTTCGCATCTTAACAGAGCCTAAAAACTCACTTATCAAACAGTATCAAAAACTTTTTAGTATTGATGATGTTGAACTTAACTTTGAAGAGGATGCCCTTCTTGCCATTGCTTCTAAATCTATTGCAAGAAAAACAGGTGCTCGTGGACTTCGTGCCATTTTAGAAGAAAATATGATAGATATTATGTATGAACTTCCTGATTATGCAGGCTATGAAGTGCTTATAACAAAAGAAGTTATAGAAAATGGTGAAACACCGGTTTACATCAAAAAAACAACAAAAAAAACAGCATAAGGGCAAAAAAGTATGATTTTTAATAAACTCGTAGGTCTATTTTCAAATGACCTCTCCATAGATTTAGGAACAGCCAATACTATCGTTATTGCAAAAGGGCGTGGTATTATCATCAATGAACCTTCTGTTGTTGCTGTAAAAACTGAAAAATATGGTCAACAACGTGTTCTAGCTGTTGGGCATGAAGCAAAAGAGATGGTGGGGAAAACACCAGGAAATATCAAAGCTATTCGCCCTATGCGTGATGGTGTAATTGCTGATTTTGATATGACTGAAAAGATGATTAGAAAATTCATTGAAAAAGCTCATGGACGATCTTCTCTTATCTCTCCACGTATCATTATATGTGTTCCCTATGGTCTAACTCAAGTTGAGCGTAAAGCTGTTCGTGAATCAGCTCTCAGTGCTGGTGCACGTGAAGTGTTTCTTATAGAAGAACCTATGGCTGCTGCTATTGGTGCAGGTGTAGATATCCGTGAGCCTCAGGGGCATCTCGTGGTAGATATCGGTGGTGGTACTACCGAAATCGGTGTTGTCTCACTCGGTGGTCTTGTACTTTCTAAGTCTATCCGTACAGCTGGAGATAAGATTGACCAAGGGATTGTGAACTTCATTAGAAAAAAATACAACCTTTTAGTAGGTGAGCGTGTTGCTGAAGAGATCAAAATCAATATCGGTACAGCTGTTGTCCTTGATGAAGAACTTTCAATGATCGTCAATGGTCGTGATCAAGTTGAAGGGCTACTGAGTTCTGTTGAACTTACAAGTGAAGATGCTCGTGAAGCGATGAAAGAACCACTTAAAGAGATTGCTGAAGCACTACGTGATGTACTAGAGCAAATGCCTCCTGATTTAGCTGGCGATATTGTCAATCACGGTATTATTTTAACAGGGGGTGGAGCACTTATTCGTCAGCTTGACAAATACCTCTCTGACCTTGTTAGAATTCCTGTTTTTGTAGCAGATGAGCCACTCTTAGCAGTTGCACGTGGAACTGGTCGTGCACTTGAAGAGATAGATCTACTCCAAGAACTTTTTGAGAATGAATAAGCAACTTTTTAGCTTTTTCACTATAATAATTGCACTTACTATAGGTGCAATCTATTACAATACCACCATTCAACAACCCTTTATCTCAGCACTTAACTTTATTAAGATTCAATACCATGACAGTGTAGAGTTTGTATCAAATACTATAGATAAACATTTTTTTCAAGTACAAGAGATAGAAGAGCTTAAAGAAAAACTCAAAAAGTTTGAAAACAACCATCTTGTAATGCAGGAACTTGCCTCGGAGTTACATGATCTTTATGAAGAAAACAACTCCTCTTTAAAAACAGATCCACGGGTGGAACTTGTACGAGCAATCTCCTATGAAAGATTTGGTGATCTCAAAAGAGTTTGGATGGATATTCCCGATTACAATAGTTCAAAAATTTATGGTCTTACCCATAAAGAGCTTGTAGCAGGGATAGTTGTCAATCAAAATGGAAGAGCTCTTGGTCTTTTAAACTCCGATATCAAAAGCTCCTATGCTGTATTTATAGGTCAAGGGCATGCTCCAGGTATCGCACATGGCAATAACTCAGAGTACCTTGTGGTGAGATATATCCCCGCTTGGTATAGTATCAAAAAAGGGGATGAAGTGATCACTTCTGGACTTGACAATATATTTTTCAAGGGTTTAAAAGTTGGTCGTGTTCTTTCAGTTACAAAGGCTCAAGGCTACCAAAATGCTGTAGTTGAGCAATACTACAAGGCCAATGAACCTGGCTATTTTCACATGGTAAGGAGTGTTAGATGAAACTAATACTAAGTTTTTTATTACTCGGGGTAACTCTTTTTGCACAAGAGATGGCACCAAAAAAGCAAGATATAACCTTAGGTCTTGGAGCCTATGTTCAAACACAACCATACAAAGGTAGCGATACTCTTCTACTCCCCTCCCCTGTTGTTTTTTTTGATAATGGTCTTTTTTATATGAGGTGGTCACGTGGTGGCGTTTACTTTTATGGGGACAAAGGGAGTGACTATGCTTGGGGATTTTCACTCACTGCACAACCTCGTGTATATGGCTATAAACCATCAGATTCTCCTTATCTTGCAACACTCAAAGAGAAAAAAAACACTCTTGAGGGTGGTCTTGCATTTAGTGCAATAAAAAATGATGCTTATATAGAAATCATGCTTCTAACTGACATCTTAGATAGATACCAATCTTGGCTTGTAAAAACAGAGTTTGGAGACACATATACTCTTGGAGATTTTAGTTTTTATCCAAGTATTATACTCAGTTATCAGTCTCATGATTTTATGAATTATTATTATGGTGTACAAAAAAACGAGACAAACAATGCACTAGGCATTTACTCATATAATGCAAGTGCTGGAGTACAGGTGGGAGCACAAACCTACATTAAATACCCCCTTACACAAGAGCTCTCAGCACTTGTAAATCTTCGTGTTGACATCCTTCCAAGTAGTGCTAGTAGTTCTCCGATTATAGAACAAAATCACATATATTCAGGTCTTGCCTCACTCATCTACACATTTGAGTATTAAAACTCATCAAATTTTAAGTGCCTTTTGGCTATAATCTCTAAATTTTTAAGAGATTATTTCAAAAGGTAAAAAATGCCAAAACGCACCGACATAAAAACTATTTTACTTATAGGTTCTGGTCCGATTATTATCGGTCAAGCCTGTGAATTTGACTACTCAGGAACACAAGCTGTTAAAACACTTAAAGAGCTTGGTTACCGTGTAGTCCTCATCAACTCAAATCCTGCTACAATCATGACAGATCCAGAATTTGCAGATAGAACATATATTGAACCTATCAAAGAAGATGTTATCGCTCGTATCATCAAAGAGGAAAATGTTGATGCAGTTCTACCAACTATGGGTGGACAAACTGCTCTTAATGTGGCGATGAGTATGTATGAAAAAGGGATGCTAGAGGGTATAGAATTTTTAGGTGCAGATCCTCAAGCAATTAACAAAGGGGAAGATAGACATCTTTTTAATGAAGCGATGATTAAAATTGGTATGGACCTACCAAAAAGTCGTAATGCTTACAGTGTTGAAGAGGCCATAGAAGTTGTAAAAGAGATAGGTTTCCCTGTTATCTCACGTGCTTCATTTACCCTTGCCGGTGGAGGAAGTGGTGTTGCTTACAATATGGAAGAGTTCAAGAAACTCGCACAAGAAGGGATCTCAGCTTCTCCTGTAAATGAGATTGAGATTATGGAATCTATGCTTGGATGGAAAGAGTATGAGATGGAAGTTATCCGTGATAAAGCGGACAACTGTATCATTGTATGTGCTATTGAGAACTTCGATCCTATGGGTGTTCATACTGGTGACAGCATCACAGTAGCTCCTGCACTTACACTTACAGATAAAGAGTACCAAAGAATGCGTGATGCTTCTTTCGCCATTTTACGTGAGATAGGTGTTGATACAGGTGGATCTAATGTTCAGTTTTCTATCTGTCCAAAAACAGGTCGTATGATTGTTATCGAGATGAACCCTCGCGTTTCACGTTCATCTGCACTTGCTTCTAAAGCTACAGGGTATCCTATTGCTAAAGTTGCGACACTCCTTGCTGTTGGTTATACACTTGACGAGATTACAAATGACATTACAGGTACACCTGCTTCATTCGAGCCGGTTATTGATTATGTTGTGACAAAAATTCCACGTTTTACATTTGAAAAATTCCCAGAAGCTATCAGTACACTTAGTACTTCTATGAAGTCTGTTGGTGAGGTTATGGCGATTGGTCGTACTTTTAAAGAGTCTATGCAAAAAGCTCTTTGTTCTTTAGAAACTGGACTTTGTGGATTTGATGAGATCGATGCTGATGATGAGTTTATCCGTCATGAGATTCGTCGTCCAAATGCAGACAGAGCTCTTTATGTAGCAGAGGGTTTCCGTCGTGGTATGAGCATTGAAGAGATGTTTGACACTTGTGCGATTGACCCTTGGTTTTTATATCAAGTGAGTGAGATCATAGAAAAAGAAGCAACTATCACAGATAAGATCCTTTTTGATGCTGCTTTTATGAGAGATGTAAAAGTAGATGGTTTCTCAGATAAACGTATTGCTCAACTTATAGAGAAAAATTCAAATCATAAGATAAGTGAAAATGAAGTATATGATGCAAGAAAAAAACTTGGTGTTGAGTTAGAATTTAACGAAGTAGATACATGTTCTGCAGAGTTTGAAGCATTGACTCCTTACCTATACTCTACAACAAACATCACAAAACTACCAAATGTCACTAAACGCCATAGTGATAAGAAAAAAGTACTTATCTTAGGTGGTGGACCTAACCGTATTGGGCAAGGTATTGAGTTTGACTACTGTTGTGTTCATGCAGCATTTGCCCTTAAAGAGATGGATATTGAGACAATTATGTATAACTGTAACCCTGAAACTGTCTCAACAGATTATGATACTTCTGATGTGCTTTACTTTGAGCCAATTGATTTTGAGCATGTTCGTGAAGTGATTGAAAATGAGCAACCAGATGGAATCATTGTGCACTTTGGTGGTCAAACACCACTTAAGCTTGCAGATGCTCTTACTAAAATAGGTGCTAAAATTTCAGGAACGCCATCGGCTGTTATTGACCTTGCTGAAGATAGAGAACAGTTCTCTGATTTTGTCAATCGCCATGGACTCAAACAACCAGCCAATGGTCTTGCTCGTGCAAAAGAGGAAGCTCCGGAGATTGCAGCTAAACTGGGATACCCTGTACTTGTTCGCCCATCTTTTGTACTTGGTGGTCGCGGTATGAAGATTGTATACTCTGAAGAGGAACTTAACCAATATATGGAACTCGCGATCAGCGTAAGTAATGAAGCACCTGTTTTAATTGACAAGTTCTTAGACCAAGCTATTGAGCTTGATGTTGACTGTATCTCTGATGGTAAAGAGGTATATATTGGAAGTGTAATGCAACATATCGAAGAAGCGGGTATCCACTCTGGAGATTCTGCCTGTTCACTTCCACCAGTCAATCTTTCAGGGGAGATGATAGAAAAAGTAGAACAACAAACAAAAACTATTGCTCTTGGACTTCAAGTGGTTGGTCTTATGAATGTTCAGTATGCAATCTATCAAGATGAGATCTACCTCATAGAAGTAAATCCACGTGCATCTCGTACAGTGCCTTTTGTATCTAAAGCAACTGGTATGCCTCTTGCAAAAGTAGCTACCCGTGTTATGATGGGTGAAACACTTGAGAGCTCTTTAGCTTACTATGACAAATATAACATCGTAGAGATACATAACGGTCTTCGTCGTCCACACCTTAAGGGTCATGTATCTGTAAAAGAAGCGGTATTTCCTTTCCATAAACTCTATGGAGCTGACCTTGTACTAAGCCCAGAGATGAAATCAACAGGTGAAGTTATGGGCATCAGTTCTAACTTTGGTGTAAGTTTTGCAAAAGCACAAATCTCTGCTGGCAACAAGATCCCGACTGGTGGAACATGTTTTCTTAGCTTCGTAGACACAGATAAAGAACATGCTCCTGAGATTGGTAAAGGACTTGTAAAACATGGCTTTAAACTTGTAGCGACAAAAGGAACACAAGCTGTCTTAGAAAAAGCTGGTATACCTTGCGAGAGAGTTCTTAAGATCTCTGAAGGTCGTCCAAATATAGAAGATAGTATGAAAAACGATGAGATTGCTATGGCAATCAATACTTCTGATAACAATACAAGTAAAAAAGATGCTATTGTAATTCGTCAAGAGGTACTTAAACGCTCCATTCCATACTTTACAACACTGAGTGCTGCTCGTGCTACTATATTGGCACTTGATGAGATGGGTGATGACACATGGTCAAGCTCAACAGCTCTACAAGACTTTCTAGTAAAATAGTGGTCATTCTCACTCAAACCGACACCACTGTCGGTTTTTTGTCTCAAGATGAGACAAAACTTCAGCATATCAAATCCCGTCCCTCTTCTAAGCCCTTTATCAAGGTCTATAAAAACTTTCAAACACTTGATTTTCGTACTCCAAAGTCAAAACACAAACTTCTACGCCGTGCAAAAAGAACTACATTTATAGTACAAGATACTGCATTTAGAATTGCCGCTGATAAACTACACTCACAAATTTTAAGAGATACACAATGGAACTACTCCACTTCTGCAAATGAATCAGGTAAACTCTACGATAGAGATTTTTGTGAAGAAAAAGCTGATATAATAATAGAAGACAAAGATTCACTTTTTGAAGCAAAAGCATCAAAACTTTTAAAAATGAATGCAAAAAAAATAAGGAGAATTCGATGAGTAAGATAATTCAAGCTGTTTTAGCAGGTGTACTATTTACATTTATACTCGATTTCTTTCTTTTTTTAGGGATTAAACTCAATTATATAGATACCTATAGCATAAATGTTTATTACAATATTCTCTTTGCAGATCATCAAAATATCTTTTTATATGCTACTTTAAGCCTCTTATTTGGATTTTTAATTATTTATGCAAATCATAAAATCAGTATTTCTACTGCTATTGTATTTGCTCTTCTTGCATCTTCAACACTTATCTCTCCCGTAGGAAATAAGGCAGGAGAGATACTTTTAATGAAAAAAAATATCACTCTTCATGATGATAAGTATAGTTACCATGGTGATATCTACTATGATGGTAGAAAAACCATAGCCTTTTATGATTATGAACTAAAAAAAGTTATAATTCTCAAAAAAAACAGATTAAAGGAAACAAGTAAATGAAACATATCTCTTCTCTAGCAAGTGGTGTAGCATTAGGCAGTGCTGGTGTACTAATGATGAGTGTTCTTAGTGGATGTTCACAGCAACAAGAGGCTCAAAACAAATTTTTAGTGATTGAACAGCAAGCAAACGGAAAATATGTGGTTGTAGAAGAGATGCCAACGGATGGTCCTAGTCGAGCTATCATCCGTGAAAAAGATGAAAATGGCAATACAATTGAGCGTTTTATGAACGAATCTGAGATGAAAGCTCTTGCTGAGCAAGAGTATCAAAGAGTTGAAAATGGAACTTCTGAAACACTTCAAGAGGGATCAGGAAGTGCTGGTATGGGATTAGCTGGTACTATCTTAGCTGTTGCAGCAGGAAGTTTACTTGGAAATATGATAGGAAATGCTCTTATGAATAATAAATCCTTTGCAAGAAACTCTGCATCTGCAAATAGAAGTGCATACAGCCGTTCAACTGCAGCAAAATCTAAGGCTAAAAGTTCAAGTAAAAAAAGTTTCTTTGGAAGTAGCTCAAAATCCTCTAGCCGTTCTGGTGGATTTTTTGGAGGTTAAAGCATGATAACACTACAAAATCTTAATCCATTGGATGATGCTACACTTGAAGAACTAGGCTTTTCATGGCATACAGATAATGATGGTAGTAAATATGTTAGTGATGCTTTAGTAGAAATTTCTCAAGAGGAAGCAGAAGAGTATTATGAAGCAGTTAACACACTCTACGATATGTATGTCCAAGCAGCAGAGTATGTTATACAAAACGATCTTTTTTTTGAAATAGGCATCCCTTTTAACCTTGTAGATATGATTAAAAAATCTTGGGAAAACGATGTACATTGGCATATATATGGGCGCTTTGATCTTGCAGGGGGGATTGATGGACAAGATATTAAACTCATAGAGTTTAATGCTGACACCCCAACTGGACTTTTTGAAACTGCCCTTCTACAATGGGCTCTTTTAAAACATAATAATATGGATGAAGAGAAACAATTTAACAACATCTATGAAGCAATCAGCGATAACTTCAAAAGACTCATCACCCTCTTTGATGATACATCAGAGTTTGATGAACGCTACGATGGTTGGAAGATTCTTTTTTCCTCAATTTCAAATAATGATGAAGAGGAGATAACTACAAAACTCCTAGAACAGATGGCAAATGATGCAGGTTTTGTTACAAGTTTTGAATTTTTGGAAAACACTCACTTTGATGATGATGGCATTTATGATGCAAAGGAAAATCCTTATGAGTACTGGTTTAAACTTTACCCTTGGGAAGATATAGCAGTTGATGAACCAGAACTGGCAACAACACTCACAAATATCATGCAAAATCAAAAAGCGATCATACTTAACCCTGCTTATACCCTACTCTTTCAATCAAAGGGGATGATGAAGATTCTTTGTGATCTATTTCCGGATTCACCTTATCTTCTTCAAACATCATTTGAACCACTTCAAGATATGAAACAGGTAGAGAAGTCTGTATTTGGTCGAGAAGGGGCAAACACTGCCATAGTTGATGAGAACAATCAACTAATAGAAAAAACTGATGGACCTTATGATAACTACAAAAAAATCTATCAAGAGTATGTAGAATTTCCAAAAGATCTCCATGGCAAAAAATATCAAGCAGGAGTATTTTTCGCCTACGAATCTTGTGGCCTAAGCTTCCGTAAGGGTGGAGAGATTATGGATAACATGAGTAAGTTTGTGGGGCATGTTATCGTAGACTAAACATAAGAGTTGCTTTTTATGTCAAGCTCATATCTATAATGCTTATCCCCTGTATAAGACTAATTCAATTGATGGTTAAACTCAGGAACTATCTCTTTTAACTTTTTGAGTTTATCTTCACATGTGAGTAACTCTTCTATATCCCGATTCAGTTTCTCAAGATCATAAGGTGTTGGCTTAGCAACTGTTATGGAGTCATACTTTGTAGTGCAGTCTGTATCATCTATGAGTAGTTCTTCATAGAGCTTTTCTCCAGGTCTTAACCCACTAAACTCTATCTCTACTTCTGTGTTACCACTAAGATCTATCATTTTTTGTGCTAGGTCTACTATCTTTATAGGCTCACCCATATCAAGGATAAATATCTCCCCACCACTTCCTATAGCACCCGCTTGCAGAACAAGCTCACAAGCCTCAGGTATCAGCATAAAGTACCTTGTGATGTCCGGATGTGTCACAGTGATATTTTTACCCTCTGCTATCTGCTTTTTGAACTTAGGTATAACACTTCCACTAGAACCAAGAACATTTCCAAAACGAACAGCTACTATGTCTGTGCCTCTTCCATTTGAGTTCTGAGCATACAGCTCACAGACTCGCTTCGTTGTTCCCATGACATTTGTAGGGCGTACTGCTTTGTCTGTTGAGATCATAACAAATTTTTCTACATTGTGCTCTATTGCGGTATCTATCACAGTCTTTGTACCTATTACATTGTTGAGTATTCCCTCATGTATATTTGCTTCGACTAAAGGCACATGTTTGTAAGCAGCAGCATGGATGACTATCTCTGGTTTATGTGTTTTAAACGTCTCATCCAGAAGAGTTTTATTGACAACATTTTGCATTACAGCGACAGTTTCTACCTGTGTAATTTCAGCTTCTATAGCATAAAGATTATACTCACTGTGATCAAGCAGTATCAACTTTTTGACTCCAAAACTCTCACACTGTCTACATATCTCACTTCCTATACTACCACCAGCACCTGTCACTAACACAACTTTTCCAGTAAGAAAAGATTTTATAAGTTGTTTATCTAAGTCTTGAGGATGACGTGCAAGGAGATCTTCAACTGAGATATCTTTTATCTTTGCTCCATAGTCATTATAATCACTAGCAACTTTAATCTCTGTAATTTCTAAGGCACTTAAGT
>CAZFGS010000008.1:0-33934 GCA_964518545.1 uncultured Sulfurimonas sp. | reverse complement strand
CCATCGGCCACATCATTAAAAGTGACGTGCTCTACCAGCTGAGCTAACAAGACATGCTCTCTATGTTAAGAGGTCGAAATTATAGACAAAAAGATCTTCTATGTCAAGAAAAATACACCTAAATTTTTATATTTGTAAAAAATTAATATTTATACACATTTTTTTTGATAAAATGGGGATAATGAATTATTAAGGGTGTGGATGAAGAGATTAGTTTTATTTTTTGTTAGTAGTTTACTTGTGTACTTTGTGACAGGGTGTGCACAAAAAGTAAATATAAGAGCACTTGAACCCGCAGAGGTAGATAGAGTAGCATCTACCAAAAAAATTGCTGTGAGTAGTTTTAAAAATGATAGGGTGGGACTCTCTTCAAAGATAGAAGTGAAACTCTCCAATGTCAAGATAGACAATAAAAAATACTTCACCCTTGTCAGTCGAAAAGACTTCAATAAAATTCTAGAAGAACAAAGATTTCAAAACAGTGGGCTCATTGATCCAAAAACAGCAGTCAATATAGGTGAACTCGTAGGTGCACAGGCGATTATATCTGGCAATGTGGGCCGTGCAAGTGTACAAGATACTTATTTTTACGAGCCAAGAGTTCGATGTGCAGACAAAAAGTGTAAAGAGTTAGAGTACTATAAGGTACGATGTAAAAAAAGAGTAGTGGGACTCTCAGCAGAGATGCGCATCGTGGATGTTACTAAGGGTGATGTCATCTTCGCTCAAACTATGAGCCCTAATGCAGTGTTTAAGCATTGTGCCGATGATTCTCGTCCTTTGCCGTCTAAGGAGATAGTAGCACAGCATTTAGCTACTACTATTGCCAACAATTTTGTGTATAAACTCACTCCACACTATAGGACATTTCAGGTAAAACTTCTTGAAGAGCCAGATTTGGATTACACTGATGAACAGGAGAGACTTTTAAAGGTTGCTTTAGAGTACATCAAACAAGCAAGATATGACAAAGCAGAAAAGTTTTTGATTGAGCTTATTGATGCAACAGATGCTCAAAGTTATGTCCCTTTTTATAACCTTGGTGTTATCTCTGAAGCTCGAGGAAAATATAAGGAAGCACAAGAGTACTATAGTCATGCAGATTCACTGATGATAGAGCCAGTCGAAGAGATTAACAGAGCAGTTCAAAGAATAAAAAGACTTATAGCTAAGCGTGAGAAAACACGAGAGCAACTAAATCGCTAAAGGAAAAACAATTGTTTATAAGATTAATTTTACTTGTTATAAGTGTTATGGTGATGATGAGCGCCTGTGGTACACAAAAAAGAGTGGTTGTTGCAAAGAAAAAAGAGATCCCATCATGGTATCAAACGCCACCAACATCCACACAAAGTACACTCTATGGTGTAGGGGTTGGAAAAGATAAGACAGAAGCTATCTCTGATGCACTTACACAGATGATATCTACTTTAAGTGTTGAGGTTTCTTCTACATACAGCTCTAAAACAGTAGCTCGTGATGGAAGTGTAGAGAGTTTTGATGGAACTTATACGAAAGAGATGCAAAGTGTTGTCAAGCCGATCCGTATAAGTAACTATAAGGTTTTGGAATCAAAAAACTTAGGCTATAAAAATTATGCTGTTCTTGTAAGTTCAAATACAAATGAACTCTACAAAAGTATGCTTCAAGAGATTAACCAAGATTTTGAGATATTTTTTAACAAAGAAAAGAGTATTCAAAAACAAAATGCTCTAAAACAACTCTCTTTTTATAAAAAAAGTAAATTGATTTTTCAACTTCTGCCAAATAAGCTTCTTATCTTAAAACAACTCAAAAGTGACTTTAACCCATCACCCTACCTAGAAGCATATAATGAGATAGAGAGTAAGTATGAACAACTCCACTCCCGTATAAGTTTTCAGATAAGTGCCAATACAAATGCAGCACATCTGAAAACTCCAATAGCAAAAGCTTTAAGTGCCAAAGAGTTTAAGATAAGCTCACGAAATATTAAAGAGAGTTTTCGTATCTATATATCTGCTAAAATTAACAAGGCAAACTCTTACGGATTTACTCTAGCTCGTGCAACGATAAATATCACTACAAAAGACTACAAAGGAAGTGTTATAGGCTCTAACAGACTCGACATCGTAGGACAATCTTCTCAGAGCTACGCTATAGCAAAAGAGAATATTGCCTTAAAACTCAGTATGCTTATTGAAAAAGAGGGTATAGAAAAAGTACTAGGGCTCTCCATTTAACAAACATTTACCAACCATTTTATAACTATTTACCCCAAAGGAATATACTTACATCAGATACAAACAAGGTTGGTAGATAATGATAAGTAAAATTGAAGAAGTAAAAAAAGAAGTAGCTAAGGTAGTTGTTGGACAAGAGAAGATGATAGACTCTCTTTTGATTGCTCTTTTATGTGAGGGACATATTCTTATTGAGGGTGTTCCAGGTCTTGCAAAAACAACAACAGTCAATGCACTCTCAAAGGCATTGGGTCTTAACTTTAAACGTGCTCAATTTACTCCAGACTTACTCCCTTCTGACATCTTAGGTGCAGAGATTTATGACCCACAAAATAATCAATTTAAAATTAAAAAGGGTCCAATCTTTACAAACCTATTACTTGCAGATGAGATTAACCGTGCCCCAGCAAAGGTACAATCAGCACTTCTTGAAGTGATGCAAGAGAAACAAGTAACACTTGGAGATACTACATTTAAACTAGAACCTCCATTTTTTGTAATGGCTACACAAAATCCAGTAGAACAAGAGGGTGTATACCAGCTTCCAGAAGCACAACTTGACCGTTTTATGCTTAAACTTGTAGTAGATTACAATACAAAAACAGAAGAGTTAGAGATAGCTCGTCGTATCTCAAGTGGAAAATTTGAAGAGATAGACTCTGTTTTAAATAAAGAAGACTTGCTTGCACTTAAAAACGCCATCAAAGAGATACATGTTGATGCTGAGGTGGAAGAGTATATGATAGAACTTGTAAACGCGACAAGAAATCCTAGTGAGTATGGTCTTGAAGAGATAGCAGAGTTTATCCAGTTTGGAGCAAGTCCACGTGTAAGTATCGATATGTTTAAAGTAGTGAAGGCTATGGCATTTATGAGAGGTAAAGATTTTGTAACTCCTGTTGATGTAGCTTACATCGCTAAAGAGTTGATGCGTCATCGTATCGTGCTGACTTATGAGGCAGAGGCTGAAGGTGTGACAACTGATGAGATTATCCAAAAAGTGCTAGAAACAGTAGCTATTCCATAAGGTGAGTAATGTCTAAATTACAAAAAATCTTAGTTCGGGCTCGTCGTCAAGTCTTCTCAGAGATGGTGGGAAATAACCCTTCCATCTTTCAAGGGGAAGGGTATGATTTTATCGAACTTCGGGAGTATATGGCTGGAGATGATATACGTCATATCGACTGGAATATCACTGCCAAGATGCAAAAGCCTTTTATTAAGATCTTTCGTGAAGAGAGAGAACTTAATGTTGTGATCGCTTCTGTACTTAATGGAAGTGTGCATTTTGGATCGAAAAGATTTAAGCAAGATGTGATTGCTGAGGTTGTGGCACAACTGAGTTATGCGACACTTAAAAATGGTGACTTACTGAGTAGTTATATCTTTACTGACACGATGGTGAGTCATAACAAGCCAAGTAAAAAGCTCCATCAGGTACAAAAGAGTGTAAGTGAGATTCTTGAGTTTGAAGCATTAAACCAAAAATGTGACTTGAAAAACCTCTCAGACACACTCTACAAAAGACTTAAGCGAAAATCACTCATTATTGTCGTGGGTGACTTCTTTGAGATACCGGACTTTAAACTTTTAGCGAAGAAGCATGAGGTTGTGGCTGTTGTTGTGAGAGACCATCTAGAGGAAAAACCACCACAGATGGGATTTAGCTCTTTGGTTGATCCTGAGAGTGGCGTAGTGCTTGAGGGTGATTTTAACAGTTCAAGTGTCGAAGCTTATGCAAAAAAAGTGCATAAACACGATAGAGAACTCTATGAGACTTTTAGAAAACACCAGATTCGTTTTACCAAGGTTTACACCGATGCGAGTGTTGGTGTCGTGCTAAAACGACTTTTTGAAGGGAGATAATATGGCAGGACAAAATTTTGATATTCCTCTTCATGATATAAAACCATTGGTTGAGGTGCAGGAGTATTCTCTTTATTATCTTATAGGCTTCAGTGCTATAGGCTTGGTTGTTTTTGTAGGCTTACTCTACTTAGTACTTAGATGGCTCAAACATAGAAATGCTTTCAATATAAGAAAAGAACACTATAAACTTTTACATAATCTTGATTTGAGTGATCCAAAAAAAGCAGCTTATGATGTTACTTTTTATGGAGCTACTTTTAAGGATGATGGGCAAAGATACTTTGAAATGTATAAAAATCTAGTAGATAGATTAGAGCCGTATAAGTACAAGAAAGATGTAGATAATTTAGATGATGAAGTGATAGCATATATAGATTTATACAGAGGTATGATAGATGTTTAGTGAACTCTTTGGGGGTTTATATTTTGAATTTCCAAAACTTTTTTTTGTTATATTTTTCTTTATAGCTTGTGAGACATTATGTAAGATGAAATTGCCATCTTTGTATTTTCCTCATGCTGCTCAATTTATGAAAAATACAGTTGCCTCTTCAAAGCTTTTGTTTTTTCTTAAATGGATCGGTATAGTGATGATGGTGTTTTCTTTAATGTCACCAGTAAAAGATGAGAGTTATGAGTTAGAACCTAAAAAAGGTTATGAGATAGCGATGATCTTAGATGCTTCACAATCTATGCAGGCTCAAGGTTTTGATGCACAAAACAGAAGACTTACACGTTTTGATGTTGTTAAAAGTATTGTTGGTGATTTTATAGATGCTCGTAAAAATGACAATATCGGTCTCGTAGTATTTGGGGCATACTCTTTTATAGCCTCACCACTTACATATGATGAGCATATACTCAAGCGCATTGTCTCTCAACTCCAAATAGGGATGGCTGGAAAGTATACAGCACTTTATGAATCATTAGCTCAAGGGGTAAACCTTTTAAAAACAAGTAAATCTAAGACAAAGATAGCAATCTTACTGACAGATGGTTTTAGCACACAGGGGATAGATAAAATTCCCTTAGATGTAGCTCTTGATATGGCAAAAAAAGAGGGTGTTAAAGTTTACCCCATCGGAATAGGGATGCCAAATGAGTACAACCAAAAAGTATTAGTGAAGATTGCAGAAGAAACAGGTGGTGTGGCATTTGGTGCTTCAAGTGCAGCAGAACTCAAAGAGGTCTATAAAAAGATAGATGAGTTGGAAAAATCAGAGATAAAAAATGAGAGTTTTACATATATGAAGTATTATTATGTGTATCCACTCTTTTTAGCTTTTATCTCTTTGATGCTCTATATATACTTAAGAAATAAAAGAGGAGTAAATTAATGAGTTTTTTACATCCTGAATTTTTGTACTATATGCTTCCTATTGTGGTGATTCTATTTGGGCTGTTGCTCACACAAAAAGAGTCTCAAGCCACTTTTTTTAGTGATGAGGTGATGAAAAAGCTCAGAGTAAGTGCAAACACCTTAACACTTCAGGCAAGAAATGCTCTTTTTGGATTGATGGCAATTCTCATCGTAGTGGCTTTGGCTGGGCCTGTTATAAAAGAGGGGAAGGTTGAAGTGAAAGCAAAGAGTGCAGATATAATGATAGCTCTTGATATTTCAGACTCTATGTTAGCTCAAGATATGTATCCAAATCGTTTAAAACTTGCAAAACAAAAAGCATTAGAACTTTTAAAAATGGCTCCAAATGAACGTATAGGGGTGATCGCATTTGCAAGAAACTCTTACTTGGTCTCCCCTTTGAGTTTTGATCATAATGCAGTGGGTTTTTTACTGCGTCAATTAGATACAGACTCGATAACAGAGAAGGGAACAAACTTTTACTCTATGCTTGAAGTGGTTGATAGAAGCATTAAGAAAGAGTCGCAAAAGTACCTACTTCTCTTAAGTGATGGTGGTGATGAAAAAGATTTTTCTCGTGAGATAGCTTTTGCAAAAGAGCATCATATAACTGTGTATGTTTTAGGGATTGGTACACCTAAGGGTGCACCTATTCGTAAAGAAAATGGTGAGTTTATAAAACAAAATGGTGAGATCATTGTAAGTAGACTCAATGAGACTATCGCAGATTTAGCAACAAAAACAGGTGGTGTTTATATAGAAAATATAATCTCAGATAAAGATATACAAGCGATGCTTCACGAGATTGAAACACATAGTAAAAAAACTGAATTAAAATCTGAAGAGATAGAGAGATTTACTCCTCTGTTCTACTTTCCACTTGGTTTAGCAATGCTATTGCTTCTTATAGCAACCTCCTCTATGAGTAAACGCGAGAGTGTGATGGTACCAAATGCTTTAGTGCTCTTTGCACTTTTATTTTCTGGAGGATCTCTCAAAGCTGGGATTTTAGACTTTCAAAAGTTAGAGAATGCTAAACAAGCATATGAGAGTGGGGAGTATGAGAAAGCGGCACAAACATATAAGAACTATGCAGAGCAGACGAAAAAAGGGGAGAGCTTTTACAATGCAGGAAACTCTTTTTACAAACAAGGTAAATATGATGAGGCGATAAAGTCTTATCAGAGAGCAACTTTTGATAAAAAAGATGAGCGAGCCAACAACTTTGCTAATCTTGCAAATGCTTATGTAAAGAAAAAAGATAAAAAATCTTTGCAAGAGGCAATAAAATCTTATGAATCATCTTTAAAACTTCATGAGGATAAAGAGGTTAGAGAAAATCTTGAGGCTGTGAAAAAGTTTTTAGAACAACAAAAGAAAAAAGAGCAAAAGCAGCAAGAGAAACAAGAAAAAAAAAAGAGTGATAAAAAAGAGAAAAATCAAAAGGGTAAAGACTCAAAAAAGAAAGATAAGAAAAAAGACTCTAAAGATGGAGAGAAAAAAGATTCTCAAGAAAAGTCTGATAAGGAACAAAACAGTTCTAAAAGTCAAAAAGACAAAGAGGGGAAAAAGAGTCAAAAAGATATGAAGTCAAAAAAAGAGCAAGATGATAAAGAAAACTCTGCGGATAAAAAGGGAAAAAAACAAGAGAAAAAAGAGCAATTAAAACAGCTCAAAAGTGAGAAGCAAGAGCAGAAGAAAAAAGATGAAAAACAAAAAGCATCAGCTGCTCAAGCTGCTCACCAAGAAGATAAAATGAGTGATGCAGAAGAGGCAAAATGGTTAAAACAATTAAATAAACAACCAAGTACCTATCTTTATATGCTCAATAAACAAAATAACAAATATGAGGAGGATTCAAATGCGAAACCTTGGTAAGATACTTTTTTTTATATTATTTATTCCAAGTGTGATGTTAGCACAGATCGTTGCAACACTCGATTACCCTAAAGTCACAGTAGGTGAGATGGTAACACTCTCTTTAAAAGTAAGTGGAAAAGATATACAAAGACCCATAATTAGAAATATATGTAACACAAATGTTGTCTCAAGTGCATCACAAACAAATATAGAGATGATTAATGGTGACTACACAAGAAGTAAGGTTTTTTCTTTTACTTTTATGCCACAAAAATCTTGCCATATAGATCCTATATCTTTAACTATAGATGGACAAAAAGAGAGTTCAAATGCTTTAGATTTAGAAGTAGGTAAGGCAAGTCAAGATAATAATGCTGATTTTGTATTGCAACTAGATGTTGATAAGAAAGAGGTTTTTGTTGGTGAACCTTTTCATCTTCAACTTACATTTAAACAAAAAAGTGGTGCAGAAGTGGTAGATAGTAAGTTTATTGCACCTGACCTGAAAGGTTTTTGGATTAAAAGTGAATCAAAACCAAAACAAAGTCGTGATGGCTCTTACATCGTTACGAAGATTGAGTATCTATTGGCACCACAGCGTGCAGGGACACTTGAGATAAAACCAGCACAAATGGCCATAGCATCAAGAAGTCATAAAAAAGATATGTGGGGTTCATTTATACCACAAATCAGATGGCGTTCATACTTCTCAAATGGAGTAAGTGTAGAGGCAAAACCACTTCCAAACAATGCTAAAATCGTAGGTGTATTTAGTATAAGCGCAAGTGTTGATAAGAAAGAGGTCAATGCAAATGAAGCTGTCAATCTAACTATACAGGTACAAGGATTAGGAAATTTAGAAGATATAGAGAGTTTTAAACCATATATAGATGGTGTAAGTGTTTTTGATGAAAAAGCAGTTATCAAAGGGGATACCCTCACACAAAAGATAGCACTTGTAGCAGATCATGATTTTGTCATTCCACCTTTTTCGGTTGCATTTTATAATCTTCAAACAAAAAGGGTAGAAAAAATCTCTACAAAAGAGATCGCTATCAAAGTGCATAATGCAAACCCTACACAAGCATTGAAGATCCAAAGAGAGATACCATCTCAAGAGATACAGGAGAAAAAAGCTCCAAGTACACAAGAGAGTTTTTTATCTCTACAAGGTTCTATATTTATCTTTATTGCAGGTGTCTTTGTTGGTGTGTTACTGATGATAATAAAACCAAGAGTTTTAAAGAGAAAAGAGAAGAAATTTCATTATAAGGATGAGAAACAGTTGCTCATCCGTTTGTTACCATATAAAGATGATCCAGAAGTGCAAGAGATTATAGATACTATAGAATCAAATCTTTACTCACAGACGAAAAAACCTCTTGAGAAGAAAAAGATAAAAGAGTTAGTGCAAAGATACAATATCTTCTAAGAAAAGATATTGTAGAGTTTATTTCCACCATCCATTTTTTTGTGGACACTCTCCCAATTCTCTTCTTGTATATCTTTTTTGAGTCTTGAGAGCTCTTCTTCAAAAAGTTCTATCGCCTCAAGAACATTGCCACGGTTTTGTTTAAAGATATCTTCCCACATATAAGGGGAAGATTTTGCTAAACGACTCATAGAACGAAACCCACCAGCTGCAAGTGCTAAGATATTTTCTCGATTTTCTTGTTGCATAACAGTGTTTGCAAGCGAGTAAGCTATGGCATGGGGCATATGCGATATAAAAGCAGCATGGCGATCATGTTCATGTGCCTTCATAAAGTATTTTTTCATCCCTAAAGATTTAAAAATCTTTTTTGCTGTTTGTGCTTGGATCTTTCCGCTGTCTTCTAAGTTACAAAGTACAACAACTTTGTCTTTATATAGATCTTCTATAGCTGCATTTGGACCAAAATATTCTGTCCCTGTCATTGGGTGTGCTGCAACAAAATTTTGACGTATCTCTTGAGGGATAGCCTTGATTATAATCTCTTTGGTACCACCTAAATCTATAATAGTAGTTGAGGGAGGTATCTCCTTAAGCTCTTGAAGCACATTAATTATGCCATTTACAGGAATAGCAAGGATGATGACATCAGCACTTTTTACTTTTTCAAAATCTATAATCTCATCTACAAGATTGCGTTGTATAGCGATTTTTTGATGCTCCTCATTATGGTCATAGCCAAAGACACTATGGATATAATTTTGTTTTTTTAAAGAGAGGGCAAGTGAACCACCCATAAGCCCTAAGCCTATTATTGCTACATTCATATCTAATCTTTTTGTATATTTTTCAAAATTATACTCAATTTACTTAAGATTAACCTCATTGTGGGTAAAATCTTTAACTAATTTTATATATGGAATTTTAATGAAAATATTTTATACTCTTTTACTGCTAACAATGACGACCTTGCTTTGTGCACAAACACTTAAATCTGTAGAGTTTGATGGGATGGTTCATCTCTCCAAATCAGTTGCTTTACGTATGCTTCCTTTTGAAAAGGGCGATAATATTGATAAAAAAGAGGTTGATAAGGCAATCAAAAAGTTCTTTAAACAAGGTTACTTTAATGATATATGGACAGAATTTGATGATGGTGTGCTGACATTTTATTTTAAAGAAAAAGCTATCATCTCTCAGGTAGAACTTAAGGGTTGGAAAGAGAATGATGACGAGGTAAAAGATACTGTTATCCAGATTAAAAAGGGGGCACTTTATGATGAGAAAAAGCTTGAAGCTGCAAAAAAGCGTATCATTGAAGCGATCTCTCAAGATGGTAAGATTGATTCTGTTGTAGAGATAAAAAAAGAGTATCTTGAAAATGGAAGTCTTAAAGTTGTCTTTATAGTAAATGAGGGTGAAGAGATTATAATAGATAAACTTCAATATGCAGGAGTTAAAGCTCTTGATAGTGATGAATTTGATGATGTTATCGCCAACAAAGAGCATGAATGGATGGGATGGTTTTGGGGACGTAATGATGGGAAGATGAGTTTACCTAATCTAGAGTATGATAACTTAAGAATTCGTGACCTTTATATGCAGTATGGATATCTAGACTCAAAGGTAGCTGCACCATTTGTAAGAGTAAATTTTGATGACTATAGAGCAGATATGAGTTATCAGATAGAAGAGGGTGAGCCATATACCATAAGTGAAGTAGTAATATCACAATCTAAAAATGTTATTGAAGATGAAAAGATTAAAGATATTATTTCACTTAAAAGCGGTGAAATTTTCAATATTAAAACTTTTCGTGAAGATTCTGAAAAAATCAAAACACTCATTGCCGATTTGAGTTATGCATTTGTACAAGTTGTTCCAGACTTGAAAAAAAATAAAGAAGATCATACAGTTAAAGTTGTATTTAAAGTCACACCAGGTTCAAAAGTTAAAATCCGTAATGTTATCATCTCTGGAAATAATCGAACACTCGATAGAATTGTTAGACGTGAACTTTACCTCGGTCCTGGAGATATGTACTCTTTAACAGATTTAAAAGATTCTAGAAATGCTGTAGGACGTTTAGGATATTTTGACAGTAATACCATAGAAGAAAAACGTATCGATAACCAAACGATGGATCTTATAGTAAAAGTGAAAGAAGCACCAACAGGAAATATTCAACTTGGTGGTGGTTATGGTTCTTATGGTGGATTACTTGTTTCTGTTGGAGTGAGCGATAGAAATGTATGGGGCTCAGGTATCAATGTCGGTGTAAAAGCTGAAAAATCACAAACAACACAAAATTATTCATTTAATATATCTAACCCTAGATTAAATGACAGTGACTTTAGTGGTAACTTCTCGGTTTACACATCATCGTATGATTATAATGACTATACAGTTCTCTCAGATGGTATCTCTTTAGGTGTTGGGCATAGATTTTCACGTTATATTAGCGGTTATCTCGGGTATGGTTACTCAAGTAATGCTTATCAATTTGATGCTACTTTTGATGAAACACAATACGATACATACTATTTTGAAAATTATGATAAAAGTTCTGTAACAATTAGTGCAAAATGGGATAATACAGATGACTATTATCTTCCACGTGAAGGTTTTACACTTTCTCAAAGTTTTGAGAAAGCGGGAATTAGTGCTGATGCAAACTTCCTCAAATCACGTACAAATCTTGGTTATTTTCAAGGTTTAGAAGATTACCTAGGCTTTGATGCTATCTTTAGATATAAAGCAAAACTAAACATCGCCATAGACAATGGATACATCCCTCTTGCAGAGAAGTTTTACATGGGTGGTATAGGAAGTGTAAGAGGGTATGAGTCTTACTCTATCTCTCCAACAATTGCAGATTCTACGGGACAAGATACCATTGATGGGAAACAGGTTCGTAGAATTGGTGGTACACAAACATTCTCAAACTCTTTGGAGTTAAGTATGCCACTTGTTCCTAAGGCAAAGATGCGTGTTGTTACATTTATTGATTGGGGTATTATTACAGATGATATTACAAACCCTGCGAACCTTGTAACAAATGATGAGTCACGCGGTGGTTATGGTGTTGGACTAGAATGGTTCTCACCAGTTGGACCGATTCAACTTATGTTTGCAAGACCTCTTATGCAAAAATCTTATGATAAGACAGCAGCCTTTGAGTTTACTATGGGGCAGAGATTCTAGAAACGAATCTCAAAGCTCTTATTGCACTCTAGCTTTGCTACTGCATCTCTACTTAGATAGAGAGTCTTGCGACTCTCTATAGATAGTACTCCATCTTCAAAATTTACTTCAAAATCTATATTACGAGGTCTATGACTTAGTAATGCAATACTTAAAGAAAGAATGTAACTGAGTGCATTTGTTACATTAGGATCTGTAGGTAAAAGCTCTTTATACTTTTCTAGGTGAGACTCTGCAGGGAGTCTATTTTTTGCATACTTTGTCAGTGTTGCAATAAGTGTAATACTCTTATGGGAAAATCCATACTCTAAAGCACTTTGAATAAGATAATAGGTATGTTTGTTTTGGGAGTAAAAATGAAGATTACTCCCAATAGGGTAGAGTTTTGCTGCAAGCCCAAGTTCGTATCTGTAACACTCATCTAAACCAAGATACCCTTTTGTTAAATCAAAAAGCTTTTTACTAAGCTTGTTGAGTTGTACAGAAAAAGTGTTATCACTTAAATTAGAGTCTAAAAGATATTTCACAGAGGTATTAAAATTATGAGGAAACTTATGTTTAGAGTTACGAAGTAGATCACAAAGATATACACCCTCTCGAACCCCTACACCACTTGTAATGATGTTTTGTATTTCTATCTTATGGAGGAGTCTTTGAAGTATTAAAGCTCCTGGTTTGATAACATCAAAACGATTACTTTTAATCCCTATAGCTTTGAGCTTTTCTTCATCAGCAAGGAGCACTTCAGATATAAAAGATTGAAACCTTTGACATGAGTACTCATAAGCATGAAGTTTATTTAAGGGGTAAGTGCTTTGTTTCATTATGGCGTTTGAGATAGCTCTAAAAGTTCCGCCAATACCTACTAAGGTTTTTATATCAGTTTGTGGAAGGGTTGAGAGTTTTGCATCTATATACTTCGCTGCACCATCAAGATCATTATTATCGAAGAAAAGTTCTTTGAGTCTTACTGTCCCTATATCAAGAGAGATGATCTGTGAGATGTTTTGAGAGTCTATGAGAGTCAACTCCGTTGAACCCCCTCCAATATCTATACTTAGTGCGGCATCTAATTGAGGAAGTAAGTTTAAACAAGCTACAGCACCATAATAGGCTTCTTTCTCACCATCTATCACTTTTATATTGAGTTTAAGCTTTTCACGAACGCGGTCGATAAACTTTTTTTTATTTGGAGCATCACGAAGTGCTGAAGTAGCTACACAGAGTGTTTTTTTAACTTTAAATGATTTGGAAATATTGAGGAAATCATGCAAAGCATCAAAAGTTCTTTGCATCGGTTTGTCTTGAAGATTACCTGCATCTTGATATGCATTTTCAGAGATTCTAACTTTACTTTTCTCTTCATGAAGAAGGTGAAAGGCATAACGGGAAGTTCTTTCATAGATCACCATTCTAACAGAGTTAGAACCTATGTCTATGACAGCAACTCTCTTAGCCAACTTATATCTCTTCTTGTTCTTCTAGTTGTTTAAATTTAAATTGAAGCTCAGCAATTGATTCTACATTGTCTTTATCTGGTACTATACAGTCAACAGGACATACAGATATACATGCTGGCTCATCATAGACACCAACACATTCTGTACAACGATCTGGATCTATGTAATAAATTGGGTCACCCTCTTCAATTGCTATAGTTGGACACTCTTCGCGACAAGCATCACATGCTATACATTCATCATTTATAATTAGAGCCATAAAAAAACCTTATATATTATTGTTATTAATTAAGTGACCGATTTATAACAAAATAAAGCTTCAAGATTTTTGAAATTTTCTCTTTTTTTTATCTTTTAGTTGGTAGGATACAAGAAAGTTTGGAATTAAGTTGTAAAGAAGCAACTGTTCCCTCGATTCCATCTTTTCTATTTTCTAGTTTTATCTTTGCACCAAGTGCATCTGCAGCACTTTTTGCAAGAAAAAGTCCAAGTCCAACACCAGATTTGTTGCCTTGGCGTTTAAAAGGTGCAAAAAGGTCAACACTTTCATCAATTCCACACCCCTCATCTATAACTTCTATAAGGAGTCCATAATCATCTTGAGAGCTTTGAAGAAGTACAGTCCTCTCTTTAGGGGTAAACTTAAGAGCATTTTGAAGAAAGTTTTGAATAATCTGATTGAGTAGGCTTACTTGCAGTGTTGCCATAAAGCCATCAGGGGTAAAATGTATCTCAAGTCTTTTACCTTCATTCTCAGCTAGAAGTTTAAAATCATCAGCTTTTTGCTTGAGTATAGTGATTACATCAACCTCTACAGGCTTGTCAAGTTGTGCACCCTCTTGGCGACCTATATTTAAGATATTTGAGACAATGATATTCATCTCATCAATAGTCTTATTTGTCGTTTTAAGAGCATCTATGTATTCTTCTGGGGAGCGTTTTTTTATAAGTGTTACTTGGTTTTTAAGTTTTATGACTGCTAGTGGCGTTTTAAGTTCATGTGCTGTACCTATAAATAGCTCTTTTTGATACTTTACAAAGTTTTGGATCCTTGAGATAAGATGGTTAAGTGTAATCCCTAAGGGCTCAAATTCTAGTGGAAGATCTTCAACCTGAATAGGTTTCATTAGATGTTCGTTCATATTGGAGAGTTTCGAACTTAGTGTTTTTACAGGGGCTACAAGCATTTTTGAGATAGCAACAGCATATACAATTACAAGTAAAAAACCTGCTATATTGATGATAAATATATAATGTAGAATCTTATCTAAAAGTCGTTTTGTTGGAGTGATCTCTTTTGTGACTTTGATATAACTAAACTTCTCTTTATTAAAAGGGTAAAGGAGAGTAAGATAGGTATGCTTATCTTCTGTTTTCTCATAAAGGTCTACATCACCTTGATGTGATTTTAATTCGACGATTTTTACATCTAAGGAGAGAAAGTTATCTAATATAAGATAATCCTCTATGCTCATCTCAGCATTTCCGGCAGAAACACTTTGTGCATACTCTAAAAGTTCTTGGTGTTTTTCATCATAGATAGATTTTTCAATATAAAGATAAAGTGCTGAAGAAAATATGACAATAAGAGACGCGGAGGAGAAAATAAGTTGGATTAAAAAGTTTTTGCGAATTGAGCGTTTAGAGAACATGAAATAATCCCAAATTTGAATATCTGAGATTATATCATTTTTGTTATAAAACTATGGAATAGACTAGTTTACTTCTTTTGGAAAACAAAATCTGTAACCACGACGACGTACAGTCTCAATAGTTGTAATTCCTAATGGTTTGTCCATTTTTTGTCTAATTTGGTTGATCGCTACCTCAATAACATTTGGAGTAACAAGCTCTGGCTCTTCCCAGATTGCATCAAGAAGTTGCTCTTTAGAAACAATTTGATCACGGTGACGAGCAAGGTGAGTAAGAACTTCAAAAGGTTTCCCTTTAAGTTCAATCTCTGCCTCTTTGTAAGTGATTTTTTCCTCTTCAGGGTTGATTGTTAAGTCTTCGATTTCGATGATATTAGAACCACCAAAACGTAAACGTGCTTCAATACGAGCGATTAAAACATCAAAGTCAAATGGTTTTCTTATGTAATCATCAGCACCACTTCTTAGTGCTTCAATTTCACTCTCATTATCATCACGAGCTGAAAGAACAACAACTACAGTTTTTGGAGTGTTCGCTTTGATATCACCAATAATATCTACAGAATTTCCATCTGGAAGCATCCAATCCATAAGTACTAAATCGTAGTTACGAATATCTAGATAGTATTCACCATCTTTTAGTGTTTCAACAACATCGCTTTGGTAGCCAAACTCTTTGAGCCCCTCAGCAAGCATCTTGTTTAATGTTACTTCATCTTCAATGATAAGAATACGCATTAATAATTTCCTGTATATTTAATATTTTGGCGAAATGATAGCGTAATTTTAGGTTACTTTAAAGTTTTTTTCAATTTTTTTTAAAAAAAAGTGAAGTTTGGATTAAGAATTGAACTTGTAGATTTCACTTAAACTTACCTTGCAGTCGGGCATTATGGAAGGTTTTGTTATTTTTAGATTTAATGTATTAATTTTTGAAAATTTATTTTGAAGAGTTTTAGAAATTTCAGCCAAAGCATCTTCTAAAAGATAAAATTGTTTTTTTTGCATCTCATTTTTTATCTCAGATGCCACATGGGCATAATTGATGAACTCATCTACATAATCATAAACAATTGTAAGATCGATGATTACATCTTGAGGAGTGGTTCTCTCAAAATCTAAAATCCCAATAATAGCTTGAAACTTTAGATCTTCTATATGTATGGTCATTAAACGATACGTTTCTCTTCGCCTTTTATAACGCGAATGATATTTGGAATATGTTTATAGTAAAGGATAAAGACTATAAAAACTACCGGAGCATGTGCAAGTTCTGGATGGATGATAAAACTTGCCAAAAGCAATGCTGCAACACCTGTAAGTGATGAGATAGAAGAGATACGAATGGTTTTAGCAGCAATACCCCATACACCAAGAGCGATGAGTGTTTCGTACGGAAGCATAAACATCATCACACCCATACCAGTTGCAATCCCTTTGCCACCTTCAAAGTTTAGGTAGGGGGAAAAACAGTGTCCAACTACAGCTAAGACAGAGATTGCCCAGAGTGTTGATTCACTCACACCGGCATAGTAGCCTGCAACTAAAACAGCAACACCCTTGAGTGCATCTAAAGCTAATGTAGCAATACCAAGCTTTTTAGCAAGTGATGGGTTTGTCTCTTTAACAACTCTAAGAACATTTGTAGCACCTATACTACCGCTTCCACTTGCTTTTACATCAACTCCTGCAAATTTTTTTGCTAAGAGAAGACCAAAAGGGATACCCCCAACAAGATAAGCAGCTATAAAAAACTGTACATTAATGTTAAATAAAAAATCCATAAAATACCTTATAAAATAATGATGGCATTTTACAGTGAATATGGTTATAGAGAACTAAAAGTACAATAATTAAAAAAATATTATAAATTGACATTAATATAATTATTAAGTATAATTGTTTTCAATCTAATAAATAAGGAAGAGTTATGACTAGAATAATATTGTTATTTTTACTCTTAACTACAGCAGTTTTTGCAACAAGTACAATAAAAAAAGATCCACGTTTATGTAAAATATTTCAAGAAAAAATTATAGACTATAAGAAAAAAATGCGTGATGATGCTTATGCACACACTACACTAGAATCATATAAAAAAAGGGCTAAACTTTACTGTGGTAAGTAGATTGTAATTTTTTTGATATAATTGCAAAATTATTAACATGAGGAATATTTTTTGCAATTAACAAATGAAGAATTAAAACAAAAAATTGATGAGCTCAAAGAAAAGCTAAGTGTTACAGTTGTTGCACACTTTTATCAACGGGATGAAGTGTTTGAAGTGGGTGATATCACTGGTGACTCTTTAGAATTAGCAATGAAGACAAAAGCAGATGACTCAGAGTTTGTCCTTTTTTGTGGTGTTGGCTTTATGGGACAAAGTGTAAAAGTACTCTCTCCTGAAAAACGTGTTGTGATGCCAAAAATAGCTTGTTGTGCTATGGCTCGTATGATTGACTCTCTTTATTTTGATGAATCTGTTAAGTTTTTAAATGATAACGGTATCTCAAATGACAATATCCTCCCAATTACATATATAAACTCCAATGCAGATGTAAAAGCTAAAGTTGGTGAGATGGGTGGTATGGTTTGTACAAGTTCAAATGCGAAGAAAATCATCACAAAAGCTTTAGGGAATGGGAAAAAGATTCTTTTTGTCCCTGATCGCTGTTTAGGACAAAATATAGCCAATCAGATGGGACTTAAATCTATGGTGATAGGGCAAGAGGGTAATCCACAAGAGTGTGATATCCTCTGTTATGATGGTTTTTGTTCAGTACACCAACTTTTTACTCTTGAAGATATAGAGTTTTATCGTAAAAAATTTCCAGGTATATTAATAGCCACACATCCAGAATGTGATCCTGCTATCTGTGATGCGAGTGACTTTGTTGGTTCTACTTCACAACTTATCAAATATATTCAAGAACTTCCCCAAGATCAAAAAGTGGCAGTTGGAACAGAGTTTAATCTTGTAAACCGCCTACGCCCTAAAAATACTTATGTATTAAGCTCAACAAAGCCAGAGTGTCCTACGATGAATGAAACAACACTTCAGGATGTTTATGACACCCTTAAAGCGATAGATGATGGGAAACCAATCAATGAGATTGAAGTTGATGAGAAAACTCAAAAATGGGCTAAAGTGGCTTTAGAGAGAATGTTGGATCTATGATAGAGCAGTTTGTAAAAGAGGCTTTGGCTGAGGATGTTGGTCGAGGTGATTTGTATGCTTTGGTGGAACCTAGTGTAGTTGCAAGTGCAAAGATCATTGCAAAAAGTGATGGTGTTGTTGCAGGTGTAAAATATATTGATACTTTGGCAAGAGTTGAAAATTTTGAGATTACTTGGCTGAAAAATGATACTGAGCATTTTAAAAGTGGAGATTTGATAGCAACTTTAAAAGCAGATTCCCATACACTCCTTAGATGTGAACGTACTATTTTAGATATGCTGCTTCATGCAAGTTCTATAGCTACACTTACAAATAAATATGTAGAGATTATAAAACCTTATGGTGTAAAACTTCTAGATACACGCAAAACGCGACCACTCCTTCGTGTTTTTGAAAAATATGCAACACGTACAGGTGGTGCAGTAAATCACAGAATGGGACTTGATGATTCTTTAATGATTAAAGATACACATCTCAAAACAATTGAAAATTTAGCTGAGTATATAGTAAAAGCAAGAAAAGCGATCCCTTTTACTGCAAAGATAGAAGTAGAAGCGGAGAGTTTTGAGATAGCAAAGATGGCATTTGAAGCAGAGGCAGACATAGTGATGTGTGACAATATGACACCTCAAGAGATTCAAGATATAGTAAGATATAGAGATGCAAACTATCCTCATATTCTTTTAGAAGCGAGTGGTAATATCTCTTTAGAAACGATTGAGTCTTATGCGAAATCTGGTGTTGATGCTATAAGCTCTGGTTCACTTATACACCAAGCAAACTGGATAGATCTCTCCATGAAAATGGATTAGGCTATAGGTAGATAAACTATGGCTGATGATGCTGAAAAGACAGAAGAACCCACCCCCAAGAAGATAGAAGATGCCCGAAAAGAGGGTAATGTTCCAAAATCTCAAGACACCTCTGGTGTTATCACTCTTTTTGTAGCAATTCTTTCTGTATTAATGCTTTTTCCTTTTATGGCAGAACATGTTATTCTTCTTTTTAAATATTATTTTTCACTTATTGGGATACATTTAGATAAATTGCATATGATAGATATCGCTATTGTGACCATAAAAGAATTTTTACTTATAGTGATGCCATTAGCTATTGCAGTAGCTGTTTCAGGAGTTATTGCAGCTCTTGCACAATTTGGCTTTTTATTTACAACAAAAGCTATTATGCCAGATCTTAAAAAGATAGATCCCATCAAGGGAACCAAAAATCTTTTTTCAATGAAGAAACTTATTGAGGGTGTTAAGATCACCTTCAAATCATTTACTACTCTTGGAGTAGGGTTTGTATTTTTCTTTTACTTTATCACTGAGCTTCCAACTGTTGCACTCTTTGGTTTGGGAGATCAACTAAACTGGCTTCAAGAGAAGATGCTTACCATCGCGTTTGTGATGCTTTTTATCATCTTTTTATTTGCGATTATAGACATCATTATTGTTCGTAAGCAATATTTTGATGGACTGAAGATGTCAAAGCAAGAGATTAAAGATGAGATGAAAAATATGGAGGGAGATCCCCTTATAAAATCAAAAATTCGTCAAATTCAGATGCAGGCTTCACGAAAGCGTATGATGGCAGAGGTTCCAAATGCAGATGTGGTGATTACCAATCCTACACACTATGCAGTTGCAATAAAGTATGACAATGAAGTATCTCATGCCCCTGTAGTTGTTGCTAAAGGTGTTGATCATATAGCTTCACAGATTAAAAAGATAGCACGTGAGTCAAATATACATATAGTGCAAAATCCACCATTAGCTCGATCTTTATATGCAGAAGTTGAAGTTGAAAAGCCAATCCCTGAAGCACTTTTTGCCGCTGTTGCAGAAGTCTTAGCTTATGTTTATAAAATGAATAAGAAATAGTATATAATTTTACAAAAAGAGTATGAGTGATATCTTTTAGTGAATTGGTAAGTGCAAAGCATATTGTAATAGAGTGTAATAATGATACTTTTTGTAATGGATCTGCTTTATATACATATATATTAACAATGCATAAAAAAGTTTCTATTGTTTCTTCTGAGAAGATAGATAAAAGATATGCATTTCTTCCTTGGTATGATAAACTTCGTGCACATTTACCTAGTGGTGCTGATTGTGTTGTTTCTTTAGAAACAACATCATTATATGAAGTTTTTTTACAAGCAAATATCAAAATAAATAAAAAAATGGCAACATCACTTTATGCAGCTTGTTTGGTGGCATCTGATAAGTTACTAGGTTCCAAAGTTGATGGTACATTTTTTGCTAGGATGAGTCAACTGATAACACTCGGTGCAGACTATAAGGAGTGTAGAAGATCTCTTTTACAGAGTGAACCCTTAAGTTTATTTCGACTTAAAGCTTTGATGTTTACAAAAATGATTCTCAAAGATAATGCAAGAACTGCTCTTTTTATTTTAAACGAAGATGATATGAAATCATCAGGAGCCAGTCTCAATGAGGCTATAGAGATATCAAAAGAGGCATTGAGTATTGTACATGTACAAAAAGTGCTTTTATATGATGAAACAAATAATTTAATACATATGCAAGAGGAAATATAATTGGGATACAATAATAAAAAGAAGTCATCATTCGGAGGCTTATTAGCACTTACTTTAGTTGTTGGAGGTGGTTTGTATGTTTACTTTTCAAACACTTTTGAAAGAGTCGCTCCAGAGGTAAAAGTTGTTTCAAATGGTTACTGGAATCTAAAAAAACCTTTAAAAGTTCAGTTGAGTGATGCAAGTGGGATTAAATCTTACAAGGTTATTTTACAAACACCTACTGACCAAACAACACTGATAAATGAACAACTTCTCGCACCACAAGGAAGTATAAATCTAGAAGTAAAACCACCAAGAACAGCTTATAGCACAAAAGATAAAGAGATAAAAGTTATCATTGAAGCAACAGATGGCAGTAAATGGAACTTACTTAAAGGTAACAGTGTAACAAAAGTACTTGATTTAAAAATAGATAAGAAAAAACCACAGTTAAGCATTGTAAGTAACTCATATAAAATTTCAAAAGGTGGTTCTGCTCTTGTAATCTTTAAAGCAAAAGATGATAATTTAGATGAACTTTATATTGAAGGCAATGATCATAAACATTTTAAACCACAAGGTTTTTATAAAGATGGTTACTATATATCACTACTTGCCTGGCCTGTAACCGATAGTAGTTTTAAGGCAACTGTTGTAGCAAAAGATAAGGCAGGAAATATTGCTAAGTCTTATGTGCCTTTATACCTTAAACAAAAAGATTATAGACTTTCTAAAATCAAACTTAAAGATAAATTCCTAAAAGGAAAAATTGCAAACCTTGCAGAAGAGTTTGTAGAAACAGAAGGTGTAGAGAACTCTTTAGAGCAATTTAAGATCATCAATGAAGATGTAAGAGCAAAAAATGAGATTTTAATCCATAAGATTACATCAAAAGTGAATGATGATGAGCTAGTAAAATCTTTTAAAATTAATAAAATGTACCCCCTTAAAAATGCTCAAGTTGTTGCACACTTTGGGGATCATAGAAAGTATTATTATGATGGTGAATTTATCTCTGAAGCTTATCATTTAGGCTTAGATTTAGCATCAAATGCAATGGCGGAAATTAAACCTCAAAACAAAGGGACAGTTGTTTTTAGTGATTATAATGGACTCTATGGAAATATGCCTGTTATTAGTCATGGTCTTGGCCTTTACACGATCTATGGACACTGTTCAAGTATTAAAGTAAACGAAGGTGATGAGATACACCGTGGAGAGACTATAGCAAATACAGGAAAAAGTGGCTATGCTATGGGTGATCATCTACATTTTGGTGTTTTAGTACAAGGTATTGAGGTTCGTCCACAAGAGTGGATGGATAAGCAGTGGATAAAACTCAACATCAATGATGTTATAAAAAATGCTAAAGAGATTATAGAAAGAAATTAAGGAAAACCTGATGTATCAAACAACAATTAAAAAAAGTGTAGAACTTGTAGGGATTGGACTTCACAAGGGTTCACCTGTGCAGCTTCGCTTAGAACCTTTAGAGTCTGGCAGTGGTATTGTGTTTTACCGTAGTGATGTGGATGTTGCTATTCCTCTGATCCCAGAAAATGTTGTTGATACAAAAATGGCTACAGTTATAGGCAAAGATGGGCATGTGATCTCAACAATAGAGCATCTTCTCTCGGCTGTGTATGCTTATGGGATTGATAATTTGAAAATTATTGTCGATGCAGATGAAGTACCTGTTATGGATGGAAGTAGTGCAAGTTTTTGTATGCTTTTAGATGAGGCAGAGCTTATTGAACAAGATATCCCTAAGCGCATTATGCGTATAAAAAAAGATATAGAAGTACGTGAGGGTGATAAATATGTAAAACTTTCACCATCACCAGACTTAAAGTATGACTTTACCATTAAATTTCCGCACCCAGTTATCAATACTCAAGAGTATGTTCTAGAGTTTACAAAAGAGTCATATAAAAATGAGATAGCACGTGCTCGTACCTTTGGTTTTTTACATGAGGTACAATATCTTCGCTCAAAAGGTTTAGCCCTTGGTGGATCTTTAGAAAATGCCATTGTTCTTGATGAGAAAAAGATTCTCAATCCTGAAGGCTTGCGTTTTGATGATGAGTTTGTACGTCATAAAATCTTAGATGCCATTGGAGATATGTCACTTATTGGGATGAACTTTATAGGTAATTATGAAGCACTCGCCGGAAGTCATGATCTCAATCATAAGCTTACTCTTGAACTTTTAAAATCACCAGAAAATTATGAAGTTGTAGAACTAGTGGGTGCTAAAACAGCGGAGCTCGAAAAAGCCTATGCCTAAAAAGGTTGATATTGTTCTTATAACACTTACATCACCCATAAAAATAGGTATATATGAAGATAAGAGACTTCTTGAAACTATAGAAAGTAGTGGAAAAAGTTCAGATGTTTTGCCTACAATATTTCAAGATTTGATGAAAAAATATACTATTGAAAAGTTATTTTATGCTAATGGTCCAGGAAGCTTTATGGCGATTAAAGTAGCCTATATCTTTTTAAAATCTTTGAGTATTTTAAAAGATATTCCACTTTTTGCTGCAGATGCCTTTTATTTTAATAATAATGAGCCTATAAAAGCGATTGGAAAGCTTCATTTTGTTAAAGTTGCATCAGAAATAAAAACTCAAAAGTTAGAAACAGTACCAGAAGTAAATTTTACTCTTCCTGATGTACTTGATTATAACGAGTTTAGTAAAAATACAACACCACTTTATATGATAGGTGCTGTTGGCTAAAAGAGGAGTCCTAAGTGACTATAAGTGTACCTGCAACATCAGCAAACCTTGGACCAGGGTTTGATTCTTTAGGTCTTGCTGTAGATCTACGTAACCGTGTAGAGTTTCATCCATCAAAGTTTTTTAGTGTTAGTATTAAAGGGGAGGGTGAAAACAACCCACGTCTGAAGGGTAACAATCTTTTTATCTCTATTTTTAATGAGCACTATACACGTCTAACAAAAAAGAAACAAAACTTCAAGTTTACATTTTTTAACTCTATCCCTATGTCAAGAGGATTAGGAAGTAGTTCAGCAGTTATAGTATCTGCTATTGCATCAGCGCATGAAGCTGCAGGGATTCGTGTGAGTAAACGCCGTATCTTAAATCATGCACTTGTGTATGAGCCACATCCAGATAACATCACTCCTGCTGTAATGGGTGGTTTTAATGCTGCAACAATTGAAAAAAACAAAGTGTTTTCACAACGTAAACATCTTCCAGATTATCTCAAAGCGGTAGTGGTAATACCTAACAAACAGATGAATACATCAAAATCACGTACAATTTTGCCAAAATCATACTCTAAAGAGAATGCAGTGTATAATCTTTCCCATACTGCTTTAACAGTTGCAGCATTCTTTAATGAAGATTGGGAGATGTTAAAACTAGCAGCACAAGATAGATTCCATCAAAAAGCTCGTATGAAAACACTTCCAGAACTTTTTGCCGTACAAAAGGTTGCATATGAGTCAGGTGCCCTAATGAGTACACTTTCAGGAAGCGGAAGTACTTTTTTCTCTCTTGTATATGACGATGATTCTGCAATGATTGCCAACAAATTTAAGCAGAAATTTCCAGACTTTGGTGTTAAAGTTTTGGATTTCGATAACAATGGACTAATAATAGAGCGATAAACTCTATTAAATAAAGCAAGATTTAGATATAATGGCGAAAAAATTTCATCTACCAATCAGAATGTGTGTTGCATGCAGAAGAAGAGATGAGCAAAACAATCTAGTGCGTCTTCAATGTAAAGATGGCGAATTAGATTGTTTCAATGGTCGTGGTAGAAGTTTTTATTTATGTAAAGAATGTCTTTTAGATGAGAAAAAAATCTCAAAAACTCTTATGCGACAATGCAGAAGTAATCAAAAAGATAAGTTTATGAACAAACTAAAGGAGATCATCACTGATGACAGATAAAGTTAGCGTTAAAGAAATTGCAGACGAACTAGGGATTGCCTCAAAAGATGTGTTAGAAAAAGCTAAGAGCATGGGGATTGAAGTAAAAGCTGCACAAAGTAAAGTGAGCATGGAACAAGCTGAATCGATTGCAAACTATATTATGAATGGTGATGATGAAAAACCAGCACCAAAAACTATAACGAAAGTTGTAAAAAAAGCAAAAGAGGAACCTTCTCAAGAGGAAGAACCTCAATCTGTAACTACTACTGAAAAAGAAAAAGAAGCTAAATCTGAATCAACTCCACAAGAGCCAGTAAAAGAAGAAGTGAAAATTGCAGAAGAAAAAATTGTAGAAAAAAAGCCTTCAGAAGAAGAGAAAACTCCTGAAGTGAAAAAAGAGGTGCCGGCAAAACCTAAGACTACACTTAGAGTTGTACAACCATCTTCAAGACCTGCTATTAAAAAATCTGGTTTAAAAATTGTAAAAAAGAAAAAACCAAAAGTTGAAGAGGTGTACTCTGCACCACAAAAACAAGTAAATGTTTCTTCTTATGGAAAAATGAGTGAAGAGGTTTTAGCTGAACTTGCTCAGAAGAAAAAATCTTCCAAAAGAGAAGCTCCTGTCTCTAAAAAAGATCAAGGCAAAAAAATAGATATATTTGGTGGGTCTATGTCAGATGTATCTATGGATATGGATGATCAAGTAACATTACTTGATCTCAACTCAACTGAACGTGCTCCACTTCCTGTAGAAGAGCCTAGAAAACCAAGAGCTCCTAAGCCAGCTGGTAGAAATGGTAACAAAAAACAAGCTCCTCGTGGACGTAAAGTTCGTAAAGATGTGAAGAAAAAGTATAAAAAAGCTTCACATGAAGAGGAAGTAGTAACTGAAGTAGAGATTCCTGAAGATATTCGTGTTTACGAATTTGCAGAGGCTCTTAAACGTCCAATGTCAGATATCATCAAGGTTCTTTTTGATCTTGGTATGATGATGACTAAAAATGATTTCCTTGGAAATGATGAGATTGAAATTCTTTCAGAAGAGTTTGGTGTTGAAGTAACAATTATCGATCCTAAAGATGAGTTTACTGTTGAAGAGGAAGATGTTGAAGCAGATCCAGATGCAACTGAGAGAGCTCCTGTTATCACTATTATGGGTCATGTTGATCATGGTAAAACTTCACTTCTTGATGCAATTCGTGAAGCAAAAGTAACTGATGGTGAAGCTGGTGGAATCACTCAGCATATTGGTGCTTATACAATTGAGCAAGACGGTAAGCCAATTACATTTATAGATACACCGGGACATGCTGCGTTTAGTCATATGCGTGAAAAGGGTACAGAGATTACAGATATTATCGTAATCGTTGTTGCTGCTGATGATGGTGTAAAACCACAAACACTTGAAGTTATTAAACTTGCTAAAGAATCAGGTGCACCGATTATTGTTGCACTCAATAAAATGGATAAAGAAACTGCACAACCAGATATGGTAAAAGGTCAAATGGCTGAGCATGGCATTAATCCTGTTGACTGGGGTGGAGATGTAGAATTTGTTCCTGTTTCTGCAAAATCAGGTATGGGTATTGATGATTTACTTGAAAACATTCTTACAACTGCTGAGATTTTAGAGCTTAAAGCAAATATAAATGCACCTGCTAAAGCAGCTGTAATTGAGTCTTCACTTGAAAAAGGTCGTGGTCCAGTTGCTACTGTTATTGTACAAAATGGTACTTTGAAAGTTGGAGATTATGTTGTATGTGGTGCAGCTTATGGTCGTGTAAAAGCGATGATAGATGAACATAACAAACAAATAAAAACTCTTTTACCATCACATACAGCAGTTGTTGCAGGACTCAATGAAGTTCCAGCATCTGGTGAATTAATGATTGCAATGAATAGTGACAAAGAAGCTAAAGAGTTCGCAATGAAACGTCATGAATATGACAGACATAAAGAACTTTCAATCTCTACGAAATCTTCATTAGAAGATATGACAGCAATGATTGCAGAAGGGAAACTTAAATCTCTTAAAGTTGTACTTAAAACAGATGTTCATGGTACTCTTGAAGCGATTAAGTCTTCTATCTTAGCACTACGTAATGATGAAGTAAAAGTGAACATCATCTCTAGTGGTGTTGGTGGAATTACTGAAAATGATGTTGAACTTGTAAACAATTCTGAAAATTGTGTACTTCTTGGATTTAATGTTCGTCCAACAGGTGCAGTAAAAGCAGCAGCGAAACAAAAAGGTGTTGAGATTAAAACATACTCAATTATCTACCAACTTATTGATGATATCACTGGAATGCTTACAGGTATGATGGCTCCAAAATACACTGAAGAAAATACTGGTCAAGCAGAAGTTAAAGAAGTGTTTAAAATACCTAAGGGTGTTGTTGCTGGTTGTCTTGTTGTTGATGGTCGTCTTATTCGTGGTGGTATGGTTCGTGTTATCCGTGATGGTGTTGTTCATTACGAAGGTGAACTTACTTCACTTAAACGTTTTAAAGATGATGTTGAAGAGATCGGAAACGGTTATGAATGTGGTGTTGTTATCAGTGGTTATGACGATGTTGTACCAGGTGATGTACTTGAAACATTCAAAAAAGTTGAGCAAAAAGTAGAGTTATAAACTCATGACTGAAGCACAAATAAAACTCAAGAGAACTGAATCAGTTCTCTTAGAGTTAATCCCTCAAGCACTTGGTGCAATGAATGACAAACGACTTCATGAACTTGATATTGTAGAAGTTGTATGTTCTCGTGGCAAAAGTGATGCAAAAGTTTATATCAATCCCCATGAACTCTCAGAGCAAGAAAAACGCGATGCATTAAAACTTTTAAATAAAGCACGCCCTATTGTTGAAACATATTGTTTAAAAGATCAAGGTTGGTATCGTTGTCCAAAATTTACTTTTGAATTTGATGAGCAGTTAAAAAAAACACAAACACTAGAAGAGCTGTTTAAAAAGATAGCGAAAAAACCTAAAGAGGATGAAGATTCATGAGTTTACAAAGCGATATAGATTCACTAACAAAATCAGTTGGCTTAGAGCTGTATGATACAATGATTGTAAATGAGGGTGAAGAGACTATTTACCGTGTGAGTGTTATCTCTCCAGACTTTGAAGACGGAAAACGCAAGGGTGTGAGTTTAGATACTTGTGTGGAACTTACACATCTTATCTCTCCACTTTTAGATGTAACTCCTCCCGTTTCTGGAGATTACAGATTAGAAGTCGGCTCTCCTGGTATTGAGAGAAAATTAATGACTCTTGATCATTTTAAAAAATCACTAGAAGAAAATGTTTCAGTGGTTTATGGGGAGAAAGAGAAACTTCGTGCAAAACTTATCAAGGTTGATGGTAAAACACTTACTTTTGAAAAAGAGGGTGAAACATACGAAGTGAACTTCGATGATGTTAAAAAAGCAAAAACTTACTTTGAATGGTAGTAGATCATAAGTTTTTTATGGCTCTTGCCATTCAAGAAGCTTGGAAGTACCAGGGTTTAACATACCCTAATCCTGCTGTAGGATGCTGTGTTCTTGGTAAACATGGTGAAATTCTCTCAGTAGAAGCACATCATAAGGCAGGAGAAGCTCATGCAGAGGTCAATGCACTTAAGCAAGCTTATTTTAAACTAACAAACGACAGTTATATCTTAGCACTTACAGACTCTCTTGATATTCATACACACTTACTGCAAAATCATCAAAATATATTTAAAAATTGTTCTTTATATACAACTTTGGAACCATGCTCACATTATGGGAAAACACCATCATGTGCGAATCTTATATCTGAACTTGGTATGAAAGAAGTTTATGTTGGTTCTTATGATACCAATGTTGCTGCCCAAAAAGGCAATATGATACTTCAAATGAATAATATTGAAGTGTATAGTGAGATTATGATGCAAGAGTGTGATGCACTTTTAGAGCCATTTAAAAAGTTCTTAGATGGTCGTTTTGTCTTTTTTAAGTGGGCACAGCGTTTAGATGGATCAACTAGTGATGGAATTATAAGCTCCCAAGAGTCTCGTAAAAATGTGCATGCGATGCGAGATGTATGTGATCTCTTAGTAATAGGTGGCAATACTGTAAGAGAAGACAGACCAACACTAGATGCAAGACTTGTTGATGGTAAAGCCCCAGATATACTTATATACTCCAGAGAAAAAGAGTTTGATAGAACGATACCACTTTTTGATGTTGAAGGACGTAAGGTTTTTATAGAAGATAATTTCTCTAAAATAAATGAATATAAAAATATTATGATTGAGGGAACACAAAGTATGTATGAACTCACCCAAGATATAGTTGATTATTATCTCTGTTATGTTGCTCCAAATGCAAATGATTTGGAAGTTTTAAACACAACTCAAGAGAGCCAAGATATAATACTATGGATGAAAAAAAGGATATAAATTTATGAGTTCTCATGGAAAACAAAATAAACAAAAGCAAGAAAAAATTGTCTCTATGTTTGATGATATTGCACCAACTTATGATACTGCAAATCGTGTAATGAGTATGGGTGTAGATAAATCATGGAGAAGAAAAGCTTGTGATTTAGCATACAAATATTATGCAAAAGACTCTATAGATAGAATCGTTGATGTTGCCTGTGGTACAGGTGATATGATGGACTTTTGGAGAGATAGAAGTGAGAAAGCCGGCATTGCTATTGGTGATATAGTGGGAGTAGATCCTTCTGTTGGAATGGTCGATGTCGCTCGTAAGAAGTATCCTAAATTTACTTATCATATTGCTCCTGCAACTGAGATCCCTTTAGAAGATACAAGTGCAGATTTTGTAAGTATCACATACGGGATTCGTAATGTCGTCGAGAGAAAGCAGGCTTTAGATGAATTTAATCGCGTTTTAAAGCAAGGTGGATTAGTAGTTATTTTAGAGTTTATGAAAAATGAAAACCCCTCACCAATTGCAAAAGTAATGAACTACTATACAAACAATATCCTCCCTAAAGTGGGTGGATTTATCTCTAAAAATATTGAAGCTTATGAGTATTTGCCTAATTCAATAGAGACTTTCTCAACTGTAGCAAATATGCAAAAAGAGTTAGAAGAAGCAGGTTTTGAGATGCTTTATACTAAAAGCTTTTCTATGGATATCTCTACACTTTTAATCGCTCGTAAAAAATAGCTTTATGCATACACTCAGTGTTTCAGGACTCAATGAGCAGATAAAAACTCTCTTAGAAACAAGTTTTGAGAGAGTATTTGTTGAGGGGGAACTCTCTCGCATCACTTTTCATAACTCAGGACATATCTACTTTACTTTAAAAGACAGCTCTTCTTCTATTAGTGGTGTTATGTTTCGAGGTAATGCCTCTAAGTTAAAGTTTCGTCTTGAAGAGGGGATGAAAGTTCTCATTGATGGGGCTATCACTCTTTATAAACCTCGTGGTTCTTACCAGATTAACTGTTTTTCTATAGAACCAGCAGGTCAGGGTGCACTCTCTCTTGCATATGAACAACTCAAACAAAAACTCTCTGGACAAGGTTATTTCGCCCCTGAGATTAAAAAACAACTTCCACTTTTTCCAAAAAGAGTAGCTCTTATCACCTCTGCAACCGGTGCAGCCTTACAAGATATGTTACGAGTGGCAAATAAACGCTACCGTCTTATAGAGATAGATATCTATGATGTATTGGTGCAAGGTGAAGGTTCTGCTGCGCAGATAGTCAATGCACTAGAGTATGCAGATACACAAAAATATGATGTTATTGTACTCTCTCGTGGTGGTGGAAGTATGGAAGATTTGTGGAGTTTTAATGAAGAGAGTGTTGCAGATGCTATCTTTAGAGCATCTACTCCTGTTATCTCTGCTATTGGGCATGAGATAGATTATCTTATATCTGATTTTGTCGCAGATGTGAGAGCAGCTACTCCTAGTGCGGCTATGGAGATTTTACTTCCCGATACCAATGAACTTTATCTCTCTTTAGATTCTCTCTCAAATCAATACACTCAGATCATAAAGCAAAAGCTAAGTCAGAAATCCCAAGAACTAAAACATCTTCAAAGCTCTTTTGAACAACATTCAGTTGAAAAAAAGATGGAGCAAAATGCCCAAGAGATTCAAAGGCTTAAAGAACAGTTTAGTAGAAGTATAGATTTTAAACTTCAAAATACCACTCAAGAGCTAGAACAACTAAAACAAAGTTTCCCTTATGCCATAGATTCTGTAGTCAATCTTGCTCAAAATCAACTCACAAGTTTACAAAAGATGTTAGAATCTAACCATCCAAAATTAAAAACAAAAAAAGGCTTTGCCCAAATCTCTCAAAACTCTCATGTAGTAGATATTGATACCTTGAATGTAGATGATATCTTTGAAGCTCAGAGTAGAGAGTACACTGTTGTGGCTAAAGTACTGCAAAAGGAAAAGATACTATGAACTACCCACCATTTTTTGATACTATAGAGTCTATACAACTTAAAGATCCACTTTCACAAGTGTTAGGAGCATTTGAAGCTGGAGAGTATGAGATAAACTACTTAGAGGTTGTAAAAGCAGCAGGACACTCTTGTCCAACCGTTGCAGGAGCTTATATCATTACTCAAGAAGCACTAAAAGTGCTTTATCCTGAGGGTAGAGCAGTTAGGGGTACCATTAAAGTAGAGTTTGAAGAGGCTTTAGAGGATGGTGTGGCCGGTGTTATTGCTAATGTGATCTCACATATAACAGGTGCTACAGATAAAAGTGGCTTCAAAGGGCTTCAGGGGCAGTTTGCTCGTCACTCTCTTATGTATTTTAATGCAAATATAGATGCTTCGGCAAGGTTTACACGAGTAGATAATGGAAAAAGTGTTGATATCACTTACAACCCAGGTTCCATTAAGCCAGATCCAAAAATGATGCCACTTATGCAAAAACTAAGTTCTGGTGAAGCAAGTCCAGAGGATCTCAAAGCCTTTGGAACACTTTGGCAAGATAGAGTCAAAAGAATTTTTGAAAACCTCTCTGAGGTAGTGGATGTGGTAGAGATCTAGTCTTATTTTAAGACTAGATTCGGAAAGTATGTATAAAGAGTTACTGCTGTTGATGCAGAGAGTTTCTTCATAAGTTTGTCAAATTTATCCTCTTTATTCCAAACAGGTTTTTGCACCTTTGCAAGTTCTGCTACCCTTTTTTTTGCATCATAAGATACACCAAGTGTATCGATAAGTCCAACATCTTTAGCTTGTTGTGCTGTAAAGATATGTGCATTGGCATACAGATCGCGTTTTTTGATATCTAAGTTCCTTGCATCTGCCACATCCTGTGTAAACATATCGTATGTTCCTTGGATCACTTTATTGAGCTCATTTACTTCATAATCAGTCCACTTTCTATCTGCTGTACCTATCTGTTTGTATTTACCAGCTTTTACTGTTTGTGTTGAGATACCAAGTTTTTCCATGATGCCACTTAGATTTGCACCCTGCATAATCACACCGATGCTTCCAACCATACTTCCAGGGTTTGCTATAATCTCATCTGCCCAGATACTAGCATAGTAACTCCCACTTGCAATAGTTCCTTTTGCATATACAACAACAGGCTTTTTCTCTTTAAGGCGTTTGATAGCATAAGCTATCTCTATAGAGGGAGAAACGGCTCCCCCTGGGGAGTCAACACTTAACAATACACCTTTAATCGCATCATCTTTTTCAGCTTTTTCTATCTGACTGAGTACTTCACTCACATCCATTATAGGACCAGTAAGTTGAATCTCTTGAAGATTTGTTGGGCTAAGTTCTTGCTCGCTTTGAGGTGCAAACAATAAAAATAAAATGAGCAAAAATATCATTGCCTTGAAATGTTCTTGTATAAATTTCATCGGTAGAGTGATTGGTAAAAACAGTTTTTTTAGAAAATTCATGAATCTTCCCCTTTTTGAAGTTGACCGTTAATGTAAACTTTTGATATATTATAGCGATGAAGAATTAAATGAATGGCTAACTCTTTGCTTGGTTCCTTGTCTAGGTCAAGTACAAGCATATCTGCATTTTTGCCCTCTGCAAGCTCTCCTGCATTGACACCAAGAGCATTTGCTGCATCTATGGTAACACTGCGTAGAAGTTTATTTGCCAAATCTAGTAAAGGGAGCTCTGAGTGCATAAATAATGCTACTTTCATCTCTTCAAAAAGATCGAGTTTATAGTTTGAACTCAGTCCATCAGTAGCGAGTATCCAGCGGATTTTTTTAGTATCAAGGGCTTGAAGGTCTATGGCTCCATTCCCTAAAAGTCTATTGGATATTGGGCAGTGAATGACTGTATGTCTACTTGTTGCAATTCTCTCAAGCTCATTATCATCTGCTTTGACAACATGAGTTAAAAGTGTGGAAGTACCATCAAAATGTTCTAAAAATTCATCTGCATCACTTACATTTGTATTTTGTTTGAGGAGTGTTTGAAAAAATTCCTTAAAATCACCATCACTTTTATCGAGCCAGTCTCGTTCTGCTTGTGATTCCATAAAGTGTGCACTAAGAGGAAGTTTTTGTTCTCTAACAATCTCTAAAGCTTTTTTGACAAGAATGGGATGTACAGAATAGGGAGAATGTATAGCGATTCCAGATTTAAAACCCTCGCGTTTTACAGATTGACTCGTTGCTAAACGTGACTTGAAATCACCAAAAAGAGCATCGGCCATCACTGCTTGAGAACCTATAAGCTCATTGAAAAAAACAACATTTTGCTTGGCATTTGCACAAGCTTCTAAGTCCATCCCATGCGAACTAATAGCTCCAAATGTTGTGATACCACTCTCAAGCATAGCATCTATAGCTTTACTCATACATTCAAGTTCACAGCCATTAATAAGGTCATCACGATTTTCTATAACACTATAGAGCCAAGGTAAAAAATCACCATAACTTAACTCTGTTTTATTGGCTGAAAATTCAATATGCACATGGGCATTAATAAGCCCAGGCATAAGGAGTGAATTTTCTTGTAATGTTGTTACTTTGGCACTTGGAAACTCATCAATTAAAGTATCAAAAGGTGCTATTTTTTTGATAGTTTTATCAAAAGCAACGGAGAGGTTTGTGCTGACTTTATCGTTTAAAAGGATAAAATGGGGTGTAATTATTTGCATTGTATATCTTTATAAAATTGAATTTTTTAAAATTTAAAATAGATTATGCTTTATTTAGATAAAATAACTCCTTAAAATGCAAATTAAAGGTACACACAATGAAGATAGTAGTTATCCAAGGT